>JAQCLE010000026.1 GCA_027592755.1 Bacteroidota bacterium | reverse complement strand
ACTTTATACCTTTCTCATCAATAAAAGTTTGACTTTATCGACGAACACAGGATAAAACTCGTCAAAACACATGAAATATCCTCTACGATTATGGAAACCTCTAAACATAAATTAAGGGGAGATGTAAGGCCTTTATCGGCTATAGAATAACGAATAGGAACAACACGAATAGTATTATTCGGGCGGTGTCAGCAATAAATCTCCTGGTGAGTTGACAAAGGACTAAGTAATATCAACAAAATGGTTCGAAGCTGATCGACTTTTTAAAAAAGGGCACTATCATCCTTTCTTAATGCTTCCAATTCCTGAAGTGCTAATATCGACACGGCCAGGATTACCTCGGTATCTTATCGATCCTACTCCAGAGGTACTTGCTTTGATCTCTTTATTTGCTATTACTTCTGCCGTACCGACGCCTGACGTTTCTACATTGGTGATATCACAGTCGAAATCATACGCGTCATAGGTTCCCGCTCCTGATATATCGATGGTTTGCTCATTTGCCCTTCCTTCAATTTCAATATCGCCAACACCTGAAATATCTACAACCAACCTAGAGCATTCTAATTCAAGTTTCGCTTCACCTGCACCGGAAAAGTCGAGTTTAAAATCATCAGCTCTGATTTTTCCGGCGGAAATTATATCTACCGCTCCACTGATTTCAATCTCCTCTAATCTGACAAACTCAATAACTAAAGAGGATTTTCGCTTTGAATCATATCTTTTACGGTCAATATAAACCTTCAGGGTACTGCCATTAACTTCTGTAACAATGTCAGGCATTAATTCTTCATCTGCATCAATTCTCACGTGATGTCGGGAACTTTCCTTGATTTCAACTTCAAATGCCCCTCCCAAATCAATTTTGGTGAATTCAGTTTGAGGCCTGTCTTGAATTTGCTGTGCCCTAAGGCTAAATACGATCAGAACATAGACCAGCGTTAATATTGTTTTCATATTTAAAAGTCTTTATCCCATAGACCATCAGAATTTGAGTTAGTTGCATTCATTACCAACTCATTTAAGACTCTCAATCACCAGGCAGGTACGATTGGGCAAATAAACACTCATAAAGTTTTCTCCCAATAAACTGACTGAATGATGTATTATGGAATTATCCACACGGGAAAAACCCCCAAAATCGGCATCATCAGAATTGAGGATAATTTTGTATTTTCCTGCATGCGGGACCTTGAAACGATAGTCGGCAATACTGTTTGCCCAATGGAAATTGAACAAGAATATCAAATTATTTCGTTCAAAAATCAATGTAAGATTATCCTGATCCATATTAATCTGTTGAGCAGCGAGTGCTTGCAATACATGATACTTCCCTGTCAGATGGACGATTGCCCGATCAAAGTTGTTTAGAAATTCATAACGTAATTCCATATTATCCACTAAGGACCACTGCCGACGGGCATACTTGTAGCTCCATCCATTACCCTCTCTTGGAAAATCAATCCACTCCGGATGTCCAAACTCATTCCCAATAAAATTGAGATATCCTTCACCGCCCAATATCATTGTAAAAAACCGAATCATCTTGTGAAATGCTATTCCGCGGTCAATGAGGTGACTGTCAATATCTTTGCGCATATGGGTGTACATTTCCTTGTCCATCAGCCAAAATGCAATGGTTTTGTCACCTACGATGGCCTGATCATGAGATTCAGCGTAGGCAATGGTACGCTCCCCATAACGTCGATTGGCCATGGTTTCCCATAATTCATGTATGTTCCAATCTTCATCACGCTTTTCTTTCAACAGCTTTATCCAGTAATCCGGTAAACCCATTCCCAGGCGAAAATCAAAACCAACTCCACCTTCTTTCTGAGGTCTACACAGCCCGGGCATTCCACTCATGTCTTCAGCAATAGTTATTATCCCCGGTTTCAGCGAATGAGCCAATTCATTAGCCAATTGAAGGTACAGAAGGTTGTCCCAATCAACTTCTGAAACAAAGTATTTGTCATAGTGATCAAACGATATGTCACCATGATGCATGTATAGCATGGAAGTGACACCATCAAATCGAAAACCATCAACATGATATTCTTCAATCCAATACCGAACATTTGAAAGCATGAACTGCCTTACTTCCCATTTTCCATAATTGAAGAGTTTACTGTCCCAGGCATTGTGATATCCTCTACCTCCGGAATGAAAGTATTGATCATCACTTCCATCGAACTCGTTGATCCCCTCGGATATATTTTTAACAGCATGAGAATGCACCAAATCCATTACGACGGCTATACCCAACTCATGGGCTTTGTTCACCAAGTATTTGAAATCATCCGGAGTGCCAAAACGACTGGATACGGCGAAAAAATTACTTACATGGTAGCCAAAAGAGCCATAATAAGGATGCTCCTGAATAGCCATTGTCTGGATCGTATTATAGCCAAGATCCTTAATCCTGGGCAGCACATTATCTGTAAACTCCCGGAAAGTACCTACCCCTTCCTTCCCTTGTGCCATCCCGATATGACATTCATAGATCAACGGCATATCTTTCGCCTTTTGAGGAGAGAAATTTTTGTCAGTCCATTTAAAGGCATCTGGTGGGTTCCAAAATTTTCCTACATAGTCTATTCTACCCTCAGGCTGGGTAGCTCTTTCAATGTAGGCTGGAATTCTATCCATCTCACCATTTGCACCACTTATGTGCACTTTGACATCCGAGTCATGAATAAGTTTATCCTTGTATTCAGAATCGGGAAGAAATACTTCCCAGAATCCTCGATTATTTTTTTCTAATGGGTTGGCCTTGCGATCCCAATTGTTAAAATCGCCAATAAGGGAGAGATTGTAAGCTTTTGGTGCCCACTCGCGGTACCACCATCCTTTTTCCTTTTTATCATAATTGAAACCGAAATATTTGTAACCTTCGGCAAATGCTTTTAAACCACCTGCGGCGTTCTTGATGTTATCAAGCTCCGATTGAAAACTGTCTAACCTCCTTTGTATTTCGACAACATATGGCTCCAGCCATGGGTCATTCTGAACCAGAATTGGTATCTGATCGTTTTGCGTTTTACTCCTCTTAGTCATGGGGGTTGTTTTAAGCGTACATACTATATCAGATAAAAAAGTCTGGCATGAGGTCATTCCCTGGAACAACATTGTAACTGTCAAAATCAGTAACTCCTTCCGACCTCAGAACTTCCTCATCGACATAATAGTTACCCGTGTTTTCTGAACTTCTTCTTCTAAGAATATAATATGCTGCGTCTCCAATAATTTCTGGTTTCCTCGACATATTAATAAGTTGTTCACCACCAAGCAAATTTTGAACAGCAGCCGTCGCTATTGTGGTCTTAGGCCACAGTGCATTTACGGCAATATTATGCTCCCTGAGTTCTTCCGCCATACCCAAAACACAAAGGCTCATACCAAATTTGGCAATTGTATAAGCTACATGTGGTGCGAACCATTTGGCTTCAAAATTTAGTGGCGGTGATAGGTTGAGAATATGAGGGTTTTCAGATTTCATCAGATGAGGTATGCAAATCTTTGAAGTAAGGAATGTTCCCCTGGTATTTACCTGATGCATCAGGTCATAGCGCTTCATGTCAGTTTTTAAAGTTGGTGTAAGGCTGATGGCGCTGGCATTGTTGATGCAAATATCCAGACCTCCGAATGTTTCCACAGCCTTGGTAACAGCTTCCTGAACTTGTTCTTCAAATCTGATATCTACTACCAAAGGCAGGGCCTTTCCTCCTGCCTCTTCAATTTCTTTTGCAGCGGTGAAGATTGTTCCTGGTAATTTTGGATGAGCCTCTGCAGTTTTCGCTGCGATCACAATATTGGCCCCTTCCTGTGCCAGTCTTATACCTATCGCCAATCCTATCCCCCTACTTGCTCCAGTGATGAATACGGTTTTATTCTTGAATTCATTCATGGAAACAATATACCATTTCTTCTATTAAGTAGCCTGTAGCTCAACTAAGATTTTCAAGTATTTGCTTCACCTTAGCGATTTCCTCAGAATTAATGGAATGAATGCCAAATTCATCACTACTGGCACTACCCATGGTCAGTCCCTTTTTCCTGTAGATCATGCCACTCGGTATCAAAGTGTGACCCGACATATGAACTTCCCGGAGGCCTGTTTTCGTAACGATGTCATCTATATTTGAACTATTGACTCCAGAACCAGCCATAATGCTGATTTCATCTCCGGCTCGGTCGTTCAATTCACGCAACAATTCTATCCCATCGAATGCTTTTGCTCTTTGACCTGATGTAAGAATTCTATCACAACCTGTTTCAATTATATCAATTAAGGCTTTGAATGGCTTGTCTGCCATATCAAAAGCACGGTGGAAGGTGACTTCCATTGGTTTGGCTAGCCGAACAAGCGACGACATCCGCCTAATATCAATACTTCCATCTTTTTTTAGCATCCCGAAAACAACCCCGTCTGCACCCAGTTCTTTGGCGATTGCAATATCATCTGCCATTATTTCAAATTCTTTTGCTGAATAGAGAAAATCACCGTCTCGGGGTCGGATCATTATAAAGAGATCAATATCCAACAGTTTTCGGGATTTTTGGATGGTACCATATCCCGGTGTAAGCCCACCTTCAGCGAACCCGGAACATAACTCAATACGATCAGCTCCAGCTTTCTGGGCTTTCACTGCCCACTCGATATCATAAGCACAGACTTCGAGAATCATACTGCTTAACCGAGAAAATATTTTGAATCTTTGATGATACTTTCACTATCGGTCTGTACCGCATAAATGAACCCCCTTTGAATAGCGTACCCCCCATATTCTCCGTTCAGATTTAATGCAATGAATCCAACCTGCAAATCAGCGTGATTTGGAACCTTTTTCATGATTCTTTCAACCGCCAGTTTACAGGCATCTTCCGGAGAATTGCCCTGACGCATAAATTCGACGACCAAATGGCTACCTGCAATTTTAATGACAGCCTCCCCTACTCCCGTCGCGGTTGCAGCGCCAACATCACCATCTACGAATAGCCCTGCACCAATAATAGGTGAATCACCTACGCGGCCACGCATTTTCCAGGCCAGGCCACTTGTGGTGCATGCACCACCAAGGTTACCATTTGAATCAAGGGCAACCATACCAATGGTATCATGATTTTCAATGTTGATCTCTGGCTTATATTGCGCCTCCACCAACCATTTCTTCCATTCATTCTCTGATTCAGGCGTAAGTAGCTCTTCAACCCGAAAACCTTTCTCAACAGCGAATTGCAAAGCACCTTCACCTACCATCAATACATGTGGGGTTTTTTCCATTACCAACCGAGCTACTTTGATTGGATGTTTGATTCCTTCCAAAAAAGCCACCGCTCCACATTCACCGGCATGGTTCATTATGGAAGCATCGAGGGTTACTTTGCCCTCCCTGTCGGGTCGGCCTCCATAACCCACACTTTGATCGTTGGGGTCGCCTTCAGGAATTTGAACCCCGGCTTCTACGGAATCTGTAGCATTACCTCCTTTGGAAAGCACCTTCCAAGCGGCATTGTTGGCTTCGATGTTGTTCCACGTTGAGATGACAATGGAGCGCTTTGGATTGTCTCCGGCTTGAAAACCAGAAGCCTCAGCACTCTTCTCTCGGCAACCCAAAATGGTAGTACCTCCAAGGGCAAACGCCCCTGTTGACTTAACAAAATCCCTTCTTTGCATTTTTCATGAATTACAATGAGGGGAAAAGTTAAGTTTTGTTTCAGTCAATTAAAAGAGGTCCGGCAATTTCGATTGTTTCGAAATACAGGAAAGGAAATACTGCATGATTGATCATAGCACAAGATCTATATTCGCATGATTACCTATTTTTTCTTCTGCTGCCTGCGTTGCTCCTCACCAGCTTTCATTGCGTCCTGAATACGCGACATAAAAGGTGAAGACTTCTTATTGGCATTCTTTTTCTTGTTCTCCTCGATCACTTTTCTGATTTTGTCTTCATCTACAAAACGACGAATTATTGCTTGCTGAACAAAGGTGACTATGTTGGCAACAAAATAGTAAAAAGTCAATCCAGAAGAGTAGGAATTTAAGAACACCATAAACATCACAGGCATCATGTATTGCATGGTTTTCATCGGCCCCTGCACCGTGGTCATCTGACTATTAGACCATGTGTAAAGTACAGTTGATGCAGTCATTAGTATGGTAAATAAACTTATGTGATCGCCATACATTGGAATGTTAAATGGGAGATCAAGAATACTATCATAAGTAGATAGATCATGCGCCCAAAGGAAACTCTTCTGTCTAAGCTCAATCGAATTAGGAAAGAAATAAAACAAGGCAAGCAAGATGGGCATTTGCAACACCATTGGAATACATCCACTCAATGGGTTGATCCCTGCCTTTTGGTACATCGACATTTGTTCAGCCTGAGCCTTTTGTGCATCATCGGGATATTTAGCTTTTATCTCGTCCAGTTCAGGTTTAAATACCTTAGTTTTTGCCATGGACATATACGCCTTATAGGAAAGGGGAAAAAGAATGATCTTAATGATAATTACCAGGATCATGATAATGATGCCATAATTTGAGATGTAATTCTCCAGCCAATTGAATAATGGAACAACCAGGAACTTATTTATAAATGCAAACATTTTCCATCCCAGGTCCACATTTTCAGCAAAACCGTCGGTTACTTTCTTCAAAACCTGGTAATTATTCGGGCCAAAAAAGAAACTGAAATTGCCTTCCCCCGTTTTGATATCACCGATTGGATAAGTCAAAGTCAGAGTGGCTTCTCTCACTATTACACTATCCAATGGATTGTAATAGGAACTAAACTCCCCTGATCGGAACCCATTCTCGGCAATGATAGCAGAGGTAAAGAATTTCTGTTTTAAAGAAGCCCACCTTATTCCCTCATTGGATATCTCACTCAATACATCGGGACTGGAAGATGATAAATCATTGAGGTCTTCCCCAAGGGTATAATATTGCACCGTTGTCCTGGTACGCGCATCAGCAAGATTAGCTTCAAGGCGTTTGGCATGATTAAGCCAAACCAGTCTCAAATCCTGGTTATCTATCAGGTTATCAAGGCCAACGAAATTTAATTTGTAACCGATCTCAAAGCCTGTTCCTCCAATTGTATAAACCTGCTCTACGTAGCGATAACTATCAAATTCGAGTCTAAAGATTACTTGTGTTGTATCTCCTACTGCAACCTGAACCGATCTGGAAGATGATGAGAAATAAAGTTCATTCAAATCGATGATTTTACCCTGTGAAGAGATAAGCTTCGAAATTTTTAGATTGCCCTTATCAGAAAGTATAAGAGGTTCACCTGTGTAGGTTTTATGATCTTTCAACAAAACTTCTGAAAGAGATCCCCCGAGTGTTGAGAATGTCACCCTTAAAGCGTTGTTCTCAATAACGATGTCTTTTTCCTTACCAGAAGCTGCTTGTGCGAAAGCTCCAAACTGTGCTGCATTTTGCGCTTCAATTTCCGAATTTGAAAGTTGGATAGGCTGATAAACTTCTTGCTGTGATGTGGAACCCGATTGCTCCTTAACGGCAGGCTGTTCCGAAAGCACTTCTTCAGGAGGAGGTGGTTGTGGAGCGAAAAATTCCACGTAAACCCAAAACATTAACACCAGCATGGTGATGCCAATAACCTGGTTCTTATCCATCTATTTCTAATTTAGGATTATTCTCTCAAAATTAAACAGCCAAATCCTTTTCAATGACCCTCTTTTCCTCACTGTCATTTTTAAAGATCATGGTAGCTTTTACGAATTTTACAAAAAGTGGATGAGGATTCGACACTGTGCTCCTCAATTCCGGATGAAACTGGCATCCAATATACCAAGGATGATTCTTTAATTCCATAATCTCTACCAAGCCGGTTTCAGGATTTATTCCTGAAGCAATCATACCGGCAGCTTCAAACTGCTCCAGATATTTATTGTTAAACTCATATCGATGTCTATGCCTTTCTTTTATTTTAGACTGCCCATAGATCAACTGAACCTTTGTACCTTTTTTAAGTTGGCATGCGTAGGCTCCCAGTCGCATAGTTCCTCCCATGTTGGTAATATTCTTTTGTTCCTCCATCAAGTCAATCACAGGATTGATTGTTTTCGGATCAACCTCCGTCGATGAGGCTTTCTTTAGCTTAAGTACATTTCTGGCAAACTCTGTTACTGCACATTGAAGGCCCAGACAAATTCCGAAAAATGGAAGTCTATTCTCCCTGGAATACTTTGCCGCAATTATTTTTCCTTCAATTCCTCGCTCACCAAAACCAGGAGCTATCAGCACTCCATGAAGATTCTCGAATAATATCTTAACGTTTTCTTCAAAAATCTCTTCACTGTCAATCCACTTAACCTTTACAGTGCATTCATTTTCCGCTCCAGCATGAACAAAAGATTCAACAATGGACTTATAGGCATCCTGTAACTGGACGTATTTTCCAACCAATCCGATATTAACTTCTTCTGTTGGATTTTTTAAGCGACCCAGGAATTCTTTCCAGTCTTCAATATTTGGCTCCTTTTTATGTGAGAGTTTCAATTTAGACAGCACTCTTTCGTCCAGTTTTTCCTTTCTCATCAGAACAGGAACATCATAAATAGTTTCGGCATCCATAGCTTCTATAACGCAGTTTACGGGGACATTACAGAAAAGGGCTACTTTTTTACGAATGTCAGGTGGCAGATGCCGTTCACTCCGACACACCACAATATCAGGCTGAATTCCAGACTCAAGGAGTTGTTTTACAGAGTGTTGCGTTGGCTTTGTTTTCAATTCACCGGATGCACGCAAGTAGGGCACCAGTGTCAAATGAATAGAAATAAAATTATTAGATCCCAATTCCAATCTGGCCTGCCTGGCAGCTTCAATAAAAGGAAGAGATTCAATATCACCAACACATCCTCCAATCTCGGTAATGATAAAATCGTACTGCCCGGTTTTACCCAGTTTATAGAAATTATTCTTAATCTCATCTGTAATATGCGGTACAACCTGCACCGTTTTGCCAAGAAAATCACCCCGTCTTTCCCTGGTAATTACGTCATTATATATCCGCCCCGTCGTTACGTTGTTGTCCTGTGAAGTCTCAATATTAAGAAAACGTTCATAATGACCTAGGTCTAGATCCGTTTCGGCACCGTCTTCAGTTACGTAGCACTCACCGTGTTCATACGGATTGAGCGTCCCAGGATCGATGTTAATGTATGGGTCAAATTTCTGAATTGTAACTGAAAATCCTCTTGCCTGAATGAGTTTGCCTAGAGACGCCGAAATAATGCCTTTGCCGAGAGATGAAGTGACCCCGCCTGTCACAAAAATATACTTTGGTGATGCCATTTTGATGTGACTTACGGGACACAAAGGTAGTCAAGGTAAACCAATATGCAACCGACTTCTATAGTTAACCATTAACTTTGTAAATCATTATATTCAACTCAATGAAACTAAGGATTTTAGGTAATAGGATAAGGTTAAGATTGTCTCAATCTGAGGTCGCAACCTTAAGTAAAAATCAAGCTGTGGAACAACATACGGATTTTGGTCCCGGATCAGATGAATTAATATATTCCGTGAAATTATGTGAATCTATCCGAAATGAACCATGGGCTTTATTTCAATCTAATCATATTAAAATAGAGATCCCTGAGCATTTGGGACTTCAATGGCTTCAATCTGGCAACACAGGTATTGAAAACAAAGAGTATTCAACTCAAGGGGAAGGTATCCAAATATTAATTGAAAAGGATTTCCAATGCCTGCATGAGAGAGGCAAAGAAGACGAAAGTGATTCTTATCCCAATCCCCGGGCTTGGAAGTAATAGTCCTATTTTACACTCCACACACTATCAACGAACCATTTTTTATCATCAAAAAAGTTGGCTTCAATTTTAAAACCTGTAGTTGTAGCCAATTCGTCGGTTCCATCCAAATCAAACTTTGTGGAAATTTCCATATGAATGGCTTCCCAGGCTTTAAAATGAGCTTGCATATTTAGATCATCGATATGAACTGTTTGTTCAATTGTGCTTATCAGGTAGCTACGGCATTCCCCCGAAACAGGATCATAATATGGAGAGTGTATAAAATTATTAAGGTTAAAATTGCCACCCAATTCCCTATTAATTCTACTCAACAAATTGAGGTTGAAAGCGCTCGTTACTCCACTCTTATCACTATAGGCCCCTAATATTTTCGAAGGATCTTTCTTCAAATCGAATCCAATCATCACCAAATCCCCAGGATTTAATGCCGAATGGAGCTGATCTAAAAACTGTATCGCTATCTGTTTAGTAAAGTTGCCAATATTGGATCCGAGGAATAAAACAATCCGGCGTTCTTCCTGGTTGCTCTTCAGTCCCTCTAATACCTGGAAATATTCGCCACGCAGACCTGAAACTTTGAGTTTGGGTAGTTCAATTTCAAGTGTATTGGTTAATTGTTCGAGGGAATTGGCGGAAATATCAATCGGAGAATAATGAAAATTGGTATTCTGCTCAGCGAAGTGACGTAACAACACTTTTGTTTTATAACCATCGCCGGCACCAAATTCAAGAAGGTTAAAGCCTTTGCAATCAGCACAGAATGTTTCAAGTATCCTTTCCTTATTTTTATCAAAAATGGAATACTCAGAGCGGGTAAGATAATATTCATCCAACTCCATGATTTGTTGAAAGAGTTCATCGCCTTTTTCATCGTAGAAATATTTTGATGACAAATATTTGCGATTGGCTGACAATCCGCGGGTTACATCACGGGCAAATTCCTGGTCAGGAAGTGAATGTACACTGGAATTGAGTTCAATGGTTTCTGTGTTATCCTGCAAAAGCTTACTCATAATTATGATTTAATATTTATCGGAAACTTAATTATAAGTGTTTTGCCAGGCGAATCCCCGTGAATTGCCACCGTAAATGCGGATGAAAAAAATTACGGTATGTTGAACGGATATGATCGCGAGGTGTTGCACAAGATCCTCCCCTAAGCACCATTTGATTGATCATAAACTTGCCATTGTATTCACCTAATGCGCCAGCTTCTTTTGTAAAATAAGGATACGGCAAATAAGCGCTGTTGGTCCATTCCCAGCAATCTCCAAAAAATTGTTGGTTGCCATTAGATAGCGCAACTGGTTTAAAGTGCATTTCTTCTACAAAATTGGCTTCAGGAGAACTTTTCGAAGAAAAGTTCTTGCAAGCAACTTCCCATTCAATTTCCGTTGGCAGCCTCCAGCCTTTCCATCGGGCAAAAGCATCGGCTTCAAAATAACTTATATGCGTAACAGGCTCGGAAGGATTGATCTTTTTAAACCCGCCCATTGTATAAGCATGCCACACGCTATTAATCAGGTGCCAATAATGAGGCGCCTTGATGTCGCTGTTTTTCACCCAATCCCATCCCTCCGATAGCCACCATTCAAATGATCCATAACCGCCGGACTCAATAAATTCAAGGTATTCAGCATTGATTACCAACCTGTCCATAATACCAAAAGAATGAAGAAAAACTTTATGAACACCGAGTTCATTGTCGTAACAAAAATCGTTGGTCTGATGTCCAATCTGATAAGTGCCTTCCTCAACTTTAAGAAATCCTGCGGGTTTAATTTCTATCAATGTATCATTATGATCATAATATTGATAAGGAGGGAACAACGTATTATGTCCTAGAATGTATTTGATATCTGTGACTAATAACTCCTGGTGTTGCTGCTCGTGATGCAGGCCAATCTCAATGACATTTAAAACGGTGGAATCGTCCTCAGTCAGCTTGTGTAAGAAAGCCTCCATTTGCTGATCCACATAATTGCGATAGTGGTAGACCTCTTCAATTGTTGGCCTGGTCATAAAACCACGGTTTGGTCTCAAAAGCCGTTCACCTACAGACTCATAATAGCTGTTAAACATGTAGCCGTAATCAGCATCACATATTTTATAGCTTTTACAATATTTCTCCAGTACAAGCGCTTCAAAAAACCAGGTGGTGTGCCCTAAATGCCATTTTGGTGGGCTTACATCAACTACAGGCTGCACGACATAGTCTTCTGTTTTTAATGGCTTACAAAGACTGACAGTCTGATGGCGTACCCGTTGGTATTTCTCAAGTAGTTGAGAAATTCTGGAAGTCGTGGTTTGTTGTTGGGTTTGCACTTGCAAATCAATTTCGATATTAAAGCCCTAAAGGTTTAAATCTTTTGAAACAAACTCAACAAAATGAAGTGTTAGTTTGGTCGCTCGGATTACATTAGTCATTTTCCAAATGGAGAATTTTCGATCAGCCCTATTCCGAAGAAATACTATCTTTAGGTAATGGATGAAAACAAGAGGCTCAATATGAGAATGTCACAATTAGAAGAACTTATGGCGAACACCCTGAAATCCGTTGATCGGCTTGTTTCTGAGAACGAAAAATTCAGAGAGTATGCTTACGAAAATACCAAAGTTGTCAATGGAATTCTGAAGAAAATGGATGATCGGGAGGAAGAGATGAAAAATTACATGAAACAACAAGATAAACGATGGGAGAAACAAGATAAAATCAACGATAATCTTGTCCAGACCCTTGTTGACATAAGGAATAGTCTTAAATAGTTCAAGGCTCCATATAATTCTGTTGCAATTCGTGGGTATAAATATTGTGTTACCAGACTCCTCATATAACCATGGTTTAATAGGTCCTAATGAGTGGGAATATTATATTAATAGGGACTGCAAGGACAGTATTTTGCGAATATTTATCATGGATAAAAAACTCATTCTGAATAATTCCTGGCCCTCCATAATCAAACATCAAATATTCTCCAATAAATTTTAGTTTTTCAGTGGATGATTTAAAAAGTCAAAATTGGGAAGTTTTTTACGATGAGGCTAATTGAACACATTTTAGTAAAGAACTAATTTCTCGGTTGTCAGAATCATTATTATTCTCTAATTCTGGTTAAAACTGCTCACAATCCATCCACCGCCAATCACATCATCACCTTCGTAAAAGACCGCTGCCTGCCCTGGTGCTATGGCACTCACACTCTTACCAAAGAATACTTTCATTGTCTCACCTGCTTGCTCAATCACGGCTGGAGAACCGGAATCATTGTAGCGCACTTTGGTTGTAGTGTCCAATCGTTGTCCATTCAGGTCTTCGTATTTGAGCAGGTTCAACTGGTTGACATACATGCCATCTCGGTAGAGCTCATCAAAAGTGCCCAGAACAACTTCATTGGATTCCTTTTTGATCTCTGTTACGTATACTGGGTAACCCAGAGCTATTTTCAAGCCTTTTCTCTGACCCACCGTGTAAAAGGGATAGCCTTCATGTTCTCCCACAACAGTTCCATCTTCCATGACAAATGTTCCTCCCTTTACCTGCTCCTCCAGTCCGGGCACTCTTCTTTTTAGGAAACCACGGTAATCATTATCAGGCACGAAGCAAATTTCATAAGACTCAGATTTATTTACTAATTCATGGAATCCTCTCTCAATGGCCATCTCCCTTATCTTTGGTTTTGTCAGGTCACCTAAGGGCAGTATTGTCCGGCTCAGACTTTGCTGCGAGACTCCCCACAACGCATAGCTCTGGTCCTTATTCAAATCAAGTCCTTTAGCAATAAAGTATCTGCCGTTGTTTTCTTTAAGTTTGGCATAGTGACCAGTAGCAATAAAATCACAGCCCAGCTTATCTGCCCTTCGCAACAATGCATCCCATTTGATATGCGTGTTGCACAAAACACAAGGATTGGGCGTTCTTCCTGCCAGGTATTCACTTGTAAAATGATCGATCACATAATCACCAAATTCCTCCCTAATGTCTAAGATGTAATGTGGAAAACCAAGGTTGACGGAAATGTCCCTGGCATCGTTGATGGATTCCAGGCTGCAGCAACCGGTTTCCTTTTTACTCCCTCCGGAATTTGCATAATCCCAGGTTTTCATTGTCATTCCTACTACTTCATAGCCCTGCTCATGAAGCAGTACCGCGGCCAAAGAGCTGTCAATGCCCCCGCTCATCGCCACTAATACTCGTCCTTTTTTGCTCATAATGCTAATTCGCCAGGTTCACAGCCTGGTTTTTCACAAATAATAAATTGGTGGCAAATTTAGCGAAGGTTTCTAACTTTAAATTTTAATCCCTCGAAAATTACATGGCACTGAAGACAATAGTAAAAGTAGGTGAAATCACCAATCTAAGTGATGCCCGCTATTGCGCAGGTATGGGTGTTGAAATGCTAGGTTTCAACCTTGATCCAAATTCTGAGAGTTATATTTCTCCAGAGCAATTCAAAGAAATTACCGATTGGGTAGCCGGTGTGAAATCCGTTGGTGAGTTTGGTTGGATGAATCAGGATGACATCCTATCAACTATTAAAGAATATAACCTCGATCTTATTGAAGTAAATGATTCAAATGCTGAGATCATTTTCAAAACAGACATTCAGGTAATTCTCTCTGTGAACAACATTGGCATTATTAAATCACTTCCGGATAGTGCTGCTTACTATTTGGTGGAGGATGTTGGTTTCGACTTCAATGATTTTGACTCATTGCCAATTTTGGTTGGAGGAGGAATTTCGAAACAGAATATCCATAAAATACTTCAAAACACCGCTTTTAAAGGAATTGCGCTCAAGGGAAGCAAAGAAGAAAAGTCAGGGTTCAAAGATTATGACGAGCTGGCAGATATTTTGGAAATGTTAGAGAAGGAAGAATAACTTCAGAAGATTACGACTTCTTTAACCCTGTAGGTTTTACGGTTTTGAGATTCAAAATATGCTCTTGAAACAAGTTCAGCAATAAAACCAATTGTAATGAACTGAATACCGGCAAGTAACAGTGTAATACCAAGAATAAGAATTGGCCTTCCCCAAATATCTTCACCTAAAATTTTCAACCATAATAGGTATACATTTATTATTAAGCCCACTATAAATGAAAGAATCCCAATTGTTCCAAAAAGATGCATTGGCTTCCGAAGGAATTTCTGAAAGAAAACCATCAGCATGAGGTCACTCACGACTTTCAATGTTCTTCCCAATCCGTATTTAGACTTTCCAAATTTACGAGAATGATGGGTTACCGGAATTTGAACGATGTGTGCTCCCTGCATGTGCGCCAGTATTGAAATGTAGCGGTGCAATTCACCATGCAAACCTAAACTCCTGGCGACATCGGTTTTAAAAATTTTGAGCGTACATCCGTAATCCCGAAACTTCAATCCAGTGAAAAGTCTTATAAACCAGTTCGCAATAGCGCTGGGAAAGGTTCTCAGAATATTGTCCCTCCTGTCTTTTCTCCATCCGGCAACAACATCGCAATCTTCAGATTTCATCTTTTCCAGCATTTCAGGAATATCAGCAGGGTCGTTCTGTAAATCCCCATCTAATGTGATGATGTAATCTCCTGAGGCGTGGTCTATGCCTGCTGTCATGGCTGCCGTTTGGCCGTAATTTCGATTAAGCCGAACCAACTTAATACCCTTGACAGAACATTCGTTAATTCTTTTAACCGTATTATCCGAGGATCCATCATCAACAAAAATCACCTCATAATTCAAATTCACAAGTGACGCACATATCTTTTCGATAAGAGGTTTAATACTTTCCTCTTCATTGAAAACCGTAATCACAAGAGATAATTTCATACTCCGAAGATAAGCAGTCGAATTCGAATCTATCTCGGTTTATTTAAAATTGAACCTGAGGTATTTGATAGTTTCACCATTTTGTAGGAACATCTGCTCAAACCGCGTTTGTATACCGAAACTCTCTTCATGAAGGCCTGTTCCATAAAGATCGGTTGTTGAAAAAAGTTGTTCAACTTTCATTTGAGTATTTAAAACATTGAGCGAGTATTCGAACAATTCCGTGCTATCGGTTTTCAAATGGACAATGCCTTGCGGTTGTATCAAGTGTCTATAAATATTTAAAAAGCGTGGATTAGTGAGACGTCTGCGTTCATCTCTGCTCCTCGAACGTGGATCAGGAAAAGTTATCCATATCTCAGATATTTCACATTCATCAAAAAAATTTTCAAGCTCAAGAACATGTGTTCTCAAAAAAGCAACATTCATCAACCCCTCTTCTTCCGCCGTTTTACTTCCTTTCCAAATCCTGGCTCCTTTTCTATCAATTCCAATAAAATTTTTTTCCGGAAATTGTCTGGCAAGACCAATCGTATACTCACCATATCCGCAACCAAGCTCAATGACTATTGGGTTTTCATTCTTGAACTTTTCCTTCCAGCAACCTTTAATTTTGTTAAATAGTTCTTTCCCTTGCTCAACAACATTGTCACGTCTATAATTTTCTTCGAAGCGCTCAAGCTTTCTCCTCATATTTACCGGGTGATTTTAAAACAGAATTCTCATAAACAATTACTGGGAAGGCTGAGCGTAAATACTATATTTTCCGGTAAAAAATGACTCCCATATATCCTGCGGATACTTGGTTTTTAGAATCTCCATCCTATCATCCCTGTCTTTGGCTACAATATCAACCAAATTAACGTAATAGTTCAATGCTTCCCCTTTCAATGGCTCCTTCCAATCTTTGCGGCGTAGCACATCATAGGCCTCAATTGCAGGTTCATTTTTGAAATACAATGGTGTCAGAGCCATAAACTGTTTTGCTATGGCCAGTGCCAGCCTATCATTCATATTGTCTGAATGCTCCTGATAGTACTCTGACAAAAACCTGAGTGATTCATTTGTCAGTTTGTTCTGTTCACCAGCGGCCAACGAGTGATGCAGCACTTTCAAATGATAATCAATGGCAATCGAATATAACTGGTTGGGGCAAATCATATTTTTCATGGACATCAGATCCGTAAGGAATAACGACATAATTTCCGGCGTGATGTCCTCATCAAAAAGTTTCTGATCCCAGGCCTGCCAGTTGGAAATATTCAAATACAAAAACTCAAGCAAGTCAAATTCATATACATGATCGGATCTTTGTAGATATTCTTTTGTACGTTCATCCCCAGATAGAACAATATTTTTGAGAAAATTATAATAGAAACTGCCCGGTGGCTCGGGCGTATTCACAAGGCTAGTTGACGAGACTAAAAGGTTATTTAGAGTTTCGTCTAAAATGGATGCTTCATCACATGGTAGGTTATCAGTTTTCGACATTCCCTGGTGCTCCTCGAAATACAATTTATTCAAAACAAGATTATAAAATGCTGGATTATCAGGATAGTCAATCTTACATAGGATAGTTGGATCCAGCCTACCATCTGAAGTCATATCATAGGCAAAAGATTGGATATCAAGGGCTTGCTTCAAATAAAGCCTGCTTTCACCTTGAGTTTGAATGAGATCTATAATCGAAAAGTGAGCCGCTAATATGAGATCATCGAGGTTTTCACAAACAGGCTCCTTCCCATCATATATCGCTTTAGCAGTTTCATAGAGTTGGACAATATGATATTCATTATTATTAGGCGGGAATAATGAACAAATCCTATCAGGAGTGGTATTACCCAATATAACATGAATTTCAAGGTATTTTTTTATAGCAAAAAGCCTTTTAGCGATATTTAGCCGTACATCGCTTCTGGCTTTGGAATTGTACTGACCAGAATACCTATAAAAATCTCCCAGAGCTACTGTTATCTTCTCTTCAGTAGTTAGGCGCTGAGTAAGCGTTAAAAATAGTTCTGCCCGACGCTGTTGTTTTAAATACTTTTCGAATCGAGCTTCTATTGAGTCATTCTCAAATAAATCCTTCCAATCTGACTGAGAGTATTTGTCTTTGAAAGGAGTTCTCTCTAATTGATTCTTAAAAAGCCCCCAGTCTTCGCGTGTTTCAAGATTAATTTCAATACTATCGTTGTTGGCCTTTTCAAGGGTTTTTATTAACACCATGGCACGTTCGTTTTGTAAACGCATATTTATTATGGAATCACCTTCAACGGATGCAAAAGCCAAAACCTTTGCATTTTGAATAACCAGGTTACTGTCATTTAAATACTTTACTATTTCGTTAATTTCATCCTGATGGTAACTTGAACTGGATTTATCGAAAAACAGTCTGAAATTCTTTTTCCTTGCTATTCCTGAAGTAGGTCGGTACGGTCTATATGTTAATCCTTCATAGCTAAATCCGAAATACCGCTTATAATAGGTGTATCGATCAAAAGGCAGACACTTTTCATTATTTAATTGTGGAAGATTCTCTACGGTGTCTGAATAAAGGGAATCGAACGATAGTTTAGCATAGGGAACATTTTTGCAAACAAAACTGATATTATAGGGATGAGTATCATTCAGATCATTAATAGTGCCCAAAGTGACGAACCACGTGTATCCCCGCCAGTAAATAACTGATTTTTTTCCTTTTAAGATCTGCTCAAAGTCTTTAGTCTTCTCCTTTTTGAAATCATCGGAAGAGCCACGAAAACGCATCGTAGACATCTTCTGCTCGAGGTTATCCTGAAATTGTGACCTTAATTGCTCACGTATTGCATTTCGGCCAACAAAAACATCCAAAGCAATGTTCGAAACAGACTGATAGCTAAACTTCATACCATCTGAACCACCAAGGATATTCTGTGTAAGTAACGCCAGGTCATCAAAACGAACCAATACTTTTCCATTTGATAATTCTTTCAAATCCAGCTGAAAACCACCTTTTGCGATACGGGTGTAGTTATCCTTGAAAACATCCTCACTCTGATTCTCGAGTGAGGATCTCCATAACAATTGATCCTGACCAAGACACTTCAGGTTTATGCAAATAATTAACAGAATGAACGTGATATTAAATGAAATTTTCATTCGAATTCATCAAAACAAGGTATAATTTAACCAAATACGATCAAATTGAAAATTCTACAGTTTTGAAAAGTGAGATGAAAATTAGTTCTGATTGCTAAAATTCACATAACCGACCACGATATCAGCAAATGTTCCAGGCTCGCGGTAGTAAACAAAAATCTCGTAGTCGTTTTCAGCTTCGAAATAGGCGCCTTCTAAATAATATGGGTGCGGGCTACCGTTAGGAACATAATACTGATAATTATAAAACCCCTGTTTCAATATGAAAGAAGTGCTGTATAATTGTCTCTCTATATCAAACTTCATCAGACTTTCTCGTGACATCTGCCAATTATTAAATGCTCCCAAAATGTAAATGTTATCTATCCGTTGAGGGTAATCGAGCCAGAAATGTGCTTCAATGTAATTCTCCTCAAGGTATTGAGCTCCAGGGTCATTATTTTCAATCACATATTTACCATTGAGGTCGCTATATTTGCTATATACCTGGTTTTCCCGAGATTTGTCGATAACAGCCTGCACAACTATTTTATCCGAATTTTTATCTATTGAGGCCACATTCTGCCCCCGGAAACTTACTGATCGCAGGTCTAAAAAACGAAACTCATTGACGGAAGGAAACGTATTCTCCCGTGTAAAATGATGATACTCCAGGGTAGTTCGGTCCTCTTTAATACTCGTAGGCCGCAAATCAACAATTGCGTTATCCCATCTTTGATTTTGCCTGACAACAATGGAAATATCTGTATAAGGATTAATTATTTTTAACCCACGATAGTTAATATCGAATTCAATCTGATGGTTTAAGAAACGAGCCGAGGCTCCAGTCATCACACTCACCTGGGGTTTGATTTGCACTTTGGAATCAAAAACTACAAACCTTCTGGTTAACACCAGGTCATCTGGATTTCTCCCGTAAAATACGACTAACAAATAGTTACCCGCGAGCCTTACCTTCGGAACTTTGAATGTGTAATGTGTAAAGTGGGTAAAGGAATTTGAAGAGTATTCGAATTCTCGGATTGGAAAGTCATTGAAACTCTCGGAAAATTCCATGTCAGGTACCGTTGATTTTGTCCAATTTGAATTGCAATGAATCAGTTTGACATTATATTCTTTAAAATCAGCCTGAAGTTCGTCGAATTCAAGGATCAAGCCAACTTCGCTACTGATGGATATCACAGCTGGCTCTATAACGTCCTGTACAAAACCATAGCTTGGATATAGCAAATCCGTTTTTATGTTGTTATTGTATCGAAAATCTGAGAAAAGCAGCCTCTTCTTTTGTGAAGAATTTGAAGCAGATGAAGATTGTTCTAAAGGTACACAGCCCAACATCCAAAAACCTGCAACTAAACCAATCCATTTCATTTCCGAAAATTAAGAGGATAAAATCATTTTGAGTTAAAATTCCATTCAACCAGTAATGTCCAGATCTTTTCCTTCATAATACTTCACATCAACATTTTTAATAAGTTTCGTATGCCATGTTATTGGACCAACGTGGTAGGAGAAGTGTTCAACAACATGAAGCAGTATTCCGAATCCGGTATAGACCATCTCTTGTACAGTAATTTTATTTGTCAAAAGATCAGGAGATAAAGAGTCCAATACCTCTGTTACTTTTTCCATTAGATCATCAAGTTGTTGGAGTAAAACCTCTGCGGAAATTTTTCCAGTATTATCGAACTCATTTTGGCGCACCCTCCCATCAGGCTGACCATCCAGCCCGAACAAGATATATTGTTTCACATTGCCGCAAAGATGAAGAACCAAATTGCCAACGCTTACCAGATTATCGTTTGGGCGAGTCCATATTTCATCAATTGACAATCGTTCAAGACAATTCTTGATTCTTGGCACGATTCTTTGATCATCCTGAACTTAACTTCATTGATAATTATCCAATGCAATTGAGAGTGTTTTTTATCGTTCATATACGTGACAATTATCATTATTTGAGTTGTTGAAAAATAGCAGATTGCGCTCAGTTTTCTAGACATATTAGATCAAAATTTGGCTTACTCATCTTCCTTTTGTTTTCATAGGTCAAAGTCTATCTTTGCAGCCTCTTTTTTGAACCCAAAAAATCACAATGCATAATATAGTTTTTCTTATCCCTTTTCTCGGTGTTATTGGTCTATTCGTCATGTGGCTGAAATCCAAATGGGTTTCAAAGCAAGATGAAGGGGAGGATAACATGAAGGAATTAGCAAAATATATTGCTGAAGGTGCTATGGCCTTCCTAAAGACAGAGTGGAAATTTTTAGGATACTTTGTGATCATCACGGATCTCTTGTTAGCTTACTCAGGCACTTTAGTGGAGACATCAAGCCCCTTTATAGCGGTTTCATTCGTGATTGGGGCGGTATTCTCAGCTTTGGCAGGTTATTTCGGGATGAAAATTGCAACAAAGGCAAATGTGAGAACAACTCACGCCGCCAGAACCAGCCTGAAAAAAGCGTTAAAAATATCCTTTGCAGGTGGATCGGTGATGGGATTGGGAGTGGCAGGATTAGCGGTATTAGGTCTTGGATCACTTTTCATCGTTTTTTATCAATTATATGTTGTCAACATTGGCGGATCAGCACATGGTATAGAAATGGAAAAAGCACTGGAAATCCTGGCAGGATTCTCATTAGGTGCTGAATCTATAGCGCTTTTCGCAAGAGTAGGCGGTGGTATTTTTACCAAAGCTGCAGACGTCGGAGCAGACCTGGTGGGCAAAGTAGAAGCACAAATCCCGGAAGATGATGTCAGAAATCCTGCTACTATCGCAGATAATGTAGGAGACAATGTTGGTGATGTTGCCGGAATGGGAGCAGACTTATTTGGATCATATGTTGCCACGATGGTTGCCACAATGGTATTGGGTAGAGAGATTGAAGCAAATGATGATTTTGGAGGAATTGCACCAATTCTTCTTCCGATGATTATTGCGGGTGTAGGGCTAATATTCTCGATCGTTGGCACATTCTTTGTCAAGATCTCAAAAGAGTCGGATAGTGTCCAAAAGGCTTTGAATTTGGGTAATTGGTCTTCGATTATTCTAACGGCCATTGCGTCATATTTTATTGTAATGTATTTATTGCCTCCATCAATGAGTATTCGCGGCATGGAATTTACTCCGATGGACGTTTTTCTTTCAATTGTGCTGGGGTTAGTCGTAGGTACTTTGATGAGTATGATTACAGAGTATTACACTGCTATTGGTAATAAACCTGTTAACTCAATAGTGCGGCAATCTTCAACAGGACATGCGACTAATATCATTGGAGGTATTTCGGTAGGTATGGAATCTACCATGCTACCTATTATTGTACTTGCCGCCGGTATCTATGGTTCTTTCGAATTGGCTGGATTATATGGCGTAGCCATAGCTGCAGCCGGTATGATGGCAACCACAGCTATGCAACTGGCAATTGATGCTTTTGGACCAATAGCGGATAATGCAGGGGGTATCGCTGCTATGAGTGGACTTCAGGATGAAGTTAGGGAAAGAACTGACAACCTGGATGCTGTTGGAAATACAACAGCAGCTGCAGGCAAAGGGTTCGCGATTGCCTCCGCAGCATTAACTGCTTTGGCCTTGTTTGCAGCATTTGTTGGTATTGCGGGAATTGATTCAATCGATATATACAAAGCAGACGTCTTGGCAGGATTGTTTATCGGAGGGATGATCCCCTATATATTTTCATCATTGGCCATTGCTGCAGTTGGTAGAGCTGCAATGGAAATGGTCAATGAAGTAAGGCGTCAATTCCGGGAGATTGAAGGAATAATGGAATACAAAGCCACACCTGAATATGAGAAATGCATCGAAATTAGCACAAAGGCGGCGATCAGGGAAATGATAAGACCGGGTGCCATTGCACTCGTAACTCCTGTTGTTGTTGGTTTTTTGTTTGGACCTGAGGTTTTAGGAGGCATGTTGGCAGGTATTACAATATCCGGCGTGTTGCTTGGTATATTCCAGAATAACGCTGGCGGTGCCTGGGATAACGCAAAGAAATCAATCGAAAAAGGTATTGAAATTGATGGCAAAGTTTACTGTTCTGGAACCGAGGATCATGAAGCCTCGATTACAGGTGATACCGTCGGTGATCCCTTCAAGGATACTTCTGGCCCGTCAATGAATATTCTCATAAAACTTACTTCAATTGTGGCTTTGATTATTGCTCCTCATATCGCAATAAAACCTGATCCCTCTATAGAAGCGGAATTATTACAAAAAAGCAAAATTGAGATGGTTGGAACTGATCAAAAGAAAGAGACTCCTCCTCCAGCTGATCTATTTATGAATGCGAAAAAACCACAGATTCCATAAAATTGTTTTCATTAAGAATAGTCCGATGTTATATATTCGTGTTTTTATCAGCGCAAAATAGGTCCTACCGTTACTATAACCTATAAATCAAGGCTAAAGTCTATTTTAAAACTAATTTTTCAATGTTATTGACAGCGTGTATCTGTCTGTAGTATTTATCTCAGCAATCTATTTCTTTGGCTAAGTCAATTATTCAAATGATTGATTAGCGCAACCAGCGTGGTATATTTGATTCTATCTCAAATTATTCCAAAGCCCAATTTAGTTCAAGCAACCAGCCCCTCAAGGCTGGTTGCTTTTTTTAAACACCTACTACGGATATTGATGATGATTTTCATACCAGAATTATTAATATGAATTAAGGACCGTAGAAGTTGAGTTGAAGTTGATAGTAACATAAAAGGGGCGGAAATAGTTGATTCCCTCCCCTTTTCATTTTTTGAAAGCCGTAGCTTTCGTAAAATGCCAAGTTACAGTTAAGAACTTTTGAGAACTCCGTTCGGCCAGAAACTAAACTCTAGTTTTCAAAACCCTTCTACAAAATGCCCCTAATCAGACGTGTCTGAAAATGGTCTCTTTTAAGAAGGCCAACCTTAATGGTTTGTCCTTTATCCCTCACTTGATTGATCTAAATTAAACGGGCAATAGCGGCACAGCAAGATTTCAGACTTATAGTTTCCCACAACTTACTCACAAGATTCTCCCTTATTTTTACACAAGTTAATCCACCATAGTTATACAAGTTTATCAACATTAGCACCTCCGGATCAAAGCTGACGACCAAAGTCACGGCATTAAATTTTGGTAAAGTCCCATCAATTCCCGGACTTTTGATTGTGGCTTAAACCTTAGAGCGTGTTCAATCCCAACATTCGACAACCAGTTATATAATTGTGTGTCCGATAACAAGGTTGTGATCGCCACAGAAAGATCGTCCGGACTACTCGAGTTCGCATAGACAGCCCCCGGGCCAGCGGCTTCTGGCAGTGACGAATGATTGATTGTTATCACAGGAGTTCGAGAAGCCAAAGATTCAATTATCGGTAGGCCAAATCCTTCATATTGAGATGAAAGAATAGTCGCTAAGGCCATCTGATAAATACCCGATAATTCCATCTGGTCCGGATTAGTTGATTGAGCTAACCAATAAATTCGTTTTGCAACTTTATGCTTTTTGGATAGTTCGGATAAACTTCCTTTTTCAGATCCTTCGCCTACAATTACGAGACTTAGGCCCGAATCAATTTGAGATAACATTATAATAAGGTTACCAACTCCCTTATTCTTACTCAAGGAACCAACATACAGGATAAATCTTTCAGGAAGATTAAACTTTTCCCTTATTCCATGTAGATTTAGATCACTTTTCTTTTGATAGAAAACCTCTCCGCATGGAGGATAAATCACAGAGATTTTATTTTTTACTTCGGGAAAGAAATCAATGAGATCCAGTTTCGTATTCTCAGAAACAGCAATTACGTGGTCAGCATTGGCCATTGCCTTCAAAATCTTCCATTTATAGATTTGTTTATCAATTAACGGATAATACTCCGGATGCTTCCACCATATCAAGTCGTGTACGGTAACAACATATCTAGTGGTTTTTGATGGCAGGAAAATCGGTAGTTCATTTGACAGACCATGAAATATGTCAAGACCTTTATTTTGTACTTCGCTTCCTAATTGGAATGTTCTCCAGTAAGCACCTGGCATGACACCATTATCATGAACTGCAAAACCTGTATCGTTATTCCAAATCCGACCGCGTTTTCTTGGTTTGAAAAGATGATAATCATTTGATGGGAAATATTTTTGAACGGCCTCCAAAACTGTCCGGGAATAAGACCCCAAACCGCGGGTATTATAATAAGCCCGTTTGGCATCAAAACCAACTATCATGCAGATGAGAAACTCTCCTATAAATTGATAAAACACTCACGCCAAACGAGGAAGTCACACTAAATAATCTATTCATAACACAAATTCTTAGGGCTATATAAAACCCTGATTAAGAATGCCCACTTTCATGATAAATGTACGGTTTTATTGGACATTCGATTTGGTTCGGGCATTACTAATTTGTTAATTTGTAGCCTTATTCTTTGCACTATTTTTAATCATTTCCAAAGCATTATTAAGCATTAAATTTCCGGAATCATGACAACAGCAACATCCACAAATACTCAACAAGAAATTATTAAATATCTGGGTGAAGATACCAACAATTTGTTGGGTTTTAATTCTCCAAAAATCCCAAAAGAAATGATACATGCGCCAGGTCCTGACTTCATTGACAGGGTTTACACGGATACAAGTCGACCTGTTCAAGTACTCAAAAGCCTGGCCTCCGTTTTTGGTCATGGCCGTCTGGCAAATACTGGTTATTTATCAATATTACCAGTTGATCAGGGAATTGAACATACCGGGGGTGCATCATTTGCGCCAAATCCTATTTATTTCGACCCGGAAAATATTGTTAAACTGGCCATTGAAGGCGGTTGCAATGCTGTTGCTTCAACATTCGGTGTCTTAGCTTCCGTAGGAAGGAAGTTCGCACATAAAATCCCGTTTATTGTGAAAATTAATCATAATGAATTAATGACATATCCCAATAAATACGACCAGATCATGTTTGGATCCGTCGAAGAGGCCTGGAATTTGGGCGCAGTGGCTGTCGGAGCAACTATCTATTATGGCTCTGAAGAATCCAATCGCCAGATTGTTGAAGTTGCTGAAGCTTTTGAAAGAGCCCATGAACTTGGTATGGCAACTGTTCTTTGGTGTTATGCAAGAAACAACGCTTTTAAAAAGAATGGGATAGACTATCATTCAGCATCAGATATAACCGGACAAGCCAACCATCTTGGGGTTACTATTCAAGCCGACCTTATCAAGCAAAAGCAAGCTGAGAACAATGGTGGTTTTGCCGAAATTGGATTTGGCAAAACACATCCAAAAATGTATGATACACTTAATTCTGATCACCCCATTGATCTTACCCGATACCAGGTAGCCAATTGTTTCATGGGTCGGATAGGCTTAATCAACTCCGGGGGAGCTTCATCTGGTGCTTCGGATTTAGGTGATGCCGTAAAAACAGCCGTAATTAATAAAAGAGCAGGAGGAACAGGGCTGATCTCAGGACGAAAAGCCTTTCAGAAGCCTATGAAAGATGGTGTGACTTTGCTCAATGTCATTCAAGATGTGTATTTAAATAATGACATAGGCCTTGCCTAAACACATCCATAATTAGACAAATCAATTCATAATATAATTAAATACTTTAATTCATGGGATCAAAAGGGATCATTGGAATATTAACGGGCGGGGGTGACGTACCCGGTCTTAACCCAGCTATAAGGGGAGTAACATTAAGAGCTATCAGAGAAGGTTACGAGGTCGTCGGAATACGTCGTGGTTGGGGTGGACTTGTCAATTTAATACCCGACAAAAATGCTGATAATACTGAAAATATAAGAAAATTATCAGCTGATGTCGTTAATCGTGCCAGTAGAACTGGTGGAACATTTTTGCATAGTTCCAGGACTAACCCAGCCAAACTCACAAAGGCAAGTGTTCCTGATCATTTGAAAGACAAGTATACAGATGATACTAATGATGTCACTGCTGATATGCTCAAGAATCTCGAATTCCTTGGTATTGACTATCTAATCCCAATTGGTGGAGATGACACTTTAAGTTATGGTCACCGACTTCATAAAGAAGGAATCAAAGTAGTTGCCATACCCAAGACCATGGACAATGACGTTCCTGGGACAGATTATTGTATTGGCTTTAGCACTTGTATTACGAGAACAATCGAACTTACACACATGCTACGAACCCCAGCCGGCTCCCACGAACGCTTCCTCGTTATTGAAGCATTCGGCAGATATGCAGGCTTTTCAACCCTTCTTCCAACCATGGCCGGAGCAGCCGATAGATGCGTGATACCAGAGCATCCTTTTGACATGGAACTTCTAACTGATTTACTCTCCAGTGATAGAAGAAATAATCCGAGTAACTATTCGGTTGTACTCGTTTCAGAAGGTGCGAAGATGAAAGGTCAGGGAGAAATGTCCTTCGAAGGAGAAGAGACAGACATGTTTGGGCATAAAAAGCTAGGGGGTATCGGTGATAAAGTAGCATCTGAGCTAAAAAGGTTGTCGCCCAAATATAACAATGGGCGAACTGTTGAAGTCATAAATCAAAAATTGAGCTATATGGTCAGAAGTGGCCATCCAGATGCCCTCGATTCTATTATTCCGATGGCTTATGGTAATATAGCGCTTGATCTTCTTCTTAGTAACGAGTCTGGCAGGCTTGTTTGTGTCAAAAATGGCGTTTATGACAATGTTGACTTGGATATTCTCAAAAGTGGTGAGAAAACAGTGAACATTGAGAAGTATTATAACACTGAAAGAATGAGGCCTAAATTTGAATCATCATTTTCAAAGCAACCATTCTTAATTATGGCAAGCGGTAAATAACAATTGTTTTATAAAGGTTTCCGTGACTCTGCCAGGAATCGAACCTGGATCTTGGGTTCCGGAAACCCACATAATATCCGTTATACTACAGAGCCAGAATAATATCAGCGTTTTCCGGGTAAACTGAAACCTTCAACAAGCTTTCGGAAGATGTCGAAGTACAACGTAATTACTAACACTATGGTCATTATCCAAATAACCACAGTATTGAAAACTTTAGTTTCATAATTTACCCCAAGAAAGTGCTTGGCTGGAAAATAAAACTGCTCCCTGAAATCGATAGGATTTGATGGTTGCGGATCCATATAAACAGGATATATTTTCCTTATTAGTCGTCCATCTGCCTCAACAACCCGTTCCTCAACGGCTGAATTTCTAACGAGTAGTTTTATCCTTTGGTTAGCAAATTTATCCTTTAGCATTTCAAATTCTTCCTGCTCCTCTTGGTTCATGGATGAAATCATCTTGTCTCGTTCGGTTGACGCTTCATTGTACCGATTGCTATATACTTTTTTCAAAGTTTTGAGAAACTCCTTCGCTTCGTTAAAAACAGTCGTATTGAAACTCTCAAGTTCCAGTTGATCGACGTTAGGAAAATTCTCCTTACCAATGAAAAGAAGCTCCTTGTTTATCTCATTGCGTGCAATCCTCAACTTCTCTTTCACTTTGGATAGCTCAGCTTCGTCGTTAGATTTATAATGTTGATGGGCATAATCAAGATCGATTTCAAGGCGCGGGATATGGTATGTAGTACTATATTCATTGTTGGCCATTTTCTTATCAATCTGATAGACTATTTCCTCATAGGGGTTGTCTTTAAAAGAAGTCACCATGAGTGCCTCGAATGCCCACCTTGAAGCCATCAGTTCTCCTATTAACGGAACCTCATCTTCGGATGATATGTAAGGATTTAATTTATCGAAACTAACAACTACACCACTCAGGATAAGCTGAGGAATAATTAGCAATGGGATAAGAATATAAATGGTCACCGCAGAATTGAATGCCGATGAAATATTCAAACCCAAGACATTAGCAAAACAGCTTACAGAGAATAGTACGATCCAATAGGTAATTGTCATACTTTCAATATCAAGTACCAAATCACCAATGATTACAAACATGATTGTTTGAATTGCTGATAGAGTAAATAGAATAAGCATTTTTGAGAAAAGGTAACTTAACCGACTAAGATTAAGAAATGACTCCCTCTTGAGAATTTTCCGATCCTTAAATATCTCTTCTGCACTAACGGTGAGCCCCATGAACAAGGCCACAATTATGCTCATAAAGAAAAATGCAGGAATATTCTCGTTTTCACCAAACCAATAACCGGCATCATTATCTGGAAAGTACCTTACGATATAGGCCAAAAGCAGTGCCAATATGGGCGCTTCAAATAAATTAATAATTAAATATTGTTTATTGCTCAATTTTGATTTTACATCTCTCAAAGTGAATATTATACCCTGTTTAATTCGATTCGGGATTTCAAGAGTAATTTTTGGTTTTTCAGAATGCTCTTCTATTGAAATTGGCTTGTTATTACTTTGTTTGCAGAGGAGTACCTTGCGAATGCTTGACCTATTACAATTTTTTTTCTCAGTGGAAAATTTTGGTGTTATTGTATGAGAATCCATAACCCCTCCAAGAGCATCACTCCCGTAAATTACAGAACCTGGGCCAAAAATAACTTCTCCACTTTCGAGTGAATTAGGGTCAATTCGGATTATATCCTGCAGGTTTCCTCTTCTGAAAATAGCATTGTTCATCCGAATGCCATCCAATACAATCAAATACTGAGTTGGCAGCAAAACCTCGAATCATTGGGCTCCCTCCCCCAAGCTGGCTCCTCTGAACAAATATTTGACCACTATGTTCCAGGAGGTCTGCTGATGTCTGGGAATTGCTAAATCCAATCAGGCGAGGAGTTATTGTCAATATTTCATTCGGAATCTCTGCTTTATCTTGCTCCCATTTATTGGCTGATATTACAACTTCACCAATTTCAATCACTTTTTCCAATAAGTAAATTTTATAACCTCTTTCAACAATTACTTCCTGTTCAATTGTTGTAATAACAAAGGACTGGTGCTTGAAAGTAATAACATCGCCAGGAATAAAACTTGAGAGGTCAAACCTCCCCTTTTGATCCGTTTGTATCGAAATACCTGTTTTTTCTGAAATTACCTGAACATTAGGAAGCGGCTCCAGATTAGTCTCACTAAATACAATGACAGTCTGACTTTTAAAGCCAGATGATACGAAAAAGAACATACAATCCGAGTCAAATCCAAAGTTTGAGCGAAATTATCTAAAAAATACACCTCAAAAACAATACAAAAAGCTAAATGCTCGGGTGAAAACCGTTTCAACCAGGTGTAGCTTCGATGATCGCCAACAGCACATTATCGATAAATTTCAAAATCTTTCTGAAGTTAGTTTGGCTGAAAATGCAGTTCAGATCTTAATAGATCATGAAATACAAATGATTTTGAATGATACCCGTTTTAATTTTATAGAAGAGTCTATATTAGTTTTTCTAAAAAACTATACTAGCTTCAAGTAAATATCGTTTAAGTGAGAGCTCAACAAAGTTAGGATAATATGAGGTGTAAGGGCATTTGTAAATCATTAATAGTACTAATTATTGCTTCCATCATCAACGGTTGTGGTAGCAAATACGATCAAACTAAACCAGATGATATTCTCGATTCCTCGATACTCCCAAAAGAATATCGTGTAGATATCCCCAACGCCATAAGCTTTGATTCTTCTATTCCGGAGGGCAGAGTGAGGCAGGTCGATTTTATTAGTGGAGGTGACATTTATGAAAGCCTCCGTGGGTTCATTTGGGTTGGAGAGTCTGCGGCTGATATTCTTGAAGAACTGTTCGCCGGTATCTTGGATGCTGATATCGATAATCTTGTTGAATTCTCAGTAATAAGTGATGACGATGGAAGGCAGAAGGATCTTACCGTAAGGCAAAGGGTGAGTTACGGTGGGGTTGATTACAGGTATGAGTTAAATGCCTACGACGAGGACGGTGAACGGGCGGCACAAATATTATGGAATATCGATCCCATTGAAGTGATTGCCGTTCTAAGCCCATACGATATTAATAGGAATGACAATCCGAGTAATATTGATGTATTGCTAAGAATTGATTACTCTGAGGTGCTTTCAGATTATGAAGTAGCCATGACCATACATATCTCCGGTGTACCCGCCGATTCAACTGGATTGGATAACATCAAAATGTTTGCGGGAAGGAGAGGCGACCTAATCGAAGTTTTCGGTAATTCCAATCATCCAAACCTTAAGATCATTGATGAAACTTTCACGGGTGGTAGAAACTATGCATTTGTTGGTAGGGCGAATGAAACTGATGATATAGCTGTTGCGGAAATTGCCCTGCCACCATCTGCGGTGGATACTAATATTGGAATAATGAACGACTATTCTCTATTCAATATACTTGAAGATGAACTCAATGATGTGGGAATTACTAATCCATTAGTGATTGAAGTTGTACTAAAAAATGCCCAAGCACCTGCCTACTTTATTGGAGACGAAGGGTTTGTTTCCTCGGGAAACGACTTACCAGATCATGAGGGGTTTTCAAAGGATTTCATTGATTTAACAGGCTTAATCCCGTTTATACCTCGTAATATCAGAGATCTCCAGGTTGAGTTTTTAATCAATTAAAAAAGCCGGTAGATGCCCGGTTTCCAAAATCTCTATACTTCTACTAGTTTCCATTTACCTCTTTTAAAAAGAATGATTCCTACAACGGCGACAATTGAATGAGCGATGGCTATTGCCCAAAAAACACCCGATGGACCAAAATCCAAAATTATAGCCATCCAGTACCCAAATGGTATTTGGAAAATCCAGAATACTAAAACGTTAATAATGGTAGGTGTTCTTGTATCACCTGCGCCATTAAATGCCTGAACCATCACCATTCCATAAGCGAAAAATACATATCCAAAACAAATGATTTTCAGTGCTAATACTCCATTATCCATTACTTCCCCAGTTTCAGTAAATACACCCACAAACTCCTTTGCAAACACAAAGAAGATTAAGCCGACTCCTGTCAAAAAGATTACATTGTATAGCGCAGTTTTCCAGACTGATTTTTCTGCCCTATCTGGCTTTTTGGCTCCGAGGTTCTGGCCAACAAGCGTAGCAGCAGCATTCGACATACCCCATGATGGTAAAAGCGAAAAGACAATAATCCTGAATGCTATCTGATAGCCTGCAAGTGCAGCACTACCGAATTCCGCCATAATCCGAACAAGGAATATCCAACTTGCAGTCTCGATCAGGAATTGCAAAATTCCGCCGATCGAGACCTTAATTAAATTCTTGATAACATCAAAATTGACTTTCATGACATCAACTGTGAGTTTGATCACACCCTTACCTTTTACCAACGAATAAAGCTGATATATTACACCTGTGCCTCTTCCAATCGTTGTAGCAATTGCAGCTCCTTCTACACCCATTTCAGGTATTGGACCCAAACCAAAAATAAAAATCGGATCCAAAATCATGTTCAGGATGTTGGATAACCACAAGGAGCGCATTGCGATTGAAGCATTTCCGGCACCTCGAAAGACGGCATTTATCAGAAAAATCAGCATTATGGTGGCGTTACCAAGAAAAATCACCCTTGTATAGCCATAACCCTGAGCAATCAGGGTTTCGTCTCCTCCCATTAATCGGAGTATTTCTGGTGCAAAAACACCACCAAGTGTGCCAATAATTAGAGATAAAGTAAGTGCTATTACAATGGCCTGGAATGCAACAACCGCAGCCTCCTTTGGTTTCTTTTCCCCCACCCGCCTGGCAACCAATGCAGTTGTAGCCATGCTCAAGCCCACAGCAATTGAATACACAATCATTATCACTGATTCCGTCAAGCCGACTGTGGCTACGGCATTCACACTGACTTTACTTACAAAAAAAACGTCCACGACAGCAAACAGAGACTCCATGACCATTTCAAGCACCATGGGAACAGAAAGCATAAATATTGCCTTGTCAATGCTGCCTGTGGTAAAATCTGCATCTCCGCCCTTAATAGCAAGGCGGAAATTGAAAAAAATAGACCTGATTATATGAAACAAACGACTTCGCATTCTAATTAAATAATAAAAAAGGTTATATAATTAAATAACTGGTAGCAATGATCTGTCTAGATCACCGTGATTGGCACCAGCTTGTTGTGAATGAGAACTGAAGTGTTCATAACGCTGCAAATGTAACGGAGTATTGGTTTTGACCAATCAATAATAAATTCAATTTGATCCCGGACATAAAAAAACCTCTGAATGTAAATTCAGAGGTTAGTTAATCTCTAATGTTAATTAGGCATTTATCGCGGACAAATAGTCATAACATTTTTGAATGCTTTGATATGCATCTATTGGATAATGTTCCTGCTCAACATAGAAAAGGTCTCTTCCTGCATTTCCTCCGTTAGCAAAGACACTCTCATAATCAATGCTCCCACCTCCAAGAAAGGTGGTCTCGTTTTCTTTCTCTTTACTCATATCCTTAACATGCCACAAAGGGAATCTGTTTGGATATTTGTTGAATAACTCTACCGACCCCGCTCCCGCCATGATACTCCAATACATATCAAGTTCAAACTGAATGATAGAGGGGTCACTATTTTGCATTATAATATCAAATGGAATCTGCCCATCTACTTCCTCAAATTCCAAGGCATGATTGTGATACCCAAATTGAACACCAGCTGCCTTGCATTGCTCGCCACATCCATTGAAAATATCTATTTTTGCTTTCCAGGCATCTATAGATTCAATCCTCCCTGGATGAGGACAAACAATATATTTTTGTCCTAGAAACACTGCATCATCAATGACCTGCTCAAATCCGTTGGTAAGGGTCATTGGATTGTCAGGACCCCCAATGCCGACATGAGCGCTTGTTACTCTCATACCAAGATCATCAAGTATTGATTTGAATTCTTCTCTGGTATACCCCAGATGATGTTTCCCTCCGAGCATGTACATTTCGACATGCTTATAACCAACATCAGCCACTTTCTTAAGAATTGCCGCCCGATCGGCTCCGTCAGCCTGTAACTCATTCCTAAGCGTATAAAGTTGTATCCCTATGTCGTCAAGTTTCTTAACCTCCTCCACTGTCTCTTCTCCTTCTGTAGATTCTGTTGATTGGGTTGTTGATGACCCTCCGCATGAGTATAGAAGACCACCTGCGGCCAGTGCACTTCCTTGCTTTACAAATTTCCTTCTTTTCATAGTTGATGATTATTTAGTAAACCTTTAAGCAACATAAAAAGATCGAATTCTACAACAAAACATGGATGAGAGGTTACAAATGGCCTACTATCTTATACGATTGTGACCTAAAACATTTGATCCCGACACCAAGTCGTGAAGTAGCTCGTAGTTAATTTCAGTAAAATCATTGATTACTTTATCGGTGTGCGCAAGCTCAATAGCGGAGTGGCTGGTTGTGAGTCCAACTACCTTACAACCCGCTGAAATACCCGCTTGAACACCTGATAATGAATCTTCAATCACCACACAATTCTTAGCCGGCAGCCCGAGTTTTTCTACTGTAATCAAATATACTTCTGGGTCGGGTTTGCCCTTAGTCACATGTGTTTCATTAATCACAAACTGGAAGTAATCTGCAATACCCAACATCTTTGTAACAAATTCTACATTCTCAGGAATAGCAGATGTTGCAATGACCATCGGAACAAACATTTCTTTTATTTCACTTAAAAAATCAATAAGACCATCAACCGGGTGAATAGTCTCTTTATATATTTCTCGATAAAGGGCTTCCTTTTCCTGCGAAAGTTTCGCACATTGTCTATCGGTTAAATCTGGATTATACAACCTCCTGAATGCATCTGCATTAGTCCTTCCATAAAGGTCATTTTTAATTTTCTCAGGAGTCAGCTCAAATTCGAGTCTATCAGCATAAATCTTCCATGTCTCCACATGAACAGGGTTATTATCAACCAATACGCCATCCATATCGAAAATCACAGCAAATCCTTTCTTCATTTTACCTGCTTCTGTATCCAGTTCAAAACATCATTCAAGATTTCCTTTCTTTCAATATCATTATGAGGTTCATGTCTTACACCTGGATATTGTTTGTGAACCGCTTTTCCTCGCGATTTTTCGGCAAAGCTTCTGGACGCTTCAGCCAAAACAATATTATCATCTGCTCCACAAATAACCAATGTGGGTATCTTCAGTTTATAGGCATTTTCTTCAGCCCATTTTCCTTTCTCAAGCGCATTTAGAAATAATCTAGCGGAGATATTCCATTGATTCAATGCATCTGATCGATAGGCATTGACAATGTCTTCATCCTTTGAAATGTCCTCTGGGTTGATCATTCCTTTTTCAGCATATCCGGGATAAATTCGATTCATTATTCTGGCCAACTTTAGCTTACTTTTTGGTGGTTCAAAAACCAGCTGTAACCAAGGCGAAGACAATACTGCGGCTGTCAATTCAGACATATTATTTTTCAGAATGTAATTCGCCACGATATTCCCACCAAGACTGTGGCCATAAAGTACAATTGCTGAATCATTGTGTTCTGTTCGAGCCAATTTCAACAGAGATTCAACATCATCTATATAATCGCTATAATTTTTAATGTGGCCACGTTTTCCCGGTGATAAGCCATGCCCACGAAGATCAAACGAATAAACCCCAATCCCGAACTCCGTGAAAAATTTAGAGAAGGCTTCGTATCGCCCACTATGCTCATAAAGTCCATGGATAAGGCAAATTACAATGGAGGGATCAACATCCGCTTCAGGCAGCCAACACCTGCCAAATAATTGTTCTCCATCTATCCCAATCAGGTCAATCTCTTCCGTCTTCATAAATAAATTTGTCCCAAGTTATGCCGCCCTGGGCCTTTAAAAAAGTAGAAATTTCTGAAATCCTATTTTTAGTTAGTTTTACCCATTTAGGATCAAAAAAAAGCTATGACCTATATTGTCGTAACTCTGGCATACATAAGTATTCTGATTGCAATAATCATTTATAAAAGCCGATCAGTTAAAACCCAGGATGATTTCGTTGTGGCTGGTAGAAACGTTCCCGTTTATCTGTTAGTAGGGACATTGGTTTGCACCTGGATAGGTTCCGGAAGTTTATTCGGTAGTGCTGGTTTGTCTTTTCGATCAGGCTTCTCTGAGCTTTGGTTTTCGCTAGGTGCCTGGATTGGAATTGTTATCGTTTACTTCATTGCTGCCCGTGTAAGAAAGATATCTGAATACACACTCACAGACCTTCTAGAAAAACGCTATGGACGTTCCGCCCGATTACTCGGAACGATCACCGTTATAATCTCTTACCTTGTCATCGCCGGCTATCAATTCAAAGGCGGAGGAAGATTGATCAACATCATTACAGACGGAGCCATAAATCCAGAAATGGGTACCATAATAGCCTGCATTGTTATAATATCCTTCACTGCTCTGGCTGGAATGGTATCAATTGTGTCAATTGATATTTTCAATGGGTTGATAATGATACTTGCCATGATTCTCACTTTGCCTTTCGCTATTTCAAGCTTCGGTGGATGGGATAATGTAGTGAGTACAATTAATGCAGTTAATCCAACACATCTTTCAATGTTCGAAGGGCATGATGCTTTATGGGCTTTTGGAATAATGCTTCCCACCTTAATCTTGCTTTTAAGCGAAAGCAGTATCTATCAGAAGTTTTCATCAGCCAAAAATGAAAAGGCGGCAAAGAAAGCTGTTATTGGGATGTTCATTGGCGTGGTAGCCATTGAGAGCCTGATGTGCGTTCTTGCTGTTGTTGGTTACGCCATTTACTCCAGCGATCCAAGATTTTTTCTGGAAAGTGGTGCTATCAATGGAGCAATGAGTGAAGAAGTAATTCTGAGAATTGGTTATGAGCAAGTACCAGTTTTTATCGGGTCCTTACTTTTTGCAGCGGCCGTAGCGATCATCCTTTCAACGGGAAATACATTCCTAATGGTAGCCTCAACAAACCTTGCACGTGATGTTTATCAGCTTTATGTCAATCCATCAGCTTCCCCCATCCTTATGGTAAAAGTCCAGCAATTTCTTATTGTTATCATTGGATTGCTAGCCTTACTGCTTATGACCCAGTTCACAACAATCCTTGAAATGCTCTTTATTTCCTATAGTATGATTGGATCCTCTTTGGCGCCTGTGTTATTGGCCTCTTTTTTCTGGAAGCGAGTGACAAAGGAAGGAGGTATAGCATCAATTGCTTCTGGTATGTTATCAGTACTTATTATATCAATAACTAATCGGGTCATGCTCGCAAAGGGTCTGTCAGGGTCTTTTGTGGGATTGCAGTTTCCGTTTGATGAAGATTATATTGCCATTCCATCTCTTGCCGTATCACTATTGAGTTTGGTTTTGGTTAGTTACCTCACTAAGCCATCTCCGGAAGAGGTTTGGCGACCTTTTTTTCAAAAAGATTAATTCTTTGTGCAACCTATTTTTATAAAGTAGGTCTTAGTTAAAAAGATTCTATCCTATGAAAAAATCCCACATTATTAGTTGTGTCTTCTTATTGGTCAGTTTATTTGGCTATGCACAAAAAGAAACCAGAACGATTGATTCGTTCAAAAGCATTGAAGTCGGTGAATCGATAAACGTTTACATCACTAAAGGATCAAGTAATAAAGCTATCATCGAAACAGATGGTGTCAGTTCTGATAAAGTCCAGTTAGATGTGTTTGGCAATAATCTGAAAATTCATATGAAATCAGGAAACTGGAGGAATTTCGATGCCAGCGTGTTTCTTGAATTTCAGGAATTGGAAGAAATTGAAGTCAGCTCATCGGCTGATTTAATAGGTAAATCAATTATTACAGGAGATGAACTTGAAATAACTGTGACCAGTTCGGGCAAGGCTACATTAATGGTGGATGTCAATAATCTGGAAGTTGAAGTATCATCTTCGGGTAAGTTGGAACTTACCGGTAAAGCGAATTACCAAGAGGTAGACGTGAGTAGTTCAGGTAAATTGTATGCCTATGACTTAATTTCTAAAAAGGCAAAAATTGAGGTTTCAAGTTCGGGAAAAGCTGAAATAAATGCATCCCAGGAATTAGATGCAGAAGCGAATAGCAGTGGTAAAGTTTCCTATAAAGGGAGTCCAGAGAAAATTTACATAAGCGCAAATAGCAGCGGAAAAATAAGCAAGAACTAAGAAAGGCTCCAAACCATGCATTAATTCACTTTTCTGTTAACGATTTCAACTCAAAAATTGCTTTCTGATTTTCAGGGATATGAATTCTGCTTACAATGTTGGATTTTTCCTTTTCAGTAAGATGCCAACTTAATGAAGCTCGTTCAGTCTTTTTGGTTTCAAGTTCCTGATTAAGCGTCACAAATTCTTTGTCTTCAAAAATGGATCCTGTGTTGTACTCTATTTCTATCAAATGAAGGGAGCCATTAAACCATGTACCAGCAAACTCCATGTTTTTGTCATTATTCAAATCTTGAATATTTCCTAGATTGCTGTAGATGCTGCTTAATGGCGCCCCAATTCTCTCGATGATTGAAGGGTTAGTTGTAGCGTCAATTATTGGATCTTTTTCAGTATCCCTGATAGATAAGAAGATGACTTTTGAAGTATTTCTACTAAACCAGTCCCTAAAAACATAAAGGAAGCGAAGGGCGTCGGCGATACCATAGTTATCTGCAATACCAGCATCCATCACCTCAATCTGAGGTTCACTTGGTAATCGGATATTTGGTGTGATATAAGGAAATGTTGCACTCATCCGAAGTGCTGTCAGGAATCTCAAATTTTGAGCTCCTTGATTATTGAAAAAATTAATGAAATCAACTCCGGTAACCTTATAGTCATTGCTGCCGTCGACCGCTTCATTTGCAAGCGTCATATAACTCACATTTTGAGGTGATATATACAGTTTTCTGCCATCGTTAATAATAGTTGGAGCCATGATAGTCATCGGAATAACAGACTCCTGTTCTGCGGTTTTATAATCTGAAAGGTGCTTATCCAATATAAAACCTGTATTCTTATTGAGCTGATTTTCAAAAGCGTAGCCTCTGTTTTTGGAATAGGTCATCCCTTCAAACTCAATTAGTTGACGCCTCAAAAAGATATCATTCACCAGCAGACTGAATACTATCGGATTTAGATTGTCTGCTCCGATATTTTTTCTGTATTGCAAGTCTCCAAGATCAATATCCTCACCCAATCTTTTTCTTAGATAAAGTTCCCGGTAGTATGATGCTCCAATCATTCCTCCAGATGCGCCGGTAATAAGTGTTGTCTTATCCATCAGACTTCCGTTCAACAGACTATCAATTTCCTGAAGTGCATTAAAAGTCCAAAGCGCTGCCCGCTGACCTCCTCCGCTAACACAAACTAAAATAACAGGAGGTTTAATCATCCTCTGTTTTAGTTTCCAGTTCTCCAGGATATCAAGCGTTTGAAGTTTATCGCCTCCATATCGCTCGATGGAACTAAATTTTAGCAACTCAGATTTTGAGTAAATAGCCTTATCTCCTGAATAATCCAGTCCATACGCTTCATTTTCTCGTTTAAGCGCACCTGCTTTCCATAATCCATTAAGAATAAGAAAAAGAAGAATAGCCACACTTAAAGACCAACCCCGGGTCCAATAAGAGACAAGCCCGAATATCATTACAATTATGGTCAGTATTAAAATCGCACTGGCCGCGGCGGGAATTTGAAAAATTGCTACATCCATAAACCTGCCTAATACGAGAATCAAGACAATAATGAAAATCTCAATAATTACAGAATTAAAATGGTTTTGATCGAATACCTTTAAAACAGCCTCCTTATTATAAAAGTCATGAAGTCCTTGTGTTGACCTTAATTTGAAACCTAAATCAAAATAGTTATCGACCCTATAATCTCCTTTTTGAGCTTCCATAAAACGTGTCATTCGAGCCCTTCGACTCATTTTAACTTTCTTGAGAACTTGGTCTACGCTACCAGTAAGAAATTTGAAAATATCCTTATTGGTAAACTTGAAGTAGCCATAAAGCATGGTTATCATAAATACTATCCCTAAAAATAGCCCAGCTAATCGTGCCATAATTTCATTCTGAGAGGCATCGTTTTCCATTTGGAAATTAACCACAGCCAGGAAGTAGGATAGAATTCCTACCACGGGAATCACACTATTGTTCACAGAGAATTTAGCAAATGGCCTTTCAAGGATTCCAAGAAAATTGTATTTGTGTCCATCAAGAATATAACATGTGATGTGAAAAGCGACCGTAAATCCTCCAAGCGTAATGCCTACAATAAAAAAACTTCGGAAATCCACATGGTTCAGATATTCAGGGTCAAGAAATAAGTAAGGGATTCCAAGAAGTTTGCCAAACTGTTGATTTACAACCAAGGTTAGCCATACCCAACAGAATATTAAGACTTGATTCTTTTTTAGGTGATGGATCACCAACTGAATGGGAAATGAAAAGAATATGGCCTCAAGCCAACTAAACAATTTGTTTTTGATATCCTCAATTTTTCCCATGTCTTATTTCTTGAAAAAAAGTGCTATTAATCCTTAAGCCATCCGAATGTACGGCTTACGGCTTTTTGCCACCCAGCGTAATACCGCCTGGCAGAATCCTGATCCAATTCTGGCTTAAAAACACGATCAACTTTTCGATTCTTTATGATATCGCCCTGTTCCCAAAACCCAGCAAATATTCCTGCAAGGTAGGCCGCACCTTGGGCGGTTGATTCAATAACCTCAGGTCGTTCAACTTCAGCCTGAAGAATATCAGCCTGGAATTGCATAAGTAAATTGTTAGCGACAGCTCCCCCATCGACTTTCAAACGTTTCAGTTGCAATTTGCTGTCATTTTCCATTGCCTGAAGTACATCTTTTGTTTGATATGCCAACGAATGAAGGGTTGCTTTTACAATCTCGTTTTGCCCCGTATCTCGGGTAAGGCCGAATATTGCGCCCCTCGCATACATATCCCAGTATGGTGTTCCTAAGCCCGCAAATGCAGGGACAACGTAAACATCCTCCGAATTAGTTGCTAACGCAGCCATTTTCTCCGATTCAGGCGCTGATTGAATTATTTTTAACCCATCCCTAAGCCACTGAATTGCCGCACCCGCAACAAATATACTCCCTTCCAATGCATAATTGACTTTATTATCTAAACCCCAGGCAATACTGGTTAACAAACCTGATTTGGATATAGTAATCTCCTCTCCAATGTTCATTAACATGAAGCAACCGGTACCATAGGTGTTTTTCGCCTCTCCTGGTTCAAAGCATCCCTGACCAAACAATGCCGCCTGTTGATCACCAGCTATCCCAGCTATTGGAATCTTTACTCCATCCAAAACAAAGTCACCAAAGTGGGAACACGACGGCAATACGCGGGGTAGTATGGATTCAGGAATACCTAACTCATTAAGCATTTTCTTATCCCAATCAAGTTGTCTGATATTAAATAGGAGGGTTCTCGAAGCATTCGTATAATCTGTAACATGCTGCAGGCCTTCCGTGAGCTTCCATACGAGCCATGAATCCACGGTTCCAAAGAGTAGGTCGCCATTCTCGGTTTTTTTCTTAGAACCTTCAACATTATCTAAAATCCATTTAACCTTGGTTCCTGAAAAATAGGCATCCGCAACCAAACCAGTGTTCTCCCTGATGTATGGCTCCAAACCATTACTTTTCAAATCTTCGCAAATTGGTGCTGTGCGTCGGTCTTGCCACACAATGGCGTTATAAATCGGTTCACCTGTATTCCGATCCCAAACTATTGTTGTCTCTCGCTGATTTGTTATTCCTAAAGCAACAATCTCTTCTGCTTTGATACCATTATTTCGAATTAAATCCTTTAAAACTCCAGATTGGCTCGACCATATTTCATTTGGATCGTGTTCAACCCATCCTGGTTTTGGAAATATTTGTGTGAATTCCTTTTGTGAAACACCTTGTATTCTGCCATTTGAGTCGAATAAGACTGCCCGCGAACTTGTGGTGCCCTGATCAAGCGCAATGATGTATTTACCATCCATAATTATTAACGGTTTATTTCCAATTCCCAAATCTATCTAAACCATACTATTTCAATATTATCCATATAGGTCAAGATTCCCTTTGCAAATTGATCAATAACCGAATATAAGCATTGCCGGTATTTCAGTTATACATAATTCAATGGTTTTTTCGAACGTCTTTATCCGTTTCAAGAACCGGTTATCAGTCGTTGAATATTCAATCAACGAGGATTGGTATTCAATTGCTTCCTCCTGCTATCTGATGTGCCTTTTCAATAATGTGTTGCAATTGAGCAATTTCCTCAGTAGTCGGCATGGTCAACGGTGCACGAACAGCTCCTGCACCCCTGCCAATGAGCTCAACCCCGGCTTTTATCAAACTCACGGCATACCCTTTGTTTTTGCTTCTTAGCCTGACAAAAGGAATAAAGAATTCATTCAGTATCAATTTCACCTTTTCATGATCCCCAGTCCTAAGGCTTGAATAAAAGCTGTTAGCCAATTCCGGAACAAAATTGAACACAGCCGAAGAGTAGGTGTTGACGCCAATGGATAGATAAGCTTCAGATATTATCTCCGCCGTTGGTACTCCACCGATATAAGCCAGCCGATCACCATTCGTTTTTATCGTATCATTTAGCTCCTGGATGTTGCCAGTGCCATCCTTTAATCCGATTAAGTTAGGGCAGGAACTGGCCAGCTTTTTGACATACTCACTTGACAAAACGCCATTCGATCGATTGTAATAAATCACAGGCAATTTGGTATGTTCCATGATGGTTTTGGCATATTCATAAATTCCTTCCTGGGGGCTTTCTGTAAGATAAGGCGGCATCAAGAGCAGGGCATTTATTCCTCCTTTTTCAGCAATGGATGCAAATTCTATCGCCTCCGGGATACTGCGTCCTACACTGGAAATTACCGGAACTTCCTCGTTAATGGTTTTCGTGGAAACGTTGACGATCTGGGTATACTCGTCTTTCGAGAGTGAAAAGAATTCTCCCGTTCCTCCCGCTACAAAAACTGCGGAAATGTCATGGCTCAAAAACCACTTTAGTCTTTCAGAAAATGTGGTGGAATTGAATTTCCCATTTTCGTCCATATCGGTTACCGGGAAGGACAAAAGGCCATCCTGTAAGGCTCGGGTGATTTTTTCAGTTGATAATGCCATAGGTCTGTTTACTTACGATTGGTTTAAGTTGTATTTTCAGGTGATCAATTGCTACAAATGTAAATCAACGAAAATATCTTGACTTTCTTAATCTACAGGATCAACAGACCTGTAGGCATCTATTGTAATTTGCTCGCCCTCTTTGCCTTTTTGACTTGTGCCATGTTCAAGACCAACAAAACCACGATATCCCTTGTTGTGAATATGTTGTAAAACGTTTTTATAGTTGATTTCACCAGAACCCGGTTCATTGCGCCCGGGTGTGTCCCCCATTTGAAAATAGGCGATTTCATCCCAGGCATAATCCAATGTTGGCAATAGATTTCCTTCCTGAATCTGAACATGATAGATGTCAAACAGGATTTTAACATTCGGGCTGCCTACACCTTTCGCAATGGCATACGCCTGAGAGACAGTATGTAAAAACATTCCAGGATGATCAATCTTATGATTCATTGGCTCCATTACCATTGTTATTCCATGAGGTTCATAGATATCCGCAATTCGTTTGGTTAACTCTATAGCATTGGCAAGCTGAAAATCAGGAGATAACCTCGGATGGGCAAGTCCCAAAACATTATGAACGACTTTAGTATTCATGCGCTTGGCAATTTCAACGGACTTTCGGGCATCATCGAGGATTTTTTCACGAACGGCCTCATCCCGTCCGGCAAAGGTGATATCAGTGAATGTCATCGTGCCAACAAATTGACCAAACTCCATTCCAAGCTGGCCCATCAGTTTGCTTATGGCCTCCTGCTCAGCAACAGACCTGCTTTTTAATCCCGTGCATTCCCATGCTCTAAATCCCTGGTCATAACCCCATCGAATCTGATCCAGCACATCACTTCCGGCTATATCAGCAAATAACCCAAAGTCTGGGGAAAACTTCATATTAAATGGTTTTTCAGCTGATGTTAATGGAAAAAGCTTTCCTCCGAAAGCCGGTAAACTGCCAAGGGTAACCGATGCCATTAAACTTTGACCTAAAAATGATCTTCTTTTCATCTTGGATTTTTTAATTAATAGACCAGGTCTCTCCCCAGAAGAAATGCGATCAGGTCCGCCTTCTCATCTTCACTAAGCAATTGATCAAGCCCCTGTGGCATCATTGAGGTCTCTGAATTACTTATTTCAACAATCTCATTCCTTGCTATCCTTACAGAAGTTTGTGGACCAGTCTCCAATACAACTGCATCGGGTGTTTGCTCTTTAAGGATGCCAATGTGTGTTTCAGTAGCTGTTTTGACCTGATAGGTTTCATAGTCCCGGGCAAGACTCACACCCGGGTATATGATCGATTCGACAATGTCATGGATCGACCTGTCTTTTTGAACTGAAGTAAGGTCTGGTCCCAATGTACCTCCTTCATCAAGAATTGTATGACATGTCGAGCATATTGCCTTGCCAAAATAAAGTGCCCTTCCCCGCTCTTCATCGCCTTTACCCACAAGGGCTTCAATTTGTGTGAGTTTTTGAAGCCGTTCACCACGTACTTCGCTGAGTTTGGCCATCAAGCCGTCAATCCGCGGCTTTAATTCATCCGAATAAGAATCAAAAAGACTTTGGAGTCCCTGTTCAGAAAACCCATCCAGTAAGGGTGAATTGGTTAGATAGTCCACAAGAGCACTGCCAATCTCGGGATTTGATGACCCTTCAAAGGCAGGCATCAGATGATGGGCAATAAAATTATCAGAATCTTTAAGGTGATCCCCAACCAGCTTAGCCCGAAAAATTCACTAAACAGTTAGGGAGAAGGCATAAAAACAG
>JAQCLE010000140.1 GCA_027592755.1 Bacteroidota bacterium | reverse complement strand
CTTTCATACTTTTTCTCCATATCTTGGAACTTAACTTTAGCTTTAAATTACTCATTAATATACTCAATATCAATGAGTTAATAAAGCATTTTACACGGTTTATTTGTTCAAAATATTTATTTATTAAGTGCCTATTTCAATATTTCTAATATTGATAATTAAGGAATACGATTCATCCGTGTGCGATCATTTATTATAATTTCAATCTTCCTTATCATACAAGTTGGGTGCAATCCCAGGAAAATTGGGTATGAAGATGGACCAATCTTAAGACTGTCCCATGATAGGAATGCCGGAACAATCTCTGTATTTAGAGAGGATGGTCAGCACTTATTAACTCAAAATTCAAAACCAACAATCCGACCTTATATTCATCCCATCATGGCACCTGATGGAAATGGTGTACTAACTGAATACAGTCCCGAACACCATAAGCATCAAACCGGACTGTATTGGGGCTTGAAACAAGTGAATGGTCGTGATTATTTTATGAACTGGCAGGGAGATTACTGTCACCGGATTTCTGCAACCGTGATTGAAGCAAAAGGACAAAGGGTAAGATGGCAGGCAGTTTACGATCTCCTGGACGAAAAAACCAACACTATCCTTACAGAAACCCAAAACTGGTCTATGCATGAAGAGGATGGAAAATTTCTATTGGATTTGGAATGGCGGGGTAAAGCACAAATTGACATCACAATGGGTAAATTTTATGTTGGAGGCTTATTTCTTCGTATGCCATGGCACGAAGGCATCACAGGCGATATAATAAATGCTAGTGGAAATAGAAATAATGAAGCCGAAGGGCAACGTGCCATTTGGAACGATATTGGAATCCAGATCGAAGGACGCGAAGACTTTGCTCACATCGCAATCCTTGATCACCCGGATAACTCTGGCTTTCCCATACCTTGGCGAGTTGATAATGAGCTAGGTATTGGACCTTCACGACAAATATTGGGAGATTGGAGTATTCGTAAAGGGGAAACTGAATTCATCCGATACAGGTTAATCGTTTATACCGGAGACCTTAACAATAGTGCTATCACCGATTCATGGAAAGAATATATCTGTGAACCATGAATTCTTACCCTCCACAAATTCTTTGGATTGAATTTATTGATATGAAACCACTTACTTTTTTTTTAAAAATCACTTTTTTATTATTTATTTCTTGTAAGAATGCCCAATTGCCTGAAAGCCAGCCTTCTGGAGACGGTGCCGACAAGTATGATAACTATATCGACTGGGCCATCTACCGTGGAGACAAAAAATCCAATCAATACGCCGAGTTGGCGCAGATCAATGCTGCCAATGTTAACAGACTGGAACAGGTTTGGGAATATCATACGGGTGATCCCAACGGCCCATCCATGTATGCTAACCCGATCATCATTGAGGGGCTTATGTATTTCACGACTCCCAGGTTGGATGCAGTAGCTCTTAATGCGGTAACAGGAGAGGAAGTCTGGAAGTTCGAATCTTCCCAATACAATGATGAACACAAAGTTTTTCGTGGGCGGAATCGAGGTGTCACCTATTGGGAAGGTGCTGAAGGCAAACGGATTTTTCATTTCGTACATAATAAGGCTTATGCACTTGATGCGAAATCAGGTGCTTTAATCAAATCCTTTGGAGAAGGAGGATCTATTGATTTACGGCGGGATCTTGGCCTACCCCCTGGTAACGCATCAATTGAAGTCACAACTCCCGGAATAGTCTACAAGAACCTCCTGATTGTAACCTCCCGCGTGCCTGAAGAATACGATTCAACACCCGGCCATGTCCGTGCTTATGACGCGGTGACCGGAGAATTCAAATGGATCTTTCACACGATTCCCCAAAAGGGCGAGTTTGGATACGACACCTGGGAATGGGTTGATGAAGAGACATATGGAGGGGCCAACCCCTGGGGAGGATTTTCTCTTGACGAAGAAAGAGGTTGGGTATTCTTTGCAACAGGATCTCCAGCGAATGATTTCTATGGAGGGTTTCGGAAAGGAACGAACTTGTTTGGAAATTCAGTTGTGGCCCTTGACGCAGCAACTGGAGAATACAAGTGGCATTTTCAGACAGTACACCACGATATCTGGGATTATGACAATCCCCCCGCTCCTATCCTTGTCACGATACAATCCCAGGGTACTCCGAAGGATGCAGTCGTTCAGTTGACTAAAATGGGCCTCACGTTCGTTTTAGATCGAGACACAGGAGAGCCATTATTTCCAGTGGAAGAGATTCCAGTACCGGCCTCAAAAGTGCCTGGAGAAGAAGCGTGGCCGACACAACCATTTCCTTTGAAGCCTCCACCACTTGTCCGCCTATCTCTGAACGAATCCGACTTAACAAACATTGCACCGGAATCCCACGCTGCTGCTCTGTCACAATTCCAAAAATATGAAACGGGGTTTATTTACACACCACCCTCTTTGCAAGGCACCATCACCACACCAAGTCATCAGGGAGGTGTGGAATGGGGAGGCGCTTCGTTCGATCCTGTCTCCAACGTGCTGTATGTGAATGCCAATGAAGCCCCCTCCATCAATACGCTTCGAATGTTCTATGATATGGATGAGTCCTCTACACCAGTTGAACTTGGCGCAATCCTTTACAAAAACAACTGTACAACTTGTCACGGATTGGATAGACAGGGAAATCCTCCACTATATCCAGCCCTCACGAGTATAAAGAAAAGCGAGGATTCAGTTCGAACAATACTCCTTAACGGATCAGGGATAATGCCTGCATTCAACCAGCTTTCTAAAAAGGAAATAGACGCTCTGATCGCATTTGTGAAAACTAACCCTATTAGTATAGAAAATAACGCCTCAACGGGTGCCCGAATCCGGTATTCAGTTCAAATACCATTTTTCCTTGACCCATATGGGGTACCAGCAATTTCTCCACCATGGGGGACACTGAATGCCCTCGACCTGAACACTGGTTCGATCTTATGGAAAGTTCCATTGGGTGAATATCCTGAGTTGGTTGAGAAAGGTATCCGGCATACAGGAGCGAAAAACTTCGGAGGACCGGTTGCCACGGCGGGGGGTATTGTTTTTATCGCAGGCACCCCTGATGAAAAAATCCGTGCATTTGATACCCATTCAGGTTCGGTTTTATGGGAGCATAAACTGCCTGCCGGAGGTTATGCAACACCTACCATCTATGTGATCGATGGTAAGCAATATGTGGTGATTGCTGCCGGTGGAGGAGGCAAAAACGGAACTAAGTATGGTGATTCTATCATTGCATTTGCCCTCCCATCAGAAGAAGATGAAACAGATAAAATGATTGAGAATGAGTGGACTGATCTTTTCGATGGGCTAACTTTAAATGGCTGGGTCCATCTCAATGGTTCACATATTTATACCGTTGAAGACGGTGCTATCGTCGGAAGAACGGTTGACGGAAGTCTGAATTCGTTTCTCTGCACCCGACAGGAATTCGGTGATTTCGAACTTGAGTTAGATGTTATGATAGACAGTGTTACTAACTCGGGGATACAAATCCGATCGAAAGCAAGACCATTTACCATTGGCAAGGGACATGATTTAAGGGCAGGAAGGGTAAATGGCCCACAGGTAGAAATGCAAAGGAATCATAAGCCGGGCACGCCAACAACAGGCTTAATTTATGGTGAAGCATTGGGTACAGGCTGGCTTTCATCGGATGAAAAAATACAAAATGGCCATCACTACTTGTACAATGAGGGCTGGAATAAAATGAGAATACTAACAAAGGGGCCACGAATCCAGACGTGGGTGAATGGCCATCCAGTTGAGGATCTCACTGATGAAGAAGTTTATAAGACCCATTCCAACGGATTTATCGGTTTGCAAATGCACGGTATAAATGGCGGAGGCCCATTTATAATGAAATGGAAAAATATCAGGATCAAGCAGCACACCAATGATTAACTTAGGGTATGTTACATCCTATTCTTTCATATTTGAAGAGGATTATTATCCTGATCTCTATTCGATTCGGGTTAAAAACTCATTGCACAAAACAATCCAATTTTGTAGCTCGCCCACTCTGGACACTTAGGCGTGATAGAAGATGGCGCAGCATCCGGGGAGACATGGTTGGATATCGTCTTCGTTATTGAGTGAACAGTTTAATCAAAAATCATTGTACCATACCTTTCATAATCATGAAAGGTCTTCCTGATGGGTTGCCAGGTCCATCTGGCCTGTCCTTTGTCATAATCCAGCCGATACATGTTCATTCTCCACTTTGAGCCCTTTTCAGGTGGCTCGTTGACCAATGGTCTTAATAAATCATACGGAATAAAAAATTCCACCGTCCAGGTTTTATCACCATCAAGTTCTGAAATATTGGCTTTTCTCCTTGTCAAACGTTCTCCTTCATAGTTCCATGGTCGCCACCCCAGGAAGGTGCCATTGTCATTGGGAACAATGATGGGCAATTCGTAATTGTAGGGCGATAACTCATATTCAAAATAGACAGGCATTGATTCATTAGGCCAAAAGAATATTTCAACAACATCCTCGGTGAATAAATTTGAGAAGTCCTCTCGTAAGGTTGAGGTGATTATCTGATCCTCGCACCGGAACAAACAATAGATACCTTTTTGGGAGTAGAGCAATTTTGCGTCTGTTTGATAAGTCGTACCATCGCCACCGCGTTGAGGCAGACTTACCCAATCAGTACTGGCCCAGTTTGATGATCCTCCTGTGCCGGTCAATTCGAAATCGGGAGTAGATTTTATTCTTAGTTCATCACCTTGAGCCGAAAGATCCAAAACAATTGAAACGCAAGACAACAAAGCAATTACACCAGGAATAATTTGCTGTTTCATGATATTCTATTTACCTAAATGTAATAATCAATAAAAAAATAATCATAAATTGTCGATTAGCCTTAAAACACAAACACCATATCATGAAAAAATCATATGTATTATTACTTCTCCTGCTCACTTTTATAACCCCATTTGTATCGGCTCAAAATGATCAATTGAGAATTATAATGATTGGAGCGCACCCCGATGATTGCGATCTTAAGGGCGGTGGCACAGCAATACTTTTTGCTAAAATGGGGCATGCCGTAAAATTCGTAGCAGTCACAAACGGTGATGCCGGTCATCAATCACAAGGTGGAGGAATTCTTGCAAAAAGAAGATTCGCTGAAGCCCAGGAAGCAGGTAAACGCTTTGGTGTTACCTATGATGTGCTGGACAATCATGATGGTGAACTTGTTCCAAAACTGGAAGTAAGGCTTCAAATTATTAGGAAAATCAGGGAATGGAATGCTGACGTAGTCATAGCTCCCAGATCCAATGATTACCATCCAGACCATAGATATACAGGCATACTTGTCCAGGATGCTGCTTTCATGGTGGGCGTACCCAATATTGCTGCCGATACACCACCACTTAAGAAAAACCCCGTGTTTTTTTATTTCCAGGATAATTTTGAAAGACCTAATCCGTTCCGCCCTGATGTCGCCATTGATATAACCGATGTCTTTGGCCAAAAGGTTCATGCTCTGGATGCACATGAGTCTCAATTTTATGAGTGGCTTCCATGGATTGGCGGTTATTCGGAAGAGGTTCCAACGGATAAAGTCAAAAGAAAAGAGTGGCTAAGTAAGAATCGTACTGCACGTATTACTCCGGAGGTCAGGTCTTCACTTGAAAAATGGTACGGCAAAGAGAAGGCATCTAATGTCGAAAATGCTGAAGCTTTCGAAATCTGTGAATATGGCACACAGCCAAATGATGATGATCTCCGCAGGCTGTTTCCAATGCTGAAAAACTAAATTCAGCATGCAGAAAAACATGTATACGATTGGTCTTATATTTCTGACCTTCTTCGCTATATCTTTTCTTTCCAATATCATTGGTTCGCTGGTACCAGATATTATTGAGAGTTTTGATCTGAGTTTGACACTGTTTGGTTTTCTACCATTTGCTTTTTTTATTGCCTATGGCCTGATGTCAATTCCTGCTAGAATTTTGGTGGAAAAGTTTGGTGAAAAGAAACCGATGGTTTTCGCTTTTTCCATTGCCTTCCTTGGCGCATTCCTGTTTGCTATTATTCCCGGATTCAAACTATACCTTGTCTCATTATTTCTCATCGGAGCCAGCATGGCTAAGCTGCAAGTGGCGATTACTCCACTTTTAAGGGTTGCAGGTTGGCTTCTGGTCCGAACATCTTATAAATAATCAAACACTTAAAAGAAGCAACTAATTATTATAATATGGGCAACAAAAAAGTCATTGGGGTTGATTTGGGTGGTACCAAAATATTGGCGGCAAGAATTAATGGCACCAGTGTTGAAGCCTCTTCACGACAGCTTGTGAGTTCGAGTGGCACCAAAGAGCAGGTCATATCTGAGCTCATTTCGACAATAGAAAATGTTTATGACTCGTCTATCACTGGAATTGGTATAGGTGTTCCCGGAATTGTTGATGTTGAAGAAGGAGTCCTTTACGATCTGCAAAATATCCCCTCCTGGAAAGAGGTCCACTTAAAGGAGATCATTGAGGCACATTTTAAGATTCCCGTAAAGGTTAACAATGATGCAAATTGTTTTGCGCTTGGTGAGAAATATTTTGGCAAAGGAAAAGATGAGCCAAACCTGGTTGGCCTTATAGTTGGAACAGGGATGGCGGCTGGAATAATAATCAATAACAAGCTTCATAATGGTCGTAATTGCGGAGCAGGTGAATTCGGCATGCTGCCTTATCTGGATCATATTTATGAATATTATTCCAGCGGTCAGTTCTTCACCAAAGTACATCATATCAATGGTGAGCAGCTCTATGATAAAGCGAAACATGGTGATAGTGTTTCAATTCAAATTTTTAATGATTTCGGCTTCCATTTGGGCAATGCCATCATCGCCATTCTTTATTCCCTTGATCCTGGAATGATAATTTTAGGTGGATCGGTAAGTAAAGCTTATGAGTTTTATAGAAAAGCACTCTGGAAAAGGTTAGATTCCTTTGCTTTCAAACCGGTAATAGAAAGGCTGCAAATAGAAGTTTCTGAGGATCCAAATATTGCTGTTTTAGGGGCGGCTGCCTTAATCGGAAATTAAAACCATTGGAAATGAAAGTCAAAAGCTACAGGGAATTATAATATTGAAAAAGCTTAATGAGGTCTTCTGCCCTTTTAGGTGAAATTTTATTCTTCTTTGCAAAAGCGTTCAACTCCTCCTGTTTATCGGGAAACCCATGAATCATCTTTTTTATGTTGGTCACTTTTGCAATTGATTCGTCTCCAATCTCGAAATAAAACGTGTCTGCCAATCGCAAATACTCGGCCGGTGTTCCTTCTGCTTCGAGCGCCTTAGGTTCCCGAGCTTCTCTGAAACTCACGATACTTTTGGCATATAAACTTGCTTTCCCACTGTTGAGTTCCAAAAGAAATCCCCATTGTGCTTTTCCTTTAAAATCATATCGTTTAACTACATAGTTATCATCTCCAATTTCAACCTTGCCAATTTGATGATCTGGATCTATAATCATGGCCCGGTCATCACGTTTAAACTCAACCCAGTCATCAAAAATATTATAACGCAGATCCAAATTTGTATACACACTATTATTCTTTTGAACAGTCCCCTTTTTGAAATCATCGTTTTGGTATGGTGATCCTTCATAGTGCTTTACTGCCGGATCTCCATATAAATTTATCTCTCTAAGATTATCTAGCATCAACCCTCTAATATTATTACCAGTATTCAGCATGTCATTCACCAATTGTGCATTCACAGAAAGGGCCATTTTGGTCACCAACACAATAGCTAAAACAGTACATTTAATAGGATTCATCATATTCATCTTTTTTCATTCTAATTATTACCTTACCAACTTAATATTACGATTTGATGGTCAGTGAAGTTTAAACATTTAAGTGATGATTTTAATCATAACACTTCAATGTTTTACTGGAACGAATTATAGTATTGAATGGTTCTATCGAGATCTTCTGAGTTTCTATGAGATATTTTTTCCTTTTTAACAAAGGAATTTAATTCATCCTTCCTGTCCGGAAACCCCTGGATCATGCTTTTCATATTCTCAATCTTAGTTACATCTGAATCCCCAATCTGGTAATAATAAAAATCCTGTAGCTCTTGAAACTTTGCCGGTGTTCCTTCTGATTGAAGTGTCTGGGCCAGTTGAGCCCCTCGAAAACCAACCATCTTTTTTCGAAATACTTTTGCTTTCCCACCATCAAGCATATCCAAATAACCCCAAATCATTTTCCCTTTATAATTGTATTGTTTTACAACAAATTTATAATCCCCAAAATCTACCCTTTAGATCTGTTCATCGGGATCAAGAATAAATATCCTGTTGTCTTTTTTAAATTCAATCCAGTCATTAAAGATGTCATAACGGACAGGTACATCCACGTATACATCGTTATTAATCTTAACCTGTTGTGTGAATTAGAAGATAGCATGTTTTATATTATTAATTGGTCTGTGAAGGATA
>JAQCLE010000139.1 GCA_027592755.1 Bacteroidota bacterium | reverse complement strand
CGGAGATACTGCTACGGCAATCCAGTTCTATGAAAAAACTCTGGAAAGATTTCCTTTTGCCGTGTCTCCCCAAAGGGCTTTAGACGATCTAAAAAAATAGAGCCAACCCAGATACAAATCTTTAATCCCGGTGGTTGTTATTCACCGGGATTATTTTACATTTTCTTAAATGTAAATATTAAGTGGGAACGAATTGAACAGAAATGGACATATGAAAATCACCACACGAAGTATAGAGCTTCAGACAAGTGGATTTACCCATATCATCGACATTACTCCTCAATTACAAGAACTGATGCTGAATGATCAATTTAATGAAGGCTTTGTACTTGTTTCTGCTATCGGATCAACAACCGGTATAACCACCATCGAATATGAACCGGGCCTTGTAAAACACGATATATCTGAAATGTTGGATAAGCTTGCTCCCTATGGTGTGAATTATCGGCATAACAAAACCTGGGGAGATGATAATGGTGCGGCGCATTTGAGATCTTCCCTGGTTGGCACCTCACAGACCTTCCCTTTTAAAGATGGAAAGCTACTCCTCGGCACCTGGCAGCAAATTGTCTTTATTGACTTTGATACCCGGCCAAGGAGTAGGGAAATTGTAGTTCAGATAATCGGTAGACCTTGATTAAGTCTAAAATCAATTAGATTGTGATGATATATTGACAACTGAGAAAAATTGCGAACACAATTATGACATTAAATCCGAAAATTATGAGATCAATTATATTTACTGTAATCGCAGCATGCAGCATGCTGTTCGTTCAAGCTGTTGCAGAAGTAAAACTCCCGGCGATAGTCTCTTCAAATATGGTGCTGCAGCGCAATACCACCGTTGTTTTATGGGGCTGGGCTGATGCCAAAGAGAAAATTACGATTGAAGCATCGTGGTTGAACGAACCTTCAAATTTGGAAGCAGACAAGGAGGGCAACTGGCGCATTGAGGTAAAAACGACCAACAGCAAGGAGCCTCAAACCATTAAAATAAAAAGTAAAACCTCTGATATTGTGCTGGATAATATTCTATTTGGAGAGGTATGGTTGTGTTCGGGGCAATCCAATATGCAGCAACCAATCAAGGGGTATAATGGGCAGCCCACTTTCGGGACCAACCTCGTTGTGGCCAACTCCAGCAATCCTAATTTACGCTTGTTTACGGTGGACCTGGTTGGATCTAAATCCCCATTTACCAATGTGGAGAAATATTCCGCGTGGCAGCAAGCCGGCCCTGAGAATGTGCCCGATTTCAGCGCTATCGCCTATTTTTTCGGTCAGCAGCTACAGGAGATATTGGATGTGCCTGTGGGCATGATTCACAGCTCCTGGGGTGGCAGTTCGGTTGAGGCCTGGATAAGCCTTGAGATGATGGGCACTTTTCAGAAAGTTAACCTTGACACGGTGGACATAACGAAAGGAACGAACCATATTCCAGCAGCACTGTTCAACGGTATGATCAACCCCCTGATCCCCTATACAATCAAGGGCGCTTTGTGGTACCAGGGGGAGTCTAACCGCATGGAGCCAAAGAAATACACCGAACTTTTCCCTGCTATGGTGAATGACTGGCGCACACGGTGGGGCATTGGCGATTTTCCATTCTACTATGTCCAAATTGCACCTTACGTGTATGGAGATAATGATGCCTTCGGGAGCTTTGAGAATTCGGCATTTATCCGTGAGGCGCAACTGCAGTGTTTGGACTTGATTCCAAATTCCGGTATTGCCATTACAATGGATATTGGGGAAGATTACTTCATTCATCCGCCTAAAAAGAAAGAAGTCGCGGACCGATTACTGTTTAGTGCACTCAATCAGAGCTATGGCTATAAAACAGTTGATGGTGCATCTCCGATCTTTGAATCGCAAGAGGTAAAGGATGGCGAAATAACGCTGAAATTTAAAAATGCAGAGACAGGGCTCTACACATATGATGGATTAGAGGGATTTGAAATTGCAGGAGCCGATAAGGTTTTTTATCCCGCTGACGCCAAAATCGTAAATGGTAGTAATGTTCTTGTGAAAAGTGATAAAGTCCCAAATCCAGTAGCTGTACGTTATGCCTGGCGCAACTGGGTGGTTGGGTCGCTTTATGACACAAATCTTTTGCCGGCTTCGTCTTTTAGAACTGACGTTTGGGATGATGCCGTGTTGTTTAAAGAATGAGTTTATTTGAATGAGAGATTACTTGTTGATGGAACTCATCAGAAAAAGATTGGATTTGTTTACTGATCCCAATCAAACTTACTTCAATTCAACATCAGGGTACCTTTTGATGAGTTTCTTACTTCTCTCCTCCGTCATTACACTTACCGCAGAAGCCAGAGCATCTGCAAGGGTGCAACTAGGTGCGATAATATTTATCACTTTTTGATCAGTAACTCCCAGGCCAGTTAGAGGATCGATAATATGAGAATAACGCTTTTCCTCCCACTCAATAAATTGATAAGTATCTCCTGAACTTGCAATGGCTTGATTGGTAAGCTGAACGGTTTGGTCTATATTCTCAGACCCTTGTGTCAGGAAGGCCAAATTCCAACCTTTTCTTCTGGGTGGTGGCGAGCCAACATAAATATCCCCTCCGCCATCAATTAAAGCCCTATCTATACCATTGGATTTCAATACCTTGAAGGCTTCGTCTACTGCATAGCCTTTGGCTATTCCCCCTGCATCAAGTCTCATGCCTTCCTTTTTAAGAAGAACCGCTCGGGTATTTTTGTAAAGTTTAAGCCATCGGTAATTGACTTTTGACCTGGCCTCTTCAATTTTATCCATACCAGGAAACTCCATTTGCCGTATTGCCCTTCTCCAAAGCTTACTCAAGGGGCCTATGGTAATATCAAATGCTCCCTTACTTCTTTTGGATATTTCGTTTGCCAAAACCAAAATTTCCCACATGTCAGGGCTTACCCTCTGCTTTTTTCCGGTACCGGCAAGGTCCGATAATTGAGAAATCTCGCTTTCTTCCTCATAGTCGCTAAAAATTGCATTTAGTTCATCAATTCTTTGAAATGCCTCATTTGACGCATTTTCCGCCCGTTCGCTGTCTTCAGAATACAAAATGATTTTGAAAGTGGTCCCCATTTTGGGCTGTTCATAGGTGTACCTTACCAACTCTTGCGCAACTGCAGGTATTCCATGAACTGTCACAAAGAATAACACTAATTGCAAATAGGGCTTATGAAAAATCATGGACCTGAGTCTGATCTTGTTATTACCGGATTGCTTCAGGCTATGCGGGTATAAAAATGATATTAATCCCCAAGTACGCGGTTCCAGAAAGCCTTCCTCTCTTCTAAGGATGGCTGATTGTATGGCCGGATTATGCGAAAACCAACAAATGGTGAATCAGTATTCCACCAGAAACTCTTTGGAAGCTGGGGATCTCGTTCCTTCCATTTGGGGCTCGATTGGATTCTATTGGTACAAGTTTGTTCTTTGGCATCATCATCCCATGAGCCTCCTCTCACAGTTCTTGGATGGAGTCTTGTTGGTTTTATCCAAGGATTGGTTTCATCAGCCATTTCGGTCGACATAATTGTATAAGCGTCCTCTGTGTATTGATCCAGTGTCCATTCCGATGCATTACCCAGCATATCATATAATCCCCAATTGTTAGGTGTCTTTTGTCCAACTTCATGGTATTTTTCCATACTGTTGGTATAATACCAGGCATGATCTCCAAGCGCTTCAGCCTTTTTAAAATAATAAGGTCCCTCGTTGCCAGCTTTACAGGCATATTCCCATTCCGCTTCCGTTGGCAACCGGTAAAAATCACCGGTTTTTTCACTTAACCATTTGCAATACTGTAAAGCTGCGAACTGTGTCATACTTACAGCAGGAAATCCATCCTCCCCCATTCCAAAAGTGGGATCTTCATACGGTGGACTAGGACGAGCAACGGCATCTGCATTCCAATCCTTATTTTGATCTCCGGGCAAATCCAATTCTTTCTCACGCAAAATATCGTACTCATTGTAAGTCACTTCATAAATACCCATCCAAATCGAATCCACCTTTACATTAAAAGCCGGCCCCTCATCTTTAGTGTTTTCATCAATATCCGCACTACCCATGATGTAGCTTCCCCCTGGAACCAGTGCCATCTTAAAAGAAACGTCTGTCCCGGGAATAACCAATTCAAGAATTACGGAATCCTGACCCTCCTGTGCATAGGTGCCGGACATAATCAAAAAAAGACAAACAAAGGTTTGAAATCTTTTCATAATAATATTTTCAAATAAGGGATTAGAGGAAGCGATCTTTAATCAGTTTAGTTGATAAGTGAACGCAATATCTACTGCAATATCATCTTTGGTTTGAATCTGACCGAACATGGCTGAGGGAGGGTCAATCCCAAAATCACTCATTTTAAGTTCCTGATGAGCAGTTAGCTTCAAAAATCCGTCGGTAACAACTCCGGTAACTTCAATCGAAATACTTCTACTCGCACCGGCTACGTTTAAAATCCCATTAGACACAAGGCTGAAACTGATATTATCATTTTGTTTTATTGATGCTGTGCCTTCCTGGGTATAGACTATTGAAGGAAAGTTAGTCGATTCAAGGGCAGTATAAATTTTCTCATTCATCGCGGAACCACGGCCTCCATCCATACTTGCTACCCCGACCTGAAATGAGAAGGAGTCGATAACTTCGCCTTCAGCAGGTGTTAATTTAAGTTCCGCCGGATAATTGGTAATATCTGAAACCGAAACCGTCCAATCATGGAGCGTCGATTCTCCGGTGACAACAACGCTAACAGAGTCATCAATTGCTTTATAGGTCTTACCCTGACTATAACTTTCGAAGGAATATAATGCGTTTAAAAGCAGACATGGTATGAAATATTTCAGTTTGTTTAAACCCATTTTTTATAAAGCATAGATTTTGTCCATACGCTCAGATATTTCTTTTAGTCTGGCACTATCTCCACCCGGGACTTCAGCCGAGCCCCATCCTGAGTATCCTACTTCCCTGAGGGCTTTATTTACTTTTGCCCAATCGCTATCTGCATCTCCAATTTCCACGTTAAAACCTTCCCAAATACCCTCATTACGTTGCTTATCCCGGCTGTATTCTTTGATGTCTACCTTCAAAATTCGCTTACCCAAAATCCTGACCCATTGATCGGGCCAACCGTAGCGAATAATATTGCCTACATCAAAATACCATCCTATATATTCACTATCAAACTGGTCAATATATCGGGCTGCCTCCATTGGGCTTATGAGAAAGTTGTTCCAAACATTCTCAATGGCAATTTTTATACCAGTCTTTTCTGCCTCTGGCAGCAATTTTTTTATTTCTACTGTCGATCGCTCCCATGCTTCATCATATCCAACAGTTTCGTTTACCACTGCCGGAACAAGCAAAACAGTTGTTCCTCCGTATAATTTGCACTTATTCAATGCTCCAATCATCGACGTAGCGCATTCCTTTCGAACTGACGGGTCCGGGTCCGACAAAGGTTTTTTCCAGTGAACAGAGTTGACTACACCTGGAATTAGCAGCCCTGTTTTATCTCTGGCTTCAAGAATTTCCTTTTCATCAAGGTCATTGGGACTGTCTAACTCCACACCATCAAATCCAAGGTCTTTAACCAACTGGAATTTCTGCAGGACAGTAAGATCCCCCTGAATCATTCCAAACTTAAGGCTCTTTTTATTGAGGGGTTTTTTGGTCTGGGTATATTGAAAACTTCCCAGTGATCCCAAAGCTGCTACTCCAAGGGAGTTCATCAGAAATGATCTTCGATCCATCATTATACAAACTTGGTGATGCCTGGCATTGCGACTTCCTTCATTGGCCATTTCAAATCCCAATTATAGTCTGCTAATGACGGACCTAAAGTTTCATTAGAATTAAGGGCTTCATCCCAGGTAAGGGTTCTGCCTGTATAGGCTACCATACGGCCCCAAATTCCTAACATGGTACTGTTCGCCATTCTTATTCCATCATAGAATGGCTTGCCATTCCTTATCGAGGCGAAAAGAGTATTGTGTTCGTTCTGGTACATGTTGCTTTTTTTCCCATCCCAATTCCAGTTCTCTTTGCCAAGTATTTCATGTTTGTTGGAAACATCAATACTGCATCTTCCCTGGTCTCCCCACATGTCAACACCATAATCCCTGGAACATCCACTCTGTTGCCTGCTGAAATGGAAACCTTTCTTGCCATCGGCATACTCATAAACGATTGCAAAGTGATCGTAAATGTTTCCATATTTCTCTTCAATCCTGCTTTGTCGACCTCCTGTACCTGTTGCAGAAACGGGCAATTGATCTCCCATGGCCCATGACATCAAATCTATACTGTGAATGGCTTGTTCTGTGATGTGATCACCTGAAAGCCAGGTGTAATAAAGCCAATTACGCATGGTATATTCCATGTCAGTCCAGTCAGGTTGCCTGTCAACTGACCACAAGGCTTCGGTATTATAAGTATTGTAGACCGTATGAATATCACCAATGGCGCCATCCAATAAACGACTGTAGGTATCAATTTTTGGAACATCATGCCTCCAACAAAAGCCGGACATCAACGCCAGGCCTTTTGCCTTCGCTTTTTTGGCGGATTCTATCACACTTCTTACTCCGGGAGCATCCACAGCGACCGGTTTTTCACAAAAAACATGTTTACCTTTTTCAATCGCTGCTGCCAAATGACCAGGTCTAAAGGCGGGTGGTGTTGTAAGTAAAACGACATCAACATCGCTATCAAGCACAGACTTGTAGGCATCAAATCCGACGAATTTATTGCCTTCATCAACTTTAATTTTATCAGGAACTTCATCCATCAAACTTTGATAAGATTTATCAAGTTTGTCTCTAAAAGCATCTCCCATGGCGGTTAATACCACATTTGGATCTGCGGATATGGCCTGTAGAGCAGCACCGGTTCCACGGCCTCCACAACCAATCAATCCAACTTTTAAGGTATCGGCATTGATATGGCGATTATTACCTTTTGCAGAGAGAATGCTGAAGCCCAGCCCGGTTGCTAGGGCCACTGACCCCGATTTTTTGACGAATTCACGCCTTGAAGAATGAGAGTTTTTCATGTAGATAAAGTTTATTTTAAGCCTATAAATTTAACAAACACTTCTAAGAAATATAAATTAATGATCAAAGCATCACTGTTTGGCCAGTTTTAAATGACTCATCAGCGGCCAGAACAATTCGCAAACTATTGATCGCATCATCAAGGTGGCCAATAAGGTCGGCATTCTCAACGATAGATTTCAGGAAAAACTCCTGTTCAAGATCACAAAGTCCCTGATGATCGGGTTCATCATTGGTATTGATAATCTGATCTGTTTTGGCAAAATTACCATCTGATTTTGTCTCGCCATGATGCAATAACAATGAATTGGTTGTGGAATGGGAGTCAATGTCATCTGATCCCCCCGGCCCTTTGTCCATAATGCTGACACAGCCTTTGGGGCCAATAACATCCTTCACAAAAAAGGCAGTCTCACTTATCATCGGGCCCCAGCCTGCTTCATACCATCCAACTGAACCATCATTAAATCTGACCTGGAGTTGTCCATAGTTATACATACCAGGAACCAGCTCCTCTGTCAGTCGTGCACCAATTGCACTGACAGAGACGGGTTTGGCACCAGTCATAAGACACATCACATCAACGTAATGTACCCCGCAGTCCACTATTGGTGACATGGATTGCATGAGGTTTTTATGAGTTTCCCAGGTATCACCATGACTTTGTTGATTCAGGTTCATCCTCATCACAAGTGGCTTGCCCAGTGTCTTGGCTATCTCAATGAATTTTGTCCAGGCCGGATGCACCCGAAGGATGTAGCCAATAACCAGTTTTTTGCCAGATTCCTGAACCATCTTTTTGATCTCAAGCCCTTCTGCAACAGTATTAGCTAGGGGTTTCTCAACGAAGACATGGCAATCCGCTGCCAAAGCCATCTTGACATATGCCACGTGGGTGTCCGGATAGGTGTTGATTGAAACGGCATCTGGTTTGGTGGCTTTGAGGGCCTCCTCATAACTACCAAAATCAGGATACCCACCCAGTTCTTCTGATAGCTTTTGGCGGCTTTCTACGCCACGACTTACCAGCCCGACAATTTCAAATTCCTTCATTTTGTGATAGGCCCTGGCATGAGAGGCACCCATATTTCCACACCCGACAACAAGTATCTTAATTGGTAAATTCATATTTCAAACCATTTTTGTTTTTTCATTTAATCATGATTTAGTCTCTAATTTATCATCATCAAGACTGCGTCATCAGAATTCCTGGGGTACCGAAATGCATCCTGCCTAAACTGTAACCAATTGAAAAACTACAAAAATGGTTTCTTCAAAGTTTACTTTTTTCCAGCGGAGAAATACTTTAGCCACAAAATTTGTAATTTTCAGTTAACCTGAACCAATATTAAATTAAATCTATGAATTCGAGGTTATCAATTACTTATACCAAATGAGATAATCCCATACATCGAGAATTAATCTGACCTTAAAACAATAATATACAAACCTGTTGTGTGAATTAGAAGATAGCATGTTTTATATTATTAATTGGTCTGTGAAGGATAAAATAGTT
>JAQCLE010000025.1 GCA_027592755.1 Bacteroidota bacterium | reverse complement strand
CTCAAAGGTTTGAACTTTTTCCGCTATTTTATCCGTTTTTTGAAATTAGACTTTCGGATAGTTGTGATCTTATTAATGAGTTTTGGCATTTCAGTGCATTCGCCAATTCAAAAAAATCAATTACGCTCTTATAAGTTAGCTCCTCAATCAGAGGTTAAAATTTATAAAAGCTCTTCGAGGCTCTACAAGGACTACAAACCAACTTCAATAAACTTTGGAGGTGGAGGAGGTTGGGAAGGAGGGGGTGGTTGATCAAAGAATCATTTTTTATTTTAATTCTTTATGGCTAAGATGCATCTGATGCGTCTTCGTTATTTCTTATTTACTGCAACATGTTTCCTCTGCAATTGCAAACAGGAATACTCTTCAAGCAATGAGGTTCGTATTGCTATAGGATCAAATCCAGAGAACCTGAATCCTCTTTTTATATCCTCAGTTATCGCTCGTGAAGTTGCCTTGAAAGCAAATGAACAAATTGAGATTGTCAATCCATTTACTTTAAAGATTGAGCCCTCAGTAGGTGAACTTATTGAATTAACCGACTTGGGAGATGGTATTTGTCAATTCGCATTTAGGATAAGCAAAAAAGCAAAATGGAATTCCGGGATCTCTATCACAAAAGACGATATTATTCTATCAATCAAGCTTTATAAACTTCCTGAAGTTACGTCTCCAAATATCAGGCTCAATCTTAGTGACATAATCACCGGTCGTATAGACGCTATAGATCAACAAATCATAAGGATAAATGTTGAGGGATTTTGCTCCAATCAAAGATCATCTTTTGTAGATTTCTATATCCTGCCAAAACATATATTTGATCCCTATGGCTATCTGGACGGGGTAAGTATCCAGGAAATTAACGAACGTTCCAATGACCTTTCAACCGATAGCAGAATCTCCACTTATGTCAAATATTTCAATTCTGAAGAGTTTACGGATCGACTTAAAAACCATTCGGCCAAATATGCTGTTACAAGGGTTGAAACTGGTCAATTCATTGAATTAACAAAGCAACCTGACTGGTGGGGTTTTGGTTTAGATAAAAAGTATTTAACCTCCATCTCAAATCCCGATAAAATCATCTATTACATTATCCCCGAAGACGCAGTAGCCCTTATTGCACTGAAAAATGGAGAAATAGATGTGGTTGAAAATGTCGCTCCATATGAATTCAAAAACCTGAGTGCCGATGACTTTGTACTGCTGGAACCCCTTCTATACCGCTTTGGATTTATTGCTTTTAATACCCGGGTGAAGAAGTTAACCAAACCCGTCCGCAAAGCCATTTCGATGATATTTCCATACCACGAGATCATCGACGTTGCTCTTCAGAGCTATGGCGTAAGAACTGTCGGCCCCATATTTCCAAAAGACTCCATCTATTATAACTTCGACCTGGAGATGGATAACAAAAATTTAGAAGAAGCGGCCAAAATATTACAGAGGAATGGGTTTGAAAAAGTTGGAGAGCAATGGGTTGACATGGAAAGAAATCCTCTTTCATTCAGACTGTCCTATGCACTTGGGGTATCTAAATACCATTCCGCTTCTCTCATCATCAAGCAGGCTTTAGTAGATTTCGGAATTGGAGTTGAACTCGAAGGCGTGGAAAATAGCCTGTTATTCTCCAGACTAAAAACCCACGATTTTGAAATGGCTATTTGGGGGTTTTCAGGAGGCCCTTTTGCACATAATTTTGCTCCAATTTTTGGCTTGGAAGCCTCGGCCGTAGGGGGTTTAAACTATACAGGGTTTGGAAACCAGGAAAGTGACAGCATAATCAATGCGATAAACATTGCCCAATCCAATGAAGCTAAAAGTAGAGGACTGCTCCGGCTATAGGAAATGTTGCATGAAGAAAAGACCATGCTTTTTCTTTACTTTGAAAGAGGACGAATTGCTGTAAGCAATAGATTTAAAAATGTCCGAGAAACAATCGTCTATCCTGGATATTATGTCAATGACTTTGAATTGGTAGAATCAAATTGACTATTGCTGTTGTTCAGATCCCTTGCCACGCACCAATGCTATTTCCCTGTCAATCATTAGAAAACCCAGTCCCTGATGATCTACTATATCAAAAATTTCAAGACATCTTCTTGCAATTGCCTCTTCTTCAACCTGCTCGGTCAGGAACCAGTTTAAAAAATTGATCGTGGTATAATCTTTGGCCAAGGTACACTTGTCAACGATATTGCTAATCGAGAGCGTAATTGCTATTTCCTGATCAAGCGCTATATCAAAAACCGAACGAAATGATTCGAACTCCTGTTGTATATTGACCACTTCAGGTGTAATGGCGTTGCCACCTACACTGCTAATGTGGTTAAAAATTCTTTTCATGTGTTGGCGCTCTTCATCTGATTGGATTTCAAAAAACCTGGCACTGTTTACAAATCCTTGTCTTTCGCACCACGCAGACATCGCCAGATAGAGAAACGAAGATTTCGCCTCTTTCTTTATTTGGTCGTTCAAAAGACTTTCAATTTCCTCGGACAATGAAGTCCTCATTCTAACCTTGTTTTTCATAGTTTATTTAAGAGTGTTACCTCAAAAGTAACAATCAGAAAGATAATGAAGCGATGATCAATGAAAAGCATCTTCGAAATGTCGGATTTCGAGGGGCTTTTTATTTAAGATGGCAATGACATCGTATCGCACACCCCCATGCCAATTAATTGCATAGATATATTCTTCGGCTACTTTCCCTATTGTTTCTATCTTATTGGTGTTAACCGCATCTTCTGGATAACCGAAATATAAACCGGATCTGGTCTTGACCTCAACAAAAACGAGAAGCTCACCCTTCATCGCAATCAAATCAATCTCTCCATGGGAAAAACGGTAATTCTTCTCAATAATTTCGTATCCTTTTTCAATAAGAAATTCAGCTGCCAGTCTTTCTCCCCATTCCCCGATTTTTTTGTTTAACATGGTCTATCTTTGAATCTCGTTTCACTTTTAACCGTTAATATTTTGTCAAAACCGGCCCTCTATCCCCTTACATTTAATCCCATTTATAAAGATAAAATCTGGGGAGGACAAAAGATAAGAAACAAGTTGGGAAAAGATTTTGGAGAATTGTCAAACTGCGGTGAAAGTTGGGAAATATCCGGAGTTGAAACTGATCCCTCGATTGTTAAAGATGGCCCTTTATCGGGTATGTCGATACAGGAAATATCAGATCAGTACAAAAGTGAACTCGTCGGTAGAAAAGTCTATGAACGTTTTGGAAACAAGTTCCCCTTGCTTATCAAATTTATTGATGCCAATGACGATTTATCTATTCAGGTTCATCCTGATGACAAACTGGCCATGGAGCGTCATAACTCGGTTGGTAAAACAGAGATGTGGTACATCTTCCAGGCAGACGCAGGGTCTAAACTCATTACAGGGTTCAACCAAAAAATTAATAGAGAAGTTTTTCTTGACAAAGCCAAAAATGGTGAAACGCTTTCAGTCCTCAATCAGGAGAATGTGCATGAAGACGATGTCTTTTTCTTACCAGCTGGAAGAATACATACCATAGGTAAAGGGTTGCTGCTTGCTGAGATTCAACAGGCGTCCGATATCACTTATCGCATTCATGACTTTGATAGGGTTGATAATAAGGGGAACAAACGTGACCTCCATCTTGAGCAATCAATTGATGCTATTGACTTTAATTTTTACGATGAATATAAAACCGTCTACCCCCGAAATAAAAATGAAGTAATCAACCTGGTACAATGCAAATACTTCACTACAAACAAACTTTACTTTGACAAGCCCATTACCAGAAACTACAGCACAATTGATTCGTTTGTGATCTTAATTTGTATGGAAGGGAAAGGGAGTTTATCATTTTCTGAAGGTCAAATCCAATTCAAAATTGGGGACACAATACTTCTCCCCGCAATTTTCAATGAGGTTGAATTGAGGCCATCTGATGACTTCAAAATGCTGGAGTGTTACATTCAAGGAGATGAATGAAAATATCAACAATGAAGTTAAATTTATTGATTTAGGGTTAATAGACTATCAGCAAGCCTGGAGCTACCAGGAACAGCTTTTCAAAGAATGTATTGAAATTAAGATAAAGAACAGGGCTTTCACAGCGGAAAACCAGAGGAAAACACCCAACCATTTGATCTTCTGCGAACATCCACATGTTTACACACTTGGCAAGAGCGGGGATGCAAAAAACCTCCTTTTAAACAAAAAGCAATTAGGAAAAGCCGGGGTTGAGTTCTTTCATATTAATCGTGGTGGAGATATTACCTATCATGGTCCTGGCCAAATTGTAGGTTACCCGATACTTGATCTTGATAACTTCTTCACCGATATTCATCGTTATTTAAGGTTCCTGGAGGAGGCGGTAATTCGGACTTTAAATGACTTCGGTATTTTAGCTGGAAGGATCGATGGGCTGACTGGAGTATGGCTTGATTACAATAATTCCAAAGCAAGAAAAATTTGTGCGCTTGGAGTTAAAACAAGCAAATGGGTAACCATGCATGGTTTTGCTTTCAATGTGAATGTCGATTTAAGTTATTACAACAACATCATCCCTTGTGGTATAAATGATAAGGCAATAACTTCTTTGCACAACGAATTGGGATTTGAGCCTGACATTGTCGAGATTCAACAAATCCTTAAAAACCATATTACAGATATTTTTAAAATGAAGATTTCCAATGCAAAATGATCTGAAAAACCTCTTAATTATTGATATTGAAACTGTCTCCAATTTCAAAGAATATTCGGAAATGCCTGAACGCTTGCAGCAACTTTGGGATAAGAAGGCTTACTTACTTAAAAACGAAGACAATCAAAATAGTCAGGACCTTTATTGGAGCCGGGCAGCGATATATGCTGAATTTGGAAGAATTATTGTCATTTCAATTGGTTATTTCTATTCCAAAGAAAATGAACTTGTAAGCCTTCGGGTGAAATCGCTGTCGTCGCATAGTGAAAAAGAACTGCTTGAAGAATTCGTATCTCTTTTAGATAGTTTTGACCAGACTATCCTTACTTTATGTGGCCATAATGGCAAAGAATTTGATTTCCCATACCTATGCCGACGACTGTCAGTCCATCAGATTCCGCTCCCAACCGTCCTGGACACATCATCAAAAAAACCCTGGGAGGTCAACCATATCGATACTATGGAAATGTGGAAATTTGGGGATCGCAAGAATTTTACATCGCTTGATTTGTTAACGGCAATCTTTGAAATTCCTTCGAGTAAATCAGACATCGATGGGGGTATGGTCAACCAGGTTTACTACAATGAAGATGGGCTTGATCGCATTGCGAAGTATTGCACAAATGATGTAATCGCAACTGCTCAACTCTACCTAAGAATGAAATTTCTGCCATTGATCAGAGAGGATAGTATTCATATCGTTTGAATCAATTGATAAGTTCTAAATCTCCTTAAGATTGCAACTGATCCTTTAACCGGTATTTGATTTTGTGGTCATTTTATAATTCATGAACTTTATGACTCTCTTTACAGAAAAAAGGCAATAAAAATTTATGAGCCATCTTTTTACCCCGGACTTCGTAAAGATTAAATTTATTGCTAATAACATTCTGAGAAATAGGGCATCCAAATTGGTACAGTATTTGACTAACTGAGGCCGAACTTTGAACTTAAACTACCTTTTACCTATCTGGGATTTAATGAAGAAAACATTGGTTTGCTTTATTCTTCTGGTGAGCTGTCTGGAAAGCATGGCCCAGGTTACGACCAGGATAAGGGGTAGTGTAATTGATATTGAAACCAATGAACCACTCCCATTTGTAAATATCTCATTCGTCGGTACTACTATTGGTACCACCACCGATATTGAGGGCAACTTTACCCTTGAAACCGATCGAGCCACGGTTGAGTTGATGGCCTCCTTCGTTGGTTACAATGATGCCGTTGAACCGGTGAATATTGGCAAAACCCAACGCATCAATTTCCAGCTGACAGTTTCGCGTATTGAACTGGACGCTGTAACTATTGAAGCCAGCCGTCTTCGCTATACTAATAAAAATACCCCCGCCGTTGAAATTATTAGAAAGGTTATTGATAACAAGAGCAAGAATCGAAAAGAAGGACTTGATTTTTACGAATTTGGGAAATACGAAAAAATTGAGCTTGACCTTAACAACCTCTCGGAGAAATTCGTTCGGAAGAACCAAAAGAAGTACCCCGCAATAGTAAACTACCTTGATACATTGCCATTAACAGGTAAAGCTTTCATTCCGCTCTATCTTCGGGAAATAAGTTCAAAGGTATATTATCAACGAAACCCCCAAAAAGAAAAAGAGTATCGAAACGGCATACAAATGGTCGGGTTTGATCAATATATTGACGACCAGGGACTCTCTGCCTTGATTGACAAGATGTTTCAATCCATAGACATTTATGACAATAACATTGATGTCCTGACTCAAAAATTTGTAAGCCCAATATCCTCCCTGGCAACATCAACTTATAAATATTATATCACTGACACGCTCGATCTGGACGGATCAAAAGTCATCAAGCTGGCTTTCCTGCCTCGAAATCCCACTTCCCTGGCATTTGACGGAGAACTCTATGTAGTAGCCGACTCAAGTTATGCCATTAAAAAAGTCAGGCTTCAAATCACAAAATCTACAAACATCAATTTCGTTGATGGTCTGGAGATTGAACAGGAGTTTGACTATTATGACGATGCCGCCTGGATGCTAGCGGTAGATAAAATCACCATCGATTTCAAATTCAAGCTTTTCGGAACTAATGACTCAAATGGCTTATATGGCAAAAGAACCGTTTCATACGAGGACTTTATTTTTGGCCAGGAGCAAGATGCAAAAATATTTCGAGGGGTTGACGATGTAATCGAAGACAAAGAGGCCCGAGAAAAATCAGAAGAGTTCTGGGCTGAAGCCAGGCATATGGAGCTAACCGCATCCGAAGCTGGAATATATCAAATGGTGGAAGAGGTAAAGGATTTGCCCACTTTCAAAAAGTTTATGAATATCGCCAACCTCGTACTTTTTGGCTATCGCAAAATCGGTCCAATTGATCTGGGCCCTGTGAGCACTTTTTACAGCTTCAGCGAAATTGAAGGACTTCGGACAAGGCTAGGATTTAAAACCAATGATGATTTCAGCAGAAAGGTACAGTTTGAAACCTATGGCGCTTATGGCTTTAAAGATGAAAAATGGAAATATGCTTTCATTGGGACTTATTTTTTCAGCAAAAGTCCACGTCATGGGATTGAATTAACCCGGCAGGTGGAAATTGCAAACCCTGGGGAGCGTGTTGACTTTGTAATGGAGGACAACGTGTTTCTTTCTTTTAAGAGGAGTGTCAATGATAAGAAAATTTATCACAATAAATGGTGGGCAGTGTATTTCAGAGAGTTCAATGGCTTTTCTTTCAAATCGGGGTTTTTTAAGAATGAACAAACCCCTGCAGGGATCCTAAGCTTCCGACCCTTGGGCCTTGCTTCGGACACCCCATTTGATGAAGCTATCAACACTACCGAAATTTATCTGGAAGCCAGAATTGCTCCCAACGAGCAATACTATCAAGGTAAGCAGTTCCGTATTCCCATCATTAACAAGTCTCCAATTTTTAAAATCAGGTACACGAAAGGATTGAAAGATGTCCTGGGGTCGGATTACAGTTATGATAAATTGGATTTCGAGTTCTTTAAGAGAACTTATATGGCGCCATTCGGCTTTGGTGATCTCGAGGTTCGCGGCGTTAAATTGTGGGGACAGGTTCCATACCCGTTGCTTAACATGCCAAGAGCAAATCAAACTTTCTTTTATCAGCCCTATTCATTTAACCAAATGAACTTCCTGGAATTCGTTGGGGATGAAACATTGGAGTTTGGATATAATCATCACTTCAATGGTTATCTGTTTGGTAAAATTCCTTTTCTTAAAAAAGCCAAACTTCGAGCCACTGTCGGATTCAAAGGATTGATTGGAAGGTTAACTGATAAAAATAATCCCACCAGTTATCCCGATATTCTACCCGGACTCCCAGTTAACGTGAGTGGTTCGCCTGCTACATTCGCTTTAAATGGTGATCCTTATTTTGAAATTAATTTTGGGGTGGAAAATATTTTTAAAGTTCTCCGTCTTGAAATCGTAAAAAGGCTGACTCAATTGGATAATCCCAATGCACCAAATTATCCTCAAATTATGCCTCGAATAAAGATCAAGTTTTAATCCGGAAAATTATTAAGGACGGTGAACTTCAAAACTATGGGTGAGATCGGTCCCATGCTTGATAGTGTCAGCGACGGAACAATATTTTTCAACCGCCAGGTCAACTACTTTTTTCATTTCCTCGTTATTAATATCCGGTGAAACAACGATGAAATTTGTATGAATGTCTATAAAGGACCGGGGATGTTCTTCCCTTCTGTTCCCGGATGTTTCTGCTCTAAAGGACTCAATGGTTTTTTTCCTTTTCTTTAACATGATAACAATGTCAACCATTGCACAGGCTGCAAGAGACGTCAACAACAGCTCAGTTGGTGAAAGTGCTTTTTTAAGATTTTTATCATACATATCAATGGCCACCTTATTCTCTGATGAGTTGACTCCTTCATATTCGAAATCGTTAATGAAATTTACTGTTGTTGAGACCTTCATGGTTTTGTCAATTGATATAACTTTAATGCTGCAAGTTTAATTAGGCCTTAGCTCAAATTCAAAAAGAATGATTGATCTCAGGAGCGATACTTTGACCAAGCCTACACCCGAAATGCTTGACGTCATACTGAGTGCCGAAGTCGGAGATGATGTTTTCGGGGAAGACCCAACGGTAAATCACCTCGAAGAAAAGATTGCGGCCAAATTTGGACATGAAGCTGCTCTTTTCTGTGTATCAGCAACAATGTCGAACCAAATTGCGATCAGGGTTAATACATCTCCCCAGGACGAGGTGATCTGTGATAAGAACGCACACATCTACAAATATGAGGGGGGTGGTATGATGGCCAATTCCCATGTTTCTGTAAGATTACTTGATGGTGATCGCGGAAGAATCACGGCAGCCCAAATTCAAGAAAATATCAACCCTGATAATGTTCATTTTCCAAGAACAAAGCTTGTTGCAATAGAAAATACCATGAACAAGGGAGGAGGATGCTGTTACAATTTAAAAGAGGTTCAAAAAATTCGTGAAATCTGTGTGGGCAACAACCTCAGAACACATCTTGACGGTGCAAGGATTTTCAATGCATTGGTAGCAAGCGGTGAGTCAGCATTGGATTGGGGATCACAATTTGATACGATTTCGATCTGTTTTTCCAAAGGACTCGGGGCCCCTGTAGGTTCGGCGCTTCTGGGATCAAAGGAAACTATTGATCATGCTCGGCGAGTGAGAAAAATTTTCGGGGGAGGATGGAGGCAAGCTGGTTATCTCGCCGCCGCATGCAATTACGCTCTTGATAACCACATTGACCGTTTAAAGGAAGATCACATTAAAGCGAGTGAAATCGGGAAATGCCTAGCGAAAAGACCATTTATCAAAGAAGTTATCCCGGTTGAAACCAATATTATTATCGCAGAATGCGAAGGGGTCGAAGCTGAAAAGCTAGTCCGGATTTTTAGAGACCACGGGATACTCTGCTTTACTTTCAGCTCAACTCAAATCAGGTTAGTCACTCACCTCGATATTTCGATTGATCAAATGAATGACGCAGTAACTATTATCAACGCCATGAAGATCTGATGTTTAACTCAACATTGCCTTTAGCCGAACGAATGAGACCGTCATCGATTGATGACCTGATTGGCCAGGAACACCTCATTGGCAACAATGGAGTCTTGAGAAAGGCAATTTTAAATAAAACCATTCCATCAATGATTCTCTGGGGGCCTCCTGGAGTTGGTAAAACCACCATCGCGAATATTATCGCCAATGAGGTAAAAATGCCTTTTCACACATTGAGCGCCATAAGCGCAGGGGTGAAGGACGTTCGGGAAGTAATAGATAAAGCAAAAAGAGGCAATAAAACCATTCTATTTATTGACGAAATTCATCGGTTCAACAAATCCCAACAGGATGCCCTGCTGGGAGCAGTCGAAAAAGGAGTAATAACATTGATCGGAGCTACTACTGAAAATCCCAGCTTCGAGGTTAATTCAGCGCTATTATCGCGATGCCAGGTATATGTTCTGAATCCACTCACCGAGGATCATTTGAAATCACTTTTGAAAAACGCTATTACAAGTGATGATTTACTTCGTAAAAGGAAAATCGTCATAAAAGAAGACAAAGCCCTTTTAAATCTTGCTGGAGGTGATGCCCGACGTCTTCTGAACATCCTGGAGTTGGCTGTGGATGCAATTACAGAAGAGGATGTAACTATTACCAATGACCATATTACAGAAATCGCCCAGAGGAAAACGGTTCTATATGATAAAAAAGGCGATATGCATTATGACATCATCTCCGCATTTATCAAATCGATCAGAGGAAGTGATCCCAACGCTGCAGTATATTATTTGGCCAGGATGATTGAGGGTGGTGAAGAAGTCAAATTTATTGCCAGGCGGTTGGTCATTCTTGCTTCAGAGGACATTGGAAATGCTAACCCAACTGCCTTGGTTCTCGCTACCAATGCTTTTCAGGCGGTAAATTTAATTGGTTATCCAGAAGCTGAAATCATTCTGGCCCAATGTGTCACATATCTTGCCGTATCACCAAAAAGCAATGCGAGTTACAAAGCCATAAAGACTGCCAAATCGAAGGTAATCGAAACAGGTGATTTGCAAGTTCCCATGCACATTAGGAATGCTCCTACCAAGATGATGAAAAATCAAGGGTATGGCAAGGGGTACGAATATGCGCATGATTATGCTGGTAATTTCGTTAATATAGAATTCCTTCCTGATCAACTTTCCGGTATCAAGTTCTATGATCCTGGAAATAACCCAAGGGAAGTAGAAATTAGAAAAAGGCTAAAAGGAATGTGGAAAGAAAAATACGGTTATTAATACCCATGTAATCAAGGAGTCCTATTTCATAAAGTCGAAAATCCAGCGTGCCAGACCAATCGTAAATAAGATAATTCCTTCGATTCGCGTAAGTTTCCATCCCGTCCTGAGAAATATTACTACCAATATGACCATTCCGGATAGCATAGCCAATGAACCTAAGGCTTCAGGATTAACAGGCAGTGGATTGACCATTCCTGCAACGCCCAATACTCCCAGGATATTGAATAAATCACTTCCAATTAGGTTGCCAGCGCTCATGCCATGACGTCCTTTCAAAACGGCGCTCAAAGATGTAGCCATCTCCGGGGCAGAGGTCCCTGCGGCTACAATTGTTACTGCGATTACCCATTCTGAAATTCCTGCCGTGCGGGCCAGAAAACTGGCAGATTCAACAAGTAAATGCCCTCCAAGAACAACCACGCCTATGGTAACTGGCAGGATAATGGCATCCTTCCAGGTTGCACTTATTGAATGAAGGTCATCGTTATCAATCGGTTCTTTATTAATGAACAGAAAGGCTAAATATCCCAAAAGCAATGAAAAAAGGCATATTCCCTCCCATCTCTCAAGTTTTAAATCATAGAAAATGGCAAGTAACAAAAACGTCACAAGAATCATAAAAATGCCATCGCGATACACTAATTTCCTAGTCGCATGGATAGTCTTTATTATGGCAACCGAGCCCAATATAAAACCCAGGTTGAAAATGTTTGATCCTACGATGTTTCCAACAGAAATATCTGGTTGGCCGTTAAAGGACGCATTTAATGTAACGGCAAATTCAGGGGCTGACGTTCCAAATGCTACAACTGTTAAACCGATAACCAGATCGGAAACTCCAAAAGTTGCAGCAATTCTGCTTGCAGATTCAACTAATTCATCAGCCCCCTTCCATAGAAGACCGATTGCAAAAACAAGTATCAGGACATTAAAAAAGATGTTAAGAAGAGCCGAGTCAAATAAAGTCATTGTCAGACATCAAATCCTTTTAATAAGTTAACAGCTGGTTTCTAAATACTTAAATCAAGGTAAGTATACTAAAAAAAGTTATGATCAGCTGTTCAATTTTTCAATCTAATATCAAAGTAACTGCAATAATTAGAATTTTCATCAATGTCACTCATTAATTAAAGCAAAGCTTTAAGATACAGACCCTATAATTTGGCCAAACACCTAACCAATACCTCCATATCTTCGTGTGTATTATATAAATGAGGAGATACCCTAACTGCACTACCTCTCACTGAGACCTGGATATTATTCTTATTAAGCAATGTTGCAACCTTTTTGAGGTCCAGGTCCTTATCAAGCCTAATGCCAAATAAATGACCAGTTCTATACTCGACTGATTCAATAGTATATCCCAGACTGCTCAGTGATTTAACTGCAGGTTCGATTATCCATTTGCAATACTCCTGAATATTGTCTACCCCCCACACATTAATTTGTTGCAGCGCTGTCAGAAACATGGCATTTAAGATAAAATTACTCCTCTCACCATAATCATATCGAATTGCCCCCGCTTCGTAATGCTCTTCATAGTTAACCAAACCAGCAAAATTTTTGCTGTTCATTCTAGAAATCCAAGAGTGCTCAATTGGTTTGCCTCGGTTAAATCTCTCGCTGAAATAAGCTACTCCCTGGGAGTAAGGACCCATCAACCACTTGTAGCCTGCACAAATTAGGGCATCGGGTTTAATTTCATTTACATTAAATGGATAAGCACCAACAGACTGGGTTCCGTCAACAATTAGATATCCATCCTTTTCATGTATTCCGCTACTGATTGACTTTAAATCGAATAACGTACCATCTGTCCAATGTGCCTGACACATGGCCACTACTTTTGTTTTTGGACCGATGGCTTCAAGGATTCTCTCATTCCAAATTTTGCCCCGGTCTATTACATTTTCAGGCGGTAAAACCGTGATGATTTGAGCCCCCGTTACCCTGGCTTTCTCAATCCATGAATAGACGTTACTGGGAAACTGCTCACCTAATAAAATGATTTCATCATCAGATGAAAATGCAATGTTGTTGACGACATTGGCAATCCCATAGGAAACAGAGGGTATTAATGCTATTTGCTCCGGAGCATTATTATTAATGATCTTTGAGAACTCAACCCTTATTTTATTACTGTTTTCAAAAAAATCGTTGGTTTTGATATTAGATGGATCATTTTTCAACATTAACGCTTCAATTCCTGCTTCCTCTACCTTTTTTAGTTGGGGAGACATATAGGCACAATTGAGAAAATGTACGCCTTCCGGTATTGAAAACTTATCTTTTTGACAGGATAGCATTCTTGTTTGTCAAACTGAGAGAGCGTTGGCTAGTAGATCAATTTATTGCACGATCGGGTATTTAAGAACTTTTAGTATCCTGGCCGGTAAGGGCCATTGGCCTAGAGCCCAAAAGCACTTTTTACCTTGTCAACATAGTCGATCTTTTCCCAGCCAAAGAACTCAATATCCTTCATCTCCTTGGTTCTCAATTCTTGAGTCTGCGAACCATTTTTCTTAGTCACCAATCTGATAATTTCTGTTGGTCTTGAAAATGACTCTCTACCCATATGACCATAAGCGGCAGTTTCTGAAAAAATAGGATTCTTTAAACCAAACCTTTCGACAATTGCCTTTGGTCTCATATCGAAAATCAATGAAACCTTTTCAGCAATTTCTTCATCAGAAAAATTCACTTTGGCAGTACCATAAGTGTTAATATTCAATGAAATTGGATTAGAAAGACCAATTGCATAGGCGACCTGAATAAGCGCTTCATCCGCTACTCCTGCTGCAACAATATTCTTAGCAATATGTCGTGAAGCATAAGCCGCACTGCGATCTACTTTTGAAGAATCCTTTCCAGAGAATGCTCCTCCTCCATGACCCCCCTTTCCACCATAAGTGTCCACAATAATCTTACGGCCTGTAAGGCCAGCATCCCCATGAGGTCCACCGATTACAAATTTACCCGTTGGATTGATGTGATAAATGGTACGATCATCCAAAAGATTAGCAGGGACAACTCTTGGAACAACAAGCTCAATTACATCTTTCCTGATTTTCTGAAGCATCCTTTCTTCATCCGAATCGAATGGGGCATGCTGCGTGGAGACCACGACCGTATGAACTCTTTGTGGTTTTCCTCCTTCATATTCAATGGTAACCTGAGCTTTGCTATCGGGTCTTAGGTATGACAATAATTCAGGTTCATTTTTCCTTATGTTTGCCAATTCCTTAACCAGCCTGTGAGAAAATGACAGCGCCATGGGCATAAATTCAGCGGTTTCATTGCTGGCATAACCAAACATCATTCCCTGATCCCCCGCTCCCTGTTCTTTATCTACACCCTTGCCTTCATCGACACCCTGCGCAATATCCGGAGACTGACTATGCAGAGTTACCATAACACCGCATGATTCCGCATCAAATTGGTAATCGTCATGGTTATAACCAATTTTTCTAATCGTTTCCCTCACAACATCCTGGATTTCAACATATGCCTTCGTTGTGATCTCACCACCCACGACCACTAGACCCGTTGTTACAAATGTTTCGCATGCTACCCTGGAATCTGGATCCTGTTTCAACATGGCATCAAGAATGGCATCCGAAATCTGATCAGCAACTTTATCAGGATGGCCTTCGGATACTGACTCCGAAGTGAATAAATATGACATTATGGTTTTTTTTAAATTTGATAACCGCAAAGTTAGTGAGCTATCTAAATTCAACAATGAAAAATTCTGTCTGGATAAGAAATTACATGAGTCTCTGCCAAGATGTCACCCAACAATCTATTGGAACAAAATTTGAAAAGCCCAGCTTGTTCATAATAATAAGCCATTAAGTCATGCAAGAAAAAGGTACAATTTCAATCAACACTGAGAATATATTTCCGATCATAAAGAAATTTCTCTATTCAGATCATGAAATTTTTCTCCGGGAACTTGTTTCAAATGCAGTTGATGCCACACAAAAAATAAAGCGTTTAGCTACACTGGGTGAATACCAGGGAGAATTGGGTGATTTAACTATCAATGTCAGTTTCGATGAAAAAAAGAAAACAATTACAATAGAGGACCGAGGCCTGGGGATGACAGCCGAGGAAATAAAAAAATATATCAATCAAATTGCATTTTCAGGTGCCACCGAGTTCGTAGAGAAATTTAAAGACGCCAAAGATGCAAATGAGATCATCGGCAAGTTTGGCCTTGGTTTTTATTCGGCCTTTATGGTATCTAATAAGGTTGAAATAAAATCATTATCCTACCAAAAGGGAGCCAAAGCTGTGCACTGGGAATGTGATGGGAGCACGGAATTTGAAATATCTGCGGCTACAAAAAAGCAAAGGGGTAGCGAAATAATACTTCATATTAACAAAGATTCGAAAGAGTTTGTTGACAAATTCAGGATTCAGGGCATCCTGGATAAATATGCTAAGTTCATGCCTGTTCCAATCAAGTTTGGCACTAAGAGCGAGAGTATTGAGGATGGGAAGGACAAGGAAGGTAAGGCCAAATACAAGTCCATTGATGTTGACAACATTGTAAACAATTCCAACCCAATATGGACGAAAACTCCTACTGATCTTAAGGACGAGGATTATAAGAATTTTTATAGGGAACTCTACCCTTTCTCCGAAGAACCGCTTTTCTGGATACACTTGAATGTTGACTACCCGTTTAACCTGACCGGGGTACTTTATTTTCCAAAAATCAAGAACGATTTCGAAGTCCAGAAAAACAAAATACAGCTGTACTCACGACAAGTTTTTATTACTGATGAAGTAAAGGACATAGTGCCTGAATTCCTGATGCTACTTCATGGGGTCATTGATTCTCCGGATATTCCATTGAACGTGTCAAGGAGTTATCTCCAATCAGATAGTAGTGTTAAAAAGATCAACTCCTACATCACCAAAAAAGTAGCTGATAAGCTTGCCGAGCTTTTCAAAAAAGACCGTCAATCATTCGAGCAAAAGTGGAGTGACATAGGCATTTTCGTAAAATATGGGATGATTTCTGAAGAAAAGTTTTACGAGAAAGCCAAGGATTTTGCATTATTTGAAAACATTGAAGGCAAACATTTCACTTTTAAAGAATATGCGGATCATATCAAAGAGAATCAAACTGACAAAGACAAAAAAGTAGTCCACCTATATACTACAGATGCTGCTAAACAAGATGCGTACATCCAAACAGCAAAAAATCGAGGTTACGATGTGTTAAAACTGGAGGGTGTTCTTGACAGCCATTTTATTAACCATGTTGAATCCAAACTGGAGAATTCAAGCATGCAGCGGGTTGATGCAGACATTCTTGATAAGTTGATTAATAAGGAAGAAAAGAAAGAAACTGTTCTGTCTGATAAGGAAAAAGAAGACATTAAAGCAGTTTTTGAAAAGGCAATCAGCGACAAAAATGTGACGGTAAATGTTGAATCATTATCCACCGATGATATGCCTGTAATTTTAACCATGCCGGAGTTCATGAGACGAATGAAGGAGATGTCGAAAACAGGTGGGGGCGGCATGATGATGATGGGTAACATGCCAGATCATTTTACTGCCAGCATTAATGGAAACCACTCCATCATTAATAAGATACTGAAAGCTAAGAAAGAAAAAGACAAGACAACTTATGCGAAACAGGCTTATGATTTGGCCCTGCTTTCACAAAACATGCTTTCTGGAAGCGACTTAACGTCGTTTATAAAGAGGAGTGTCGAACTTGCATCGGATTAAGATTGTTGTTTCATTTAAAAAAGATGAGAAAGTGAGGGTGTTTTCCTCACTTTTTTTCTGTCCACTTGAGAGGTGCAATAAGTTCTTTTTTGTGAGACGATTCAATCAATTGATTCATGCGTCGCTGTCGGGTTTCCTGTTTCTTGGCGCTCATCACCCACCAAATGCATTGCTTGCGATAAGAGGGCGCTTTATTATTGAAATTACACCAGGCGCTTTTATTCAATCTCAATAACTTCTCAAAATTTGGATCAAGTTTGAGCTCCTTTTGCTCATATGATGCCTGTTTTGATTTCTCTGGTTTCCGGTGGGAGAACGCTTCAAGGCCCGGAAGTTCCATCAGGCCTAACTTTTTCAATTCAGCCACCCGGTCAATATTCACCTTACTCCAGTAGCTGTCTTTTTTCCGTGGTGTAAACCTGATCATGTATGATTCTTCATCAATTCTTTTCCTCAGTCCGTCAATCCATCCAAAGCAAAGTGCTTGATCCACAGATTCAGGCCAGGAAATACTATGTAATCCCGTGCCTTTTTTATGAAAGCCTATCCATTGCTCTCTTAATTTATCATGGTTAGCCAATAACCATTTTTTAAATTCGGCTGGTGATGGAAAGAAAATTGGGTTCAAAACCTTACTTTTAAAAAGACACGGTATGATAATATAACAATTTCAGAAAACACTTTATAAAACTGATTAGCGTTTCGGTTATAAATATTCTTGAAATGAAATACGTTTTAATAACTCTGCTTCTTTTCATCCCTATCATCTCAAATGCCCAGGACAACATGGAACCAGTTGATACTGACAGACTCTTTGAGATAAATTATGAATCCCCTTTGACCATTGATCTCGGAGAAGAGGACGAAGATGATGAGCCTGTTGAACTGAAAAAGAAAAAGCGAAAGAAAAATGTTTTTTACGGCATAAAAACCAAGAAAGGGTTCGCCAGGTCTGGTTTTGGTGATGACCAGGTCATTGAACTTTTTTATTACTTAAAAGAATTTCAGGAGCCCGATCCGTATGTAAGAAATACTTACTGGTACGATTTCAAAAAAAGGAAAATTGTAAACTCGAGAAATATCAATAAAAAATATGCCGGTATTTTACATGGCCCATATGCTAAAATGATGGGCAATCAACTAATAGAAGAAGGAATTTTCTATAAAGGCACCAAACATGGGCGTTGGATGAGATTCAATAAATACGACATTCTTCAGGAAAAGAAAAAATGGTATAAAGGGTGGCCAAAAGAATCAAAAGTCGCCTATTATGAAGACCAGGAAGCGAGAAAAATGAGAGAAATTATTCCAGTCCACTATGGAGAGAAGGATGGTGAATATTATGCCTTTCATGAAAATGGTCAAATAGCAGTAATTGGCGAATACAAATTCGATTATAAAATTGGGCTATGGCGTGAATACTATCTCCAGAGAAATCGTCGTAAACGAGAAGTCCAGTATCCTGAAGATCCATTTGAAAATGAATTTACTCCTTTTATCACCAAGGAATGGAATGAGGATGGTGAAGTGATTTATGATCGGGAAAAAGAGGTCAAATCATGGAAATAACCCTGATAAGCAACTGATGATTTCAAGATATTCCAAATTTTTAACATTTTCAGCCCTGCTGCTCATCACTACTGGTTGTAGAAATAAAACCGATGATTATCCTTATCATTCCTGGTCTCACTACAATGGTGACAAAATGGGTTCCAAGTACTCAGCACTTGACCAAATAAATAAGCAAAACGTTAAGGACCTGGCCGTCAATTGGAAGTTCGTAACTGGTGACCTAAAAGATTCACGTCGTTCAGTAATTGAATGCAATCCTCTTATTGTTCAAGATAGGATCTACCTCACTTCTCCTAACGTCTCGGTGATTGCATTAAATGCACGCAATGGTTCTGAAATCTGGAGGTATGACCCCGATCCAGGAACAACAATTCGGGGTACCAATCGAGGACTTGCATATTGGGAGGAAAACGACTCTTCCAGGATTTTCTTTGCAAAAGGAATCTTTCTTTATTGTTTAGACGCCAGCGATGGGAGGTTGATTAGTTCATTCGGGGTTGATGGGAAGGTTAACTTGAAAGAAGGGCTCAATCGTGATGAGGACAACCGAGGGAAGTCTACTACACCCGGAGTAATTTTTAACAACTTGTATGTTTTAGGGTCAACAGTAGGTGAAGGTCCCGGGCCGGCAGCTCCCGGTTATATAAGGGCATTTAACGTGAGAACCGGTGCAATCGAATGGACATTTCATACCATACCACTTCCAGGTGAACCTGGATATGAAACCTGGCCGGCGGAGGCATGGGAGAAAGCAGGTGGGGCAAATTCATGGGGAGGAATTACAATGGACGAAGCCCGGGGAGTTATATATTGTGGCACAGGATCAGCAGCCTATGATCATTGGGGAGGCGACCGGATCGGTAAAAACCTCTACGCCAATTGTGTTTTGGCTTTAGATGCCGCCACAGGAGAGAAAATCTGGCATTACCAGGTGGTCCATCATGATATTTGGGATTATGATATACCATGTGCTCCAAACCTTGTTCAAGTTAAGAAAGATGGAAAGCTTGTTGACGCAATTGCTCAGCCAACCAAAATGGGACATCTGTTTGTTCTTGATCGTGATACAGGTGAGCCAATTTTTCCTATTGAGGAAATTCCCGTGGAACAAAGCGATATCCCCAGGGAAGAAACATGGCCTACACAACCATTCCCTCCAAAGTCTTTACGTTATTCGCAGCAAGGATTTTTTGAGGCCGATATTACTGATCTCACTGAAGAAGCCACCGCTTATGTAAAAGACTTAACTAAAAACATGGAATTCGGGAGTATTTTCAGGCCTCCGAATAGAAAAGAAGCATTAATACTCCCTCAATTCAACGGGGGTACTGACTGGGGAGGTGGGGCTTACGACCCATTAAACAGGATGCTGTATATCAATAACAGCAATGAAGCTGAATGGATTTCCATGTTTCCAGCATCTGAGGTTGAGCAAATAACCCAACATGACCTGGGCCTGAGAATATATCAGGCCAGGTGTTCTATTTGTCACGGTAGAAATCAACAAAGCGGTATGGCAAGTGCACCTTCTTTTGCAAATCTTCTACAAATTGCCCCAACAAGGACATCGGATGAAATCAAAACAACCCTTGAAAATGGGAAAGGTTTAATGCCAAAATTCTCTCAACTCAATTCAGTTGAAAAAGAAGCTATCATTTCGTTTCTCAATAATACAGGTAAAGAAATACAACTTGATGCCCGTCAAATTGGTTTGACATTTACGAATAATATTCCCTGGATTGCTACCGGGCATCATGAAATTAAAGATGATCGGGGATATCCAATAAACAAGCGCCCCTGGGGAGCCCTTTCAGCTATTGATTTGGATTCCGGGAAGATAGACTGGCAAGTGCCTTTAGGTACCTATGTGGAGTTGGAAGCCTTGGGTTATGACCCTACTGGTACGTTTAACCTGGGTGGACCATTGGTAACTGCAGGGGGCCTGGTCTTTATCGGTGCGACGATGGATGAGCGTTTCCGTGCCTTTGACAAAGATACCGGAGAGATGCTCTGGGAATTTCAACTGGATGCCGGTGCATACGCCACTCCTGCCACCTTTGAAGTTGATGGTAAACAATTTGTTATTATTGCGGCCGGAGGAGGAGGAATTCCAGGAACCCCACCAGGGGACTCATATTACTGTTTTGCACTCTAAACATTGAAAATGCCAATTGATTATTAATGAGCATCGGGTAATCTGTGCGAACCAGATTTGATTTTATATTAACTTGGGCGGCACGGTATGTTTAAAATTAACGGACACAGCAAGAAATATCCTCCAATTCTCCCGGGAACCAGGGAATGGCCTGTGGTCCTCCTTGCCAAAAACAAAAAGAAATTCATTCAGGATGTAATTGATACCACGACGCAGAATCTTGAACGCCATACAGAAGGAAAAGGGCTTAATGATGCTCTGGAATCAATGATTTATAAAGAACGCCTTCGCATTAAACAAAATCCTTGGAGGGTCGACCCGCGTGAAGAAAAATCTTTCTATAAAGATATCCAGCAGCAGCTGATAGATTTCTCAACAGATAGTAGTGAGCACCGTGCCGTCCAGGAAAATATTCTAAACCAGGTTGTTTCAAGGTATGCAAATGAAATTTCCGGGAATTTTAATCGCTCTTCCTATCGTTTTGCAAGAGGGATAGTAACGATGCTTTTCGCACGACTCCTCAATGCAGCCAGATTGAAGGGGCCTATGTCTTTTTTTAGTCGGCAACTCGATCTTGACGACCAGATTCAGATCCTTGGAGAACCTGAACATCTTCGAAAACTAGCAAAAAAAGGCACTGTGTTATTGGTCCCAACGCATTTCAGCAACCTTGATTCTATCCTAATTGGTTGGGTAATCCAATGGCTTGGTTTGCCCCCCTTCATTTACGGTGCAGGGCTTAATCTGTTCAACATCAAAATCTTCGCCTACTTTATGAATAGTCTGGGTGCCTATAAAGTAGATAGGCGAAAGAAAAATCTGTTGTATCTTGAAACACTCAAGACATACTCAACCCTGGCTCTTAAAAGGGGTTGTCATAGTCTGTTCTTCCCGGGAGGAACAAGATCCAGATCGGGTAAAATTGAAGATAGATTAAAACTTGGCCTTCTTGGCACAGCCGTTGAAGCACAACGGTTCAATTTCCAAAATCCAGGAGATAAGAACCCGCAAAAAATATTTATTGTCCCGGTGGTAATTAATTATCACTTTGTCCTTGAAGCCCCTACGCTGATCAATGATCACCTTAAACGTGAAGGCCAGGAGCGCTATTATGTGGAGAATGATGAATATTCCACTTCCTTCAAGATTGCAAAATTTCTGATTGAATTTTTTACCAAGGGATCTGGCATCTCGGTCACGGTGGGCCGCGGGATGGACATACTTGGAAACTATGTTGACGATGATGGGGAAAGTCAGGACCACAAAGGGAATATTATTGATGCAAAAGATTACTTTATAGCTGATGGACAAGTCGTAGAAGATAAGCAACGTGAGCAGCAATATACCAGAATACTTGCCAGGCGAATAGCAGAAGAATATCACAAGAATAATTGCGTTTTTGCAAGTCATCTTGCTGCCTTTTTAGCTTTTGAAATGATCAGGAAAATGAATGACAAACTTGATCTTTTTGAGACACTTCGGCTGCCTGAGGAAGACATTGTAATTCCTCATTCGTTATTTAAAGAGAACTTCGAAAAACTCCGAATCAGAATCTATAAAATGAGTAATCAGGGGCTGATAAAATATGCAGATCATTTGGAAGGGGATGCAGATATGGTCATCAATTTTGGAATAAAAAATGTGGGTATGTATCATACTCATAAACCCCTTGGAAAAAACAAGAATGGTGACATCATTACTCATGATCTAAATAAGCTCTATTACTACCGCAATCGGCTGGATAGCTATGACCTCGAAAAATACATCCGGTAGGCCAATTGGAGTTATAGGCGCTGGTAGTTTTGGAACTGTTGTTGCCAACATTCTTTCACAACAATCAAGAGTCATTTTATATGCTCGCACGCCGGAGAAAGCTTCCAGGCTAATAAAGACACGGCAAAGTGGTCAGATAAAACTACATGATAACATTGAAGTCACTTCTGAACTTAAAGTAGTTGCTGAAAACTGTGAGGTTCTTTTTCCGATCGTCCCTTCACAGAATTTTAGACAATTGATGAGGGCAGCGTCCAGGCATCTCAAACCTTATCATATTGTGATTCATGGCACCAAGGGTTTGGATTTGAAGACTGACATAAAAATCTCAAAGAGCTATCCCCTGACACGCGAACACGTCAGAACAATGAGCGAAGTGATCCTTGAAGAAACCAACGTAGTACGTGTGGGATGTCTGGCAGGCCCAAATCTTGCCTCCGAGATGGCCAAGAATCAACCCGCCGCTTCGGTGGTCGCAAGTCATTTTGACGAAGTCATTGAAAAAGGACAACATTTACTCAAGAACGACCGATTCCTTATTTATGGAAGCCACGACCTCATCGGAATTGAACTCTGTGGCATTCTTAAAAATGTTATCGCCATTGGAGCCGGTGCACTTAGCGGCATTGGCTTGGGCGAAAATGCAAAAGCTCTCCTCATTAGCCGTGGATTAGTTGAAATGATCCACCTTGGTAATGTACTGGGAGGAAATACCCAGGCTTTCATTGGGCTTGCTGGCGTGGGAGATTTGATCGCCACTTGTTCGAGTTCATCGAGTCGTAATTTTACTGTAGGTCATCGTTTGGCCAAAGGAGAAACAATCCAACAGATTATGGATTCTATGGACGAAGTTGCCGAAGGTGTGAGCACTATTAAAATAGTAAAGGTTTTAGCTGAAAATTATAAAGTTCGGGCTCCCATTACAGAGACCCTCTATAGGATAATTGAAGGCAAAATGAGTGTAGATCAGGCAAACATCTATCTAATGAAGTTCCCCTTCAGGGCAGATATTGATTTCCTATAGACTTGAATTATCCATTTCACAAATCTACTTTTTAGCACACCTTGTCTGATATTCTTACCCGCTCATCAAATTCTTCAAAATCTTCGAAACATTAATCGAACTTTACCTTTTAATACCTTAGTTAATCTTAATCGCGATCTATGAAGAAGTGGCTTATATCAGCTGGTGCGTTTGTTGTTATTGTTGGATCAGCTTGGTTATTCAAGGAAACCATGGCCTCACAGAAAGTGGTTCCCCCTGAACGACCACGACAAGAAATCAAAACCTATGTCAGCGTTTTACCGACTACACACAGTAATGTTGCTACAAAAGTTGAGGCATATGGCCGGGTAAGTTCTTCACAACAAGTCAATATTACGGCCGAAGTTGGTGGCAAACTTTTGGCTGGTAATATCCCATTAAAGGCAGGTCAAAATTTCACAACTGGCCAGCTATTATGTAAAATCCACAATGTTGAACAAAGCTTTTCACTGCAAGCGAGAAAGAGCACATTTTTGAACTTATTAGCATCGATTCTTCCAGATTTAAAAATAGATTTCAAACAAAGCTATCCAACATGGCAGTCATATTTTGATGCCATTGATTTGAAGCAAGACCTGCCTGATCTACCACAGGCTAATAGTTCTCAGGAAAAAACATTTTTAGCAACCAAGAACATTTTAAGTGAGTTTTACAACATCAAGAGTATGGAGGAGAATATGAAGAAGTACTTCATCTATGCTCCATATACAGGTAGTATTTCTAATTTAAATGTTGAGGTTGGTTCCGTTGTGAACTCAGGCACCACGATTGGAACAATTATCAGGACTGATTTACTTGAATTGGTTATTCCTTGTGAACTCAAAGATATCACTTATGTTGAACCGGGTAAAAGAGTTGAAATTGTTCAGGAAGGGCTAAACGAAATGAGATGGAGTGGACGAGTAGTAAGGATTGCAGATAGGGTCGATCCAAATACACAATCCGTGAATGTTTTTATTGCCATTCAAAATTTCAAGTCGGGCGAAATCTACGACGGACTTTATCTGAAGGCTGAAATTCCAGGTAAAGTAATAGAAAAAGCCATGGTCATTTCCAGAAATATCCTAAGAAACAAGAATGAGGTATTTGTAGTTGAACATGGAGTCTTGAAAACAAGGAAAGTTAATGTTCTCAAAATCAATGGGGACGATGCAATTATCACCGGCCTTGGAATTGGGGAAACATTGGTGATAGATGTCCCAACGAATGCCTCCAACAATCTTGAAGTTGAAATAATAAATGATAAGAATTCATGAGATCAATTGTTCAGTTCTTTGTTAGGTACCCTATTTGGGCCAATGTGATCATATTTGTTGCCGTTTTTGGCGGAGCAGGCACTTACATGTTCAAGCTCAAAAAGTCATCGATGCCCGAACGCGAACCAAGAATGGTTTCGGTTTCTTTAAGTTATCCCGGAGCTTCTCCCGAAGAGATGGAAGAGGGAGTAACTATAAAAATTGAAGAGGCTATAAAAGGAATAGAAGGGATTGACGAGGTTACTTCAGTGTCATCAGAGAACTCAGCATCAGTGAGAATTGAAATGACTGAAGGTTATGATCTTGATGACCTTACCACTGAGATAAAAAATGCTGTAGATCAAATCAACTCTTTCCCGGTTTCTGCTGAAAACCCCATTGTTAGTAAGGAAAAGGAAACTACGTTCGTCGCCTACATGGGTCTCAGGGGAGATGTCAGTTTAATGGATTTGAAGCGAACGGCTGAATTAATTGAAGATGATTTCCTAAGCTCAGGTGTAATGAGCCAGGTTGACATAGGTGGTTTCCCTAATTTAGAAATAACGATTGAAGTCTCTGAAGCTGATCTGTCACGATACGGTATACGATTCTCAGAGGTGGCCGATGCCGTTCGTGCCAACAATCGCGACGTTTCCGGTGGTTCCATAAAAACTAAAGACGAAGAAATACGAATTCGGGCCAATGCCAAAGAATTTGATCCCTCCATTATTGAGGAAATCACAATTCGGGCAAATCCAAATGGCACCAAACTCTACCTTAAAGATATCGCCGAGGTAAAAATGCAATTTGCCGATGTTCCAAGTGCGACCTACTCAAATGACGAAAGAGCAGTACAAATCAGGGTAAGTAAGCTGCCTGAAGAGGACATTGAAGAAATCATGGGGTTTGTAAATAAGTATACTGCTGATTTCAATGCGAACACTTCTAACATGCAGATCTTCACCTATTTCGACATAAGTAAATTTTTGAGGGAACGGCTCGACATGCTGATAAGTAATTTTGTTTTAGGGTTGGTCTTAGTCCTGGTTACCCTTGGCCTTTTTCTTTCACTAAGACTTTCATTCTGGGTTGCACTCGGAATTCCTATTTCATTTCTTGGCATGTTTATTCTTGGTGACCTAGCTGGAATCACTATCAATATGCTTTCACTCATTGGAATGTTGTTAGTTGTCGGTATTCTGGTTGATGACGGAATTGTTATCGCCGAAAATATCTATACTCATTTTCAAAAGGGAAAAGATCCTGAGCAGGCAGCTGTTGATGGTACACTTGAAATGATCCCATCGGTCTTTACTTCGATAATGACCACGATTGTTGCCTTCTTGCCTTTGATTTTCCTTGATAATAACGGTGAAACCAAGGAAATCGCCCTTGTGGTGATGTTTTGTCTAATAATCTCACTATTTGAGGCCTTCTTCATTTTACCTGCACACCTTGCCAGTCGCAAAATGCTTTCCAGAAGAACTGGCGAAGGATTGTACAATCGGTTCAGACGAGGAATGGAAGAACTTATCGATTACGGAAGGTATAAATTGTATGGCCCTGCCCTTCGTTTCCTGATCGACTGGAAATGGGTATCTATGGCAGCTCCTTTGGTTTTCTTACTTATGGTTTATGGAATGTACGAAGGCGGGATCATTAAATTTACTTTCTTCGCACGGCCGCCTGCTGATGACATCAATGTTGATTTGACCTTAAAATCTGGAACCAGGGAGACTGTTACGGAGGAATATCTCAGGGGCTTTCAAAAGACGGTGTGGGAGGTTCATGAACAGATTCTAAAGGAGAAAGGAATAGAAAATGATTCATTGATCTCTACCATAGATCTTATGGTCGGAAGATCCGCCGGTGATAGGAGTAACTCGGGAGGTCATGTAGGTGGCCTGAATATCAACTTCGAAAATCTTGATAAGTACAATGTGTCGTCCTTCGAATTAGAAAGGCGTATCAGAACGGCTATAGGGGTGGTTCCTGAAGTTGAAAAATTGACCATTGGAAGCGTCAACTGGAGGGGTAAACCAGTTTCCATCTCGCTGCAGAGCAAAAACATTCGAGACCTCGATAAGGCCAAGGAAGAATTGAAAGAAAGTCTGGAAAGATTACCTGACCTTAAGGATGTTGTCGATAATGCTTCTATCGGACAGAGGGAAATGGAGCTAACGCTGAAGCCGTTGGCATACTTCCTTGGATTGACCCACCAGGATATTACCACTCAGATAAGGCAGGGTTTTTTTGGTGAAGAGGTGCAAAGGCTCATTGTTGGTACAGACGAGGTTCGTGTATGGGTGAGGTACCCCAAGGAAGACAGATTAAGTATTTCGCAGTTGGAATCCATGAAAATTAAGATGCCTTCAGGGGCGCAATATCCGCTTTTTGAACTGGCCGACTACGACGTAAAACGCGGTGTAGTAAAGATTAACCATTTTAATGGTAAGAGGGAAGTAAGGGTAGAAGCTGTAATGGCTGATATCAAGATTCCTGTGCCTCCGGTATTAAGTAAGATCGAAGCAGAAATCCTTCCACCCCTTTTAGCAAAATACCCGGGGATGTCTTATACGCTGGAAGGCCAGTCCAGCCGACAACAAAAAGAATTTGCATCATTGGGTCGCATAATCATTCCAATTATTATCGTCATGGTTTTGCTGATTACGCTTAACTTTCGATCGGTCTATCAGACTTTCCTGATTTTGGCATTGCTTCCAATTGGCTGGGCCTGCGGAATATTTGGTCACTTTTTCCATGATGCCATGGTTTCAATGGTGAGTTTCCAGGGGCTGCTTGCTTTGTCAGGCGTTGTTATTAATGATGCCATTGTGATGCTGGACAAGTTTAATCGAAATCTCAGGGAGGGTATGTCTGTAATCAATTCTGCTCATAACGCCGGTGTTTCCAGGTTCAGGGCAATTTTATTAACCTCTCTGACAACTTGCGCCGGCCTGTTCCCATTGATACTCGAAAAGAGTTACCAGGCGCAATTCATTATACCGATGGCTATTTCGCTTGCGTATGGTGTGCTGTTCGGGACGTTTTTCATATTATTCTTCTTTCCGGTAATGATCCTTGTATTCAATGATGTTCGGGTTTACATACTATGGTTCATTAGGCTGGTCACTAATTCGCTGAATGATAAAGGTGTTCGGGAACTAAAGCCCACTAAAGAAGATGTTGAACCAGCAATAATTGAAGGAAAACGATTGGCTCAGGTTTGAATCAACGATTGTAAGAGAAAATTAAGAATGAAACAATTAATAGTCTTAGGGTTAATCCTAATAGGGTTCAGGCTGCCTGGGCAGGAACAACTTTCACTTTCACAAGCGATCGAAATTGGCCTTGAGAGAAATTTTGATATTCTTATTGAGAGAAAGAATACATTAATCGCCTCAACCAATAATACCTGGGGACAGGCAGGTAGGCTGCCTACCGTTAACCTAACAGTATCAAGTCAAAATTCCGTTCGGAATCAGCAAACTGACAATCAATTTTTTGGAGGTCAGTTATTCCCTGGATTTCAATTGGATAACCAAAAAACTCATTCGCTTAATCCGGGAGTTAGCGTAGGCTGGACCATCTTTCAGGGTAACAGGGCAATAATTAATAAAAACAGGTTGGATCAAATTCAGGCCGAATCAGAGCAAAACGCTGAGGTAGTTGTTTCAAATACAATTCAAGCCATCATTCTGGGATATTATTTGGCTGCTTTGGAAGGCCGACGATTGGAAGAATTTCGTAAACAGCTTGATCTTTCAGGAGACAAGTACTTGTACATTAAGACAAAATATGACCTGGGCGGAGCGGTGACATCCGATGTGCTTCTTGAAGAAAACAATTACCTGACTGATTCTGCAAATGCCATCAATCAGCAGCTATCACTCAACAACGCCTTGAGGAATTTGAATTTCCTCATAGTTGAACCAAATCTCGACAAAATATATAGCCTCACGGACAGTTTACTTGTAGAAGAAATCGTCTATGACCTTGATGACCTGGTCGACGCTGCGTTTAACGAAAATGTCAATCTCAAGAGGATTTATCTCACCCAGGCAATTCTTGAAACAACAACGAGCCAGCAAAAGTCATTTCTATACCCTTCGCTTTCACTTAATGGCGGATTTACATGGAATAGAAATGTTTCTGATCTTACTAATGCGCAATATGACGGGCCTACTGAAGACTATCAAACGCCGCCAAAACCGCTAGTCAATAGAACCGGAACCTATTTCGCCAACTTTACCCTTGCATTCACTTTGTTTGATGGAAAACGAATTAACAATGCTATCAAAAATGCCATTGTTCAGGAGGATATCGGAAACCTAAGAATAGACCAGCTCAAACGAAGTGTGTCCGCCGATCTTGCCACGGCCTACGATCAATATAGGGTTCGTCGGCAGCTTTATGGAATAAATCAAAGACGAAGAGTTGCGGCTGAAATTAACCTGAATAATACCGAACAGCAGTATAGAAACGGCTCAATCAACTCATTTGACTACCGTGACGTTCAGAACAATTATTTGTCAGCTGCCATTCAGGAGCTTCAGTCCATTTATAATCTTATTGATTCAAAAGTGACAATGATGTGGTTAACCGGTGGAATTATTGAGACCTATACAAATGAGTAGGGTTTGAGAACTCAAAAAGAACCTGAACCGTTTCGTATCCTCACCCTGGCCAAGTTTCGTGTCTTCACGAAACAATCTTTGCAATGTTTTGCCAGATTCGTGTGACACGAACCTTGGATTGTAGGGGATTTATTAACACCAAAGTCAGTTTGATGAGGGTAACCGGTGGAATTATTGAAACCTATGTCATTGAATAGCAAAGAAGTTAACAAGAGATTGGTTCATTAATCTGCTGCTCCCAATATTACCCAATTGGTGGGGGATCTCCATCAAAGTCTCTAACAGAGACTACATCTCATCATGCACTTCCTTTACCAAGTGACTAATTTGATCCATTTCTTTTGTCACATCCCTTAGGCGGTTGATTGCTGAAATATCTTTCCCCTGAACCATAAGATCCTTGATTTCGCCTAGGGCTATAAGGCAATTAGAATAGTGATACATGAAATTTTCAAGTTTCTCTTTTTCTGATACTAATTGATCGCTCGATGTCATACGATTGAGTTTAAATAGTGAATGGTTAGACTACGTTCAATTTAGAAGATACCTTTGAATATTACTACTTCACAAGCAATTAATTAACAGATTGATATCACATTTTTTCCAAAAGATTATTAGGATTTTACTTTCGCTATCTAATTCTGTTAATGCCCATCATGTCAAGTAAATTTGAAACTGATTAACGAATCCAATGATTCTGTATTTTAAGGCCCTTCATATCATTTTTGTTGTCACCTGGTTTGCCGGGTTATTTTATATCGTGAGGCTTTTCGTATACCAGACAGAAGCCCAGGGTCTGGAAGTTGATGAAAAGACTATTTTGACCAAACATATTAAACTGTGGTCAAAGCGACTTTGGTATGGAATTACATGGCCCTCTGCCGTGTTGGCGACTGTTTTTGGGCTTTTATTAATCGAACCCTGGTGGGGCCAACAATGGCTGAACATAAAACTGTTCTTCGTAATCGGTTTGCTTATATACCATCAGATGCTCCATTTTCGATTTAAGGACCTTCAAAATGATAGCTATAAGTATTCGGGCCAATATTACCGCGTCGTTAATGAAGTGGCCACTGTTTTTCTCGTAAGCATTGTTTTCCTGGCCGTGCTTAAGAATCTGATGAGCCTATTTTGGGCCCTGGTAGGATTGACCATTTTTGTTACGGCATTATTGATTGCAATTAGGGTTTACAAAAAACTAAGGGAGAAATGAATGAGAAGGCCAAAGTTATTGTGTTATTATTTTTTGGTGCGCTCCAATCCTGCGAACCAACAGATAAGAAATTACCTGTTCTGGGCCGGCCGCAGCTCATTGAAAAAATTGTTGATGGTGCAACAGTAATTGACACCATAGCCCATTCGATCGCTGAATTTAAATTCCTCAACCAGGACAGCGTGTGGGTAACCAACAGCACATTTAATGACAAGATTTATGTCGCTGATTTCTTCTTTACTTCGTGCCCTTCAATTTGCCCCATCATGAAGTCTCAATTGATCAGGATATATGACAAATTTGAAAATGAGGAGAGGCTCAAACTGGTATCCTACTCCATAGATCCAGAATATGATACAGTTGCAGTCCTTCGCGATTATGCCAATGCACTTGGTGTTTCAAGTGACCGTTGGCATTTTCTTACCGGTGATAAGAATGAGATTTATGATCTGGGCGAAATCAGCTATATGGTAGCAGCAGCCGAAGACGAAGAATCTCCCGGAGGGTTTTTGCACAGCGGTGCTTTTTTGCTCATTGATGGTCAAAGAAGGATTCGTGGCGTTTACGATGGTACTGTTTCCGACCAGATTGACGAACTGATGGCTGACATCAGGATACTCCTGAAAGAGAATGAGAAAGCAGAATAAGCTTCTCTTATCAATATTGTTTTTTAATGCAACTGTGCTATTGCATTGTTCACCCTCCGATAGAAGACCTGAGGGCAGCCAACGGGCCGAAATGCGATTCGATCAATATTATGTCCAGGGAAAACGTCTCTACCTAACTCATTGTGCTAATTGCCATGGCCAGGAAGGTGAAGGTTTGCAACAATTGAATCCTCCTCTTGCCCAATCGGACTACCTCCTTTCAAATATTGAGGAAACAGTATGCATCATTAATAAAGGTTTGGAAGGTGAAATTGAAGTAAATGGGGTCAAATTCAGCCAGCCCATGCCCCCGCATACCGATCTTCGAATTTTGGAAATCGCAGAAATTATTACCTACATCACCAATTCGTGGGATGCAAGCTCTGGTATTTTCTCAGCAAGGAGGGTGGAGCAGGTCTATAATAATTGCAAGTAAATCTCGAATCTCATCATGGGTGCTGGTTTATTATCCTCCCCTTGTCACTGCACGACTTGATCCTTTTGCCGCTAAAGTAAGAGGCACTTTAACCGCTTCCTTGTTATTGCACGATTTGCCTTCTCAGCGCCAGCAACATTTAACCTCCACGTTGTCATTGCCCAACTCGATCGGGCAATCAAATCTAAGGCCTAAGTAGCTATGGATTACCCGGATAAACCGGGTAATGACAACAAGGCGCAAAAGGCAATGACTCCAGCTAACAAAACTATACTTAATATGATTATATTAATTATTATTAGAACTATTAGGGGCAGGCGAGCCATTGGCTGTCTTTAAGACAAAGCCAGAATTTAAAATGCCCTCTTTTAAAAATGATTGGAACAGAGTATTAAGTTTTTCACTGTTTATAGTGATAATGCTTATAATTTTTTGGTTTGGGTAGGTCATTTATAAAGTTGTTAACTTCAACCAGAAACCAAACCAGGAAATTTTTAGAAAATTAGATCGAATTGGGCAAAAATCAATCGATAATATATTGGTATTCAGCTATTGAATTGAACAGTTAGTCGAAAAGGCATTAGTCTTATCGAATAAGATGCGTATAATAGAAGATACAATGACTATCAATTACAGGCTGGCATCTTTACCTCATATTAATTTCAGGGCTTTCTACATACTATTGGGATTATGGACCATGGCTGCTGTTGTCACTGCACAATGCCCAACGAATGAAGCCGATCTGATTTATGGGGAAACAGTCACAGGAGCGAGTTGCTTAATTAATGGTGCCGCCGAGACAACCATAACTGGAGCTGTGATTATAGCTAATGAGGCCAAGCTGATAGTCACCACCCCATCATTTCGTATAAGCGGCAATACCTTTACCGTTCAAACCGGTGGAACACTCATAATCATTGGAAATTTATTCGTCGAAAATGGCGGAGATTTTATTGTTGAGAGTGGAGGCACTGTAAGTGTTTCAGGTAGTATTCTTGTTGGTTCCGTTAATGAAGGCACTATAACACAAGATGGTACCATAAAGGTTGGGGGTGATTTTATCATCGTTGATCGCACGCGAGATTCTGAAATCATGGACCTCAGGTAGTCTTGAAGTTATAGGTGATTTTACGGATAGCGAAACTCCCTAATATCGGTGGATGTCAATGAGTTCAACCTTTCCAATCTTTATCAATTATCCAAAGGGACTAGATCGTGAAATTGTATCGCTACAAAGCGATTTAATATACTATAGACTGAAGCAGGTTGATTACGACGGTGAGTTTGAATACTCCAACACCGTTGTTGCTTTATACGATGATTTTGAACCTTATACATTACTCATACGGCCTAATCCTTTTTCTGACAGGATTATCGTCAATATAGATGCCACGGCAGCTACTGAAGGCCTGCTAAAGCTCTATGAACCTGTGGGTAGGGAAGTTCATTCCGAACAAGTTACTATATCTGAAGGTATCAATGAGCTTGATCTGGGCCAACTGGACCATTATCCCGAGGTATCTATCTGCTAAAGATCGAAAGCGATTTCCTTAATATCCCAAGGAAAGTAATTAAGATAGATTAACTGTTATTTGAATTCCTTAAAATCAAAAAGTCACCTCCCAGGAGGAGATTTAGAGGTGGGTTAAAGTATTGACAATCAGGTGAATAGGCATCAACCCACCCCCAACTCCTCCGAGGAGGGGAGTAGTCAGGTTGAAATTTAGCTAGTCTCCGTTGTCCTTTTTAACCGAAATCCAATAGGAATAAGTCGCAGTCTTAGGTTTGACCTCAATAGCTTTCTTTTTGGTAATCTGATAGTTCACTTTCAATTGATTAGCCGCAGGTAGTTTAAAGTGAACTGAAATTTTCTTTTTAGTAATCGTGTTGATCCCCTTGTTATAGGATTTTTCATAAATCAACATCCCAATGAGTCGTACAGCTTCCTCGTCGCAGCCATACCCAATGCCTTTAATAACCTTTACTTCCTTGATTTTCCCCATTCCGTTAACCTGATATTCGAGGTCAACTGCCCCTTGTATTTTGTTATCAAGCGCTTCCTGGGGATATTTCAAATTAGATTTGATAAACTCTAGTAACGCTGGTTTGCCACCTCTGTATTGAGGCAATTGAAGAAAGTCTTTAGGGTTTTTTGAGCGAGACATTAAAGAGATTTTTAGATCAAAGAACCAAGATGATAGACTGGATAATCATTACATTCTAATTTTCCCCGTCAATTAATAATTGTAAGAAGAACTTACAATTGGCCGAAAACATCAACCTGCCAATGTTGAAAACTATCATCTAATGTCTTTTGTCTATAGTTCTTGATTCCCTTAAAATCTGCTTTTCATCTGGTACTTCTTCCCCGGGAGCGATTTAATAATTCCACTGAATTCAAGTGATAATAAGACGCCGGCCAATTGATTAACCGTCAGTTGAGATTTCCAGGCTAACTGATCAATCTGGATCCCATTTTTTGAATCCAGAAGAATGTCTACGATCAATCTTTCCTGTTCTGTTAAATCCTGAAGATTCATGCTTTCTTCCCGCCTTGATTCAGTCCCAGCTATGTCCCAATTCAATTCCTTAACCATGTCTTCCACTGAAGTGAAAATTGCGGCTTTTTGTTGGCGAATCAAATTATTACAGCCGTCTGAACCCTTAAGATTAATGTTACCGGGCACGGCAAAAACTTCACGGTTATACGAATTGGCAATATCTGCTGTAATTAGTGCACCTCCTCTCTCGGCGGCCTCCACGACGATCACAGCATCTACAAGGCCCGCAATTATCCGGTTCCTGGCCGGAAAATAATATGCCTCGGGTTTTGTCCCCAATGGATACTCACTGATTAAAGCGCCATTAACCTCAATCCTCTTTGCAATGTCTTTGTGTAGAGCAGGATAAATGACGTCAACTCCACTACCAAGGACAGCATATGTTTCGATATCATTCTCAATAGAAGCCTTATGGGCCGTAATATCAATGCCATATGCCAGTCCACTTACAATTACGACGTCGTAAGCTTGTAAATCTTTTACAATTTGTTTGGTCACTGCTTTACCATAATCCGAAGCCCGACGTGTACCCACAATCGCAATTAAATTTTTAGAATTTGAAAGAGGGGTTCCCTTGGTGTAAATAACCGTAGGACAATCTATGGCCTGTTTTAATTTGTAGGGATACTCCTTATCCGTATAAAACAGAATTTCGACATCATTCTTTAAGCAGTTCTCAATGTCGTCTGCAGCCTTGGTCAATAATTCAGAAGCAGTAATCAGCCTGGCTGTTTTCGGTCCTATACCGGGAATTTTCTCCAGTTTTGATTGGGAGGTTTTAAAGATCTGATCAACTGATCCACAATAACTTAACAATTGTTTGGCTAAAATTGACCCTATACCAGGCAACATATTGAGCGCCACGCGGTAGAGCAGTTCTTCTTTCATTACGGAAAAATGATCAGGATACCTGGTCCCTTACTTCGATTAGAAATGATCTTACTTTTCTAAGGGAATTAATGAGGTCAAGTTTATCCCTTGCCGCAGATGTGTCATTTTTGATTAAATCCCGGGCTCCTTGAAGCGTATAGCCCCTTTCTTTTACGAGATGATAGATCAGCTTAACGTTGTCAATATCAGTCTTCGTAAACTGCCTGTTTCCTTTTCGGTTCTTCTTGGGTTTGATTATATCAAACTCCCCTTCCCAAAAACGAATTAACGATGTAGCGACGCCCAAATCTTCAGCCACCTCCCCAATGGAATAGTAACGTTTTTCAATCTCTTTTTCTTTGTAGGGCACAGGCGTTTTTTAAATCAGTTTTCAATATAGCTAATTCGGCCAGATTCGTCAATGACAATTCCGTTTTCAGGAAAATCTTCTTCAGTTAATTGAGAAAGAATTGCCTTTGCTTCCTGATTCTTATCAAATATAGGTTGACCACGGCCAACTTGTTTGATAGAAATAATACTTCCATAAAGGAACTCCCCCACACGGTTTGTAAAGATTTTCAGGATTGGAGCGATCCCTTTTGGGCCAATCAATGAAAACCTCCCGTATGTACAAAAGTTTCCGAGGCTATAAGCGATGAAACGGTTGTTGTAAATGTCTAGTGCCCGGGTGACATGTGGCCCATGGCCAAAGACAACATCAGCACCGGCATCAATCATTGTTCGGGCAAGTTCATAAACATTGCCTCGATTTTCACCATAATACGTTTCAGTTTCTTTTGTAATATGCTGATGTTCAGCACCCTCTGCTCCTGCATGAAATGAAGCAATGACAATATCCACTACACTATCAAGTCCGGTAATTATTTCTTTTATCCGATCGGGCTGATGAATACTTTCCGTGCCCTTATTAGGTGCAAATGCTGCAAATCCTATCTTCAGTCCTTCTTTCTCAAAAATTGCTGGTGGGGAGCCAAGGAGTCCGGCATATAAAATGCCTAAGGAATTTAGCACACGCATCGTGCTTTTCCTACCTGTCTCACCAAAATCCCCCGCATGGTTATTGGCGAGGCTCATGATATCAAAGCCGGCATTTACAAGATTGGAAGCATAACTTACCGGGGTTCTGAACAGGTAACATACCGCAGGGTTTCTGCATTCCTTTTGTTCACCGCCATCATTTAATATGACCCCCTCAAAATTGCCAAAAGTGATATCGGCCTGCTGCAAGGTATCTTTTACCTCTCGCCATAAATCAACCCCATTATTCGCTGGTAAATAATCTTCAGATGGAAAATTGGTTCCCATCATAATATCACCTACTCCAATTATAGATATGGTGTCTCTCAGAATTTTAACGTCGGGCGAGATCCTAGTTGTCGTATCTAAATCTACTATTTCCTGTTGTGCTACTTGTGGTTGTTTAACTACCTGATTAGAGTTCTCTACCTCCTGACATTTCTCAGTAATCGGTCGAGCCACCTTACAACCAAAAATTAATCCTATTGATAAAAAAAACAGGCATGAATTCGGCACAAAAAATTTTCTGGTGATCATAACCTTGAAATGAACAAAAAAAAGCAGGAATTCAAATCCCTGCTTTCTTCAAGTACCTTTAATTTCTATCCCAATGACTGGTTTTCAATAGAGGCCAGGATGAGAATTTCATCGTATTCTTCAGCAGTAAGATCCTGGAAGAAGTAATGAACCGGGTCAACCTTTTTACCGTCTTTCTGCACTTCATAGTGCAGGTGCGGAGCTGTGGATTTGCCTGTATTTCCTACGAAACCAATAATTTCACCTCTTTTAACCTTCTGATCTCTCTTCACATTAAAATTGCTCATATGAAGATATAATGTAGTATAGCCAAAACCATGGTCGATTTTAATCATCTTACCACTACCATAACTGGTCTTTACTTCGATAACTGTACCGTCACCAGTAGCATAAATCGGTGTGCCTATAGGAGCCGAGAAGTCAACACCTGCATGCATAGTTCGCACCTTATAGATTGGGTCAACCCTGTACCCAAATCCAGATGACAATCGCTTCAATTCCCTATTAGAGACAGGTTGAATTGCAGGAATAGCCGCCAATAATAAAGCCTTATTTGTGGCCATATCTACTATCTCATCGTAGGACATGGTCTGTATGTACATCTTTTTCTTAAGCCGATCAACAATCTGATAGGACTCTATGATCAATTCATCATTTTCAAGATTGGCTTCAGCTAAGTGTTTATACCTGTCACTACCACCTACCCCTGCATTTCTTATAGACTGCGGTATAGGATCCGTTTCAAAAATCACGCGATAAATGTTGTCATCTCTGTCTTGTAATGATGTTAACATTTTGTTGGCATTGTCTACATCCTTTTTCACCAAATCGTAGTGGAATTTCAATTCCTCATTTTTCTTTTTCAGGAGCGCTTCTTTTGGTGAATCAAAATGCGTAGAATAACCAAATAGAATTGCCAATGCAAGAATCAATGCGACCGATAGAAACCCAAGAAAGTTAAGTGTAACATCCCATGTGCTCACTCTAACCCGTTCGTACTTGCAGGTCTCAGTATCATAGTAATACTTTATTCTAGCCATAAACGGATAATCTCTTAATTTTGACCCTCTTTTTCACATGGGGCATAAGCAACCCCAATATTTAAAAAACGCTGCAAATATACGATAATTCTTAAAATCTGTTTCATCGAACATTAAGCCACGGCAAAAACTATGACCTCAAAAGAGATTAGAAGACAATATCTCCAATTTTTTGAAAGCAAAAATCATCTAATAGTGCGCTCCGCACCGATGGTGTTGCATAATGATCCTTCGCTGATGTTCACCAATGCAGGAATGAACCAGTTTAAAGACTATTTTCTTGGCAATTCCGAGCCAAAATCAAAACGAATTGCCAATACTCAAAAATGTCTCAGGGTTTCCGGCAAGCACAACGATCTGGAAGAAGTAGGTATTGACACCTATCACCATACAATGTTTGAAATGCTCGGGAACTGGTCTTTTGGAGAGTATTTCAAAAAAGAAGCCATCACATGGGCTTGGGAATTACTATCCGATGTTTATAAACTACCTAAAGACAGGATGTATGCAACTGTTTTCGGTGGAGATGCTACTGATAACCTTGAGAAAGACGATGAGGCTTACAATTTTTGGAAGGGACACGTGCTGGAAGATCACATTATATACTGTGGGAAAAAAGACAATTTTTGGGAAATGGGTGATATTGGTCCTTGCGGGCCGTGTTCTGAAATACACCTCGATTTAAGGTCTGACGAAGAAATTCTTAAGAAACCGGGTAAGGACTTAGTTAATGCAGACCATCCTGAGGTCATTGAAATTTGGAACCTGGTTTTCATCCAATATGAACGCATTGCAAGCGGAGCATTGAAAGCCCTCCCTTCCAAACATGTCGATACCGGAATGGGATTTGAACGGTTGGCAATGGTTGTCCAGGGCAAAACTTCAAGCTATGATTCTGATATTTTTTCACCTCTGATCAATAAAATTGAAGGTTTATCCGAACTGAAATACGGTCAGGAGGAAAAAACTGACATTGCGATGAGGGTTATAGCAGACCATATCAGAGCAATAGCATTTGCAATTGCCGATGGTCAATTGCCATCAAATAATAAAGCCGGTTATGTGATCCGAAGAATTCTTCGCCGGGCAGTGAGGTATGGGTACACTTTCCTTAATTTTAATGAACCTTTCCTGCATCACCTGGTCCCTGTACTATCTGCCCAGTTTGATGATGTTTTTCCTGAATTAATATCGCAAGCCGAATTCATTACCCGTGTGATTAAAGAAGAGGAAACAAATTTTTTAAGGACGCTGGATAAAGGATTGAAACGATTAGATGTTATCCAGAAAGAACTTGCCGATGAATCCAAAACCGAAATTGAGGGAGCAAAGTCTTTTGAGCTTTATGACACCTATGGTTTTCCACTCGATCTTACTGCGCTAATTGCCCGCGAAAGAGGCCTGACGATTGATGAATCCGGATTTGCACTGGAGATGAAAGCCCAAAAAGAGCGATCAAAAAATGCTGCTAAAGTTTCTACCGGCGACTGGATAATATTAGTCGACAATAGCGAATCGGAATTCGTAGGATATGATCTGTTGGAATGTGAATCAAGGATTATCAAATACAGAAAGGTTGACGAGAAGGGGAAAAAGTACTTTCATATTGTGCTTGACCAAACACCGTTTTATGCTGAAAGCGGAGGCCAGGTTGGGGATACCGGCTTTTTAGAGACTGACAGCGAGAAAATTTCAATTATTGACACCAGAAAGGAAAATAACCTGTTCATTCACATCAGTACTGATTTTCCTAAGGATCCCAATGAGACCTTCAGAAGTATAGTTAATGTAGCTAAAAGGCAACTCACAATGAACAATCACTCTGCAACTCACCTGATGCATGCAGGGCTCAGAAAAATTCTCGGTGATCATGTTCAGCAGAAAGGCTCTCTTGTAAATGACAAAATTCTCCGATTTGATTTTTCGCATTTTGCTAAAATGACTGATGAAGAGATTCGCCAGGTTGAATTAATAGTAAATAGCAGGATCAGGGAGAACATTGCTAAAGAGGAGAGCAGAAATGTCCCGATTGAAGAGGCGAAAAAGAGAGGGGCAACGGCACTTTTTGGTGAGAAATATGGTGACTTCGTAAGGGTAATAACATTTGGCAAGGACTTCTCCGTAGAACTTTGTGGAGGTACACATGTGAACACCACCGGAAGTATTGGATTGTTCAAAATCATTTCAGAGGGCTCAGTGGCTGCCGGGGTAAGGAGGATAGAGGCCATTACATCGGAAAGAGCTCAGCAATATTTCAATGATCAGGAAGATCTGGTGAAAGCGATTAATGAAAGATTGGGAAATCCTGCGGATTCATTGAAAGCTGTGGAAACACTCATTAAAGAGAAAGCTATCTTAGGAAAACAAGTTGAGATATATCAGAATCAACATCTTTTCAATCTAAAAACATCCCTGACCTCGAAAGTTGTTATTCTCGATGGTTGCAATGTTATCATTGAAAAAGTGAATGCTCCTTCAGGTGATGCAATAAAAAAGTTGGCGTTTGACTTGAGAAATGAAATTCCGGATTTACTTTTAGTGCTGGCAGCTGATGTTGATGGTAAGCCCCAGATAGCGGTAATGATTTCTGACACCCTTGTTGAATTAAAAAATCTTCATGCAGGTAATATTATCAGAGAGCTTGCCGGTGAGATTAAGGGTGGTGGTGGTGGCCAACCATTTTTTGCGACTGCTGGTGGCAGTGATTTATCCGGCCTTGATAGGGTGACTAAAAAAGCCCGGCATTTAACCCATAAAATGATAGCTGTTTCAGCAGGGTAATTCTTTGCTGACCATGTAATCAATTTGAAACAGTTATTTATGTTAAAATACAAACCAACCATAGGTTTAGAAGTCCACATCCAACTGTCAACACGCAGTAAGGTATTCTGTGCCGATAAAAACGAATACGGCAGCGCGGCGAATACAAATATTTCCGAAATAAGTTTAGCCCACCCGGGTACTTTGCCTGTTCTAAATAAGACTGCTATTGAACATGCCATTAAAATGGGTTTTGTCTGCAAGTCATCTATTTCACAGGAGATGTTCTTCGACCGTAAAAACTATTTCTATCCTGATCTTCCTAAGGGATATCAATTAACCCAGGACAAAACTCCCATTTGCGTTGGTGGAGAAATACAAATTCGGGATGGAATGGGCAAATTCAAAACCATAAAGCTTACTAAAATTCATCTTGAAGAGGACGCAGGTAAGTTGATTCACGAGCAAACATCATCTTTTTCTATGGTTGATTTCAATCGAGCGGGAGTGCCTTTAATTGAGCTTGTGACCGAACCAGTAATTGAAAATGATGAAGACGCGGTAAGCCTCTTAATTGAGCTTAGAAAAATAGTGCGGTACCTTGGAATCAGCGACGGCGATATGGAAAAAGGATCGCTACGATGTGATGCAAACGTATCAATAGCACCCTTGGGCTTAAAAGAACTGGGCAAAAAGGTCGAAGTGAAAAATATGAACTCATTCCGGCATGTTCAAAAAGCCATTCAGTATGAGATCAAAAGACAAGGAAGTATACTTGAAAAAGGCAATGAAGTAATCTCCGAAACTAGGCTATATGATGTCGATTCCGGAGAAACTTATGACATGCGTACAAAGGAAGAATTAAACGATTATCGATACTTTCCTGAACCCGATTTATGCCCTTTTTATATCAGCCAGGAATGGCTCGATCAGATTCGCAAACAAATTCCAATTTTGCCTTCGCAATACATTGAAAAGTTCATTCATCAATATGCAATAGCAGAAAATGATGCGCTTACTTTGACCGAATCAAGAGAACTGGCTCAATTTTTTGACCAGGTCTGCGAAAAATCGGGGAACTATAAAGCTGCCGTAAATTGGTTGATCGGACCATGCAAATCATACCTCAATGAAATGAATTGTGAGATTAACGAAACCAACCTAACTGTGGATCGCCTTACTGCCCTGATTGAAATAGTTGATCAGAACAGGGTGAGTTTTTCAGTGGCATCCAGTGAGATTTTACCTCATCTTTTCTCAGATAAAACGGCCAATCCATTAGATCTTGGAATAAAGCTAAATTTGCTTATCGATGAATCCATAGACCAGATAGAAAACTTTGTGGAAGAGCTCATAAAGAAATATCCAGAAAAAGTAGCTGCTTACAAAAATGGAAAAAAGGGTCTTTTGGGAATGTTTATGGGAGAGCTTATGAAAGAAACCGGCGGTAAAATTGATCCAAAAAAAGCAAGTGAAACCATAAAAGCAGCACTGGAAAGTTGAAACTCTGAGCCAATAATCAACGTATGGAAAGATTAACCTTTTTAAAATGAGAAAGATATTACTGGCAATTTTAATTAGTCAATTTATATTTAGTTGTACTCAGAAAAATGCTACCGGCTCACCGGACCTGACGGTTTCCGGAAAAGTGAACAATTTGAATCCCGGATCAAAGGTTTACCTCGAAGAGTTAACCGGAAATTCATTCAAAAGAATTGATACCACGCAGATTGATGGAGATAACAATTATTCATTTTCCCTGAGGATTTCAGAGCCGTCATTCTACCGGATAAATTTCCTGGACAAACAATTTGTCAATTTGATTTTAAACGAAACAGATGTTACAGTGAATGCCGACGGTGACGAACCCATGGGATTTGCGGAAATCAAAGGTTCAATTGATACCGATTACTTCACTGAGATCAATGGGATGAGTGAGGAATTTCAAATGAAAGTACAGGCATTAAACGTACAATTTGCCAATGCGTCCAGGCAGGGGGATACTCAAACAGCCATGAACCTTAGTAGCAAATATTCCTTTCTGGAGCAGGAATTCGACAAGAAACTAAAAACCCGTATCTGGGAAATGGGCACTTCAATTACCGCAATTTTGTCAATAAGTTTCCTGAACAACCAGGACGACATTTACACATTCCTTGACAGCCTGGCTCAACGGTTTAACAATGAGCTGCCGGCCTCAAAATTCACAAAACAGTTGGTTAGCCAGGTAGATCAAATGAGTAAGCTAGCTATTGGAGCCATTGCCCCGGAAATAGAATTACCCGATCCGGAAGGCAATCCAATTACGCTCTCATCTCTTAGAGGCAAGCATGTACTCATAGATTTTTGGGCCGGATGGTGTAAACCATGTAGGGTTGAAAATCCCAATGTATTAAGGATGTACAATGTTTATCATGACAAGGGTTTTGAAATTTTCGGGGTATCTCTTGACCGGACAAGACAGCAATGGATCAGTGCAATTCAACAAGATGGTCTTATCTGGAAGCATGGATCTGACTTAACATACTTTCAATCCCAGGCCGCGCAGGAATACCAGATTGCGGCCATACCGGCCACCTATCTGGTAGACCCCGACGGTAGAATTATTGCTAAGAACTTAAGAGGCCCCTCTCTGGAATCGAAGCTAGGTGAGATTTTTGACTAAAAAAGGCCGGTGTTTACCGGCCCTAAATAATTTCAGATTCAAAATTCAATTGGCACTTCGACTACTGTGTTTCCCCAGCCTAAGTACATGGTACTTTTAGTTGAACCTTCTGTAATCTTTTCGAATTGAATAGCAAACGCTTCAATATCAGCGCTATCATACTTCCTTGAAGAAACCTCGGCCCTCATCACGTCTTTTGACTCATCATACTGAAAATGACCCCAGGTGTTGAGCTTTGAGTTGAGAACAACAGTCCATTTACCATCACCAGGAATGGTGTAAAGTGAGTAGGTTCCTGCTTTTATCTTTTTGCCAGCGAATGTCAGGTCTTTTGAAAAGATAATTTCTGTAGTTTCATTAGCGCCCGTTCTCCAGAGCTTGCCCGCAGGAGCCAACTCAGCATCTGCTGTAAACATAGCCCTTCCATTTTTTTGAGGACGACTGTAAATCACTTTAACAATAGGTTGTGTCTCCCTGTCAACCCGAAGTAAGGCAATATCCGCCGGGCTCTTATCGATACCTCCGAATTGTTGCGCAGAGGCTATATCTACTCCAAAGACCATAAGCCCAAGAGCGATAGTAAAAATCATGTTTCTCATAATCGTTTCATGTTTGTTTAATCTCTAAATTTATGAATTGTTTAAATGCAAACGATAAACAATGCTTACCGGTTCAACAATATTTAAACCTTTTGTCACTTTTTTGGGTCTATTGGGTCTATATGAACTAGATGTGGCATTCTAAAAACGGATTTTTGTAAATTTTTACGAGTTTTTAGAGGATATTCACAAACTTTTTGTCTTAAAAGACACAGTGCCCAGGTAGATACGAATGCAGGTTATAAAGTCGATATATAAAAACAATACGTTCCATCAAACAGAGCTGGAGAAAAGTCTGGTGGGGCTGGTATCTGACATGGAGAGTTATTCCGATGAAATTATTGATTACCTCACTATCCCCGGTACGAGTTCACAGTTACGGTCTACACTAAGAAACGCTGTTAAAAACTTAAATAATTGTGATCTTGATGTGTATGAACGCCTTATTTCATTCGGCAGGGGATTGAGGATATTGGTTGATTCCACCAAGGTCATGAACACTGAGATCATCAATCTTATTGAGTATCCCCTTAGGTCACTAGTGAATACATACTCTCACATTGCGTTTAACACAAGCCATAAAGAGATCACAGAAACTGCCAAAAGGCTGATGAACGATGTCGCGACCGACCCCAATGAGGTTTCATTCGTTCGTGGGTATTAGCAATTAAAAAGGTAGCTTTTCGCAACCCTCCGAAATAGATTTCCTGAATTTTTCCTGCAGAAGTGCCAGTATTTCTCCCTCATTTTTAATTTTTCTCCCATCAATTTCAATAATTGGAGTAAGCTCACCCATGGTTCCTGTGGCAAAAACTTCATCCGCTGTGTAACATTCGGTCAAAGAGATATTTCGCTCCACAATATCAATCCCGGAAGTTTTAGCTTCATTAATCACAATGCTCCTCGTGATCCCGGGAAGACATGAATCCGGCGACGGAGTATAGAGCACCCCTTTATTAACCATAAAAATATTTGTGTCATTAAGTTCGGAAACAAATCCGTTGTCATCCAGCATAATGGCTGCGTCCGCCCCTGCCACATTTGCCTGAATCTTGGCAAGGATATTATTCAATAAATTATTATGATGAATTTTTGAGTCTAACATCTGAGGGTTATTTCTTCTTATAGCCGATGTAATCACCCTAATGCCCTTGGCATTATCATAAACCGGAGGTTTCCATTCAGCAAGCACAATCAGACAGCATCCTTTTTGATTCAGCCTTGGATCCATGCCAGAAGTTACCTTTTCACCCCTTGTCAAGGTTAATCTGATATGGGCGTCCTTTTTCATGTTGTTTGCTTCCAGCGTACTAAAAATGGCCTGTCTCATAACCTCTCTTTCTGGCACCCCCTCGAAAGCCAAAGCCTTTGCCGAATTCTCAAGCCGTTCCAAATGTTTATCCAGGCTAAAAATCCCTTCTTTATATACTCGCAGTCCTTCCCAAACAGCATCACCACCCTGAACAGCACTGTCAAACACCGATATTTTTGCTTGCTCTCTTGGAATGAGTTGGTTGTCTATCGAAACGAGAATATTGGTATTCTTAGAATTAAATTTTTGTAACATGACACTCAGGGTTTAATAGCCAATTTATTCAGTTGATCATAATAAACCATAGCCTGATCACACAGTGCAATCAAATGGGATGGAATTATAGGATTGTTTGTTTTCTGTTGTGTAAATCCTGTTGAACGATGTACGCTCGTGTACCAATATTTGGCCCAAATACCATCCTCTTTTCGCGCTCCGGCTTTCCAGCTCAGCATTTTTGGGTCAAATAGGATGTTCATCTCATCACACAATCGCTCTAGAATTGCCCTGGGATTTATGACTAAATCTTGCGAATTCAAAATCAAGGGACTTTTGCCGTTCGCAACTAGATATCCGTAAATTTTGAATTGCTCTTCTACTCCAATATCAAAAATTGTTGGCCTTTGAATCACTCGACTGAATGAGGCAATAATGTGCATTGGATCTCTTATGAAAATGATATTCAGCCAGTCTCGAATAAATGATAAATCGATTTGATAGAGATGTTGGGCCATATTTTTAACAAATAATACCGGGGTTTCTCTAGCTCTGGAAATGTCCTTCAAAATATCCATAAGCTCAATTGACATGGATTTGAGAATCTCTTCTTTGCCGGGATGATCCGCATCGGTTAACTTCAAATAATACCCATAAAAGGGCTCATCAATGACTGTCGTATCCATTCTTTGAGCAAATGAATACATGAGCGCTGTCGATAGATTTCGGGGGCAGGAAACCAGGTTAATTTTGTCATTGAACATGAAGCCTAAGGCCTGACAAATAGTTTAAAGATTCTAAGTTAAGTTTGTTTAATTTTATTGAAATAGGCACTTAATAAATAAATATTTTGAACAAATAAACCGTGTAAAATTCTTTATTAACTCATT
>JAQCLE010000138.1 GCA_027592755.1 Bacteroidota bacterium | reverse complement strand
GCGGTAATAAGGGTAGAGCGTGTCGACTGTTTCCGTGGCATCGCCGACGACGATGAGTGCTTTTCCGATATATTCTTTCATAGGTATTTTTTTTAAAATTCGGAATGGTTACTGAAAGTTCAGGCCGAATCTTTTTTAAAGTTAAGCAAAATACAAAAGATTTGTTGGATATTATCTTTTTAATTGCCCTGATTTACAACTCAGGACTTTGAATTCTTTTATTGCTTATGGAGATTCATTCCGCTTTACTCAAATTATCTGACTATATTCAAAGTCTTTATTTTTTTTGTAGCTACACAACTTTATGAGACTTTCTTTTCTTCAAGAACCTCAATCAATTTAAGTTGTAAAAAATAAACTTACCTTTCACCATGAAATTCTTTCCTTCCTCTTACAAGTCAATTTGTCTTTTGTCAATGGTAATTCTCGCTGCATGTGAGCCACCTATAGATTATGAGCGACCAAAAGACACGTGGGTATTCAGATCTGTAATTGATCAAAAACCAAGAATGCTCACCGTGGCATTGCATCAGGATCTTTACACTTCATACGATTTACAAACTGGCAATTTGTACAAAGCATGGAAAGGTGGTGTGAATTACGATGGAGAGCCGTTTATACAACGACGCAGTGCAATTCAACCCACGAGTACCGGGTATCCATATATATATGATAGCGCAAAACGGACTCAATGGAGTCTGAAAACTTCAGAAGGAATAGAGAAACCTACTATCAATTATCTGGGTCATGTGATGACCAAAGGTCAAGTGGGAATCGAATTTGAACTTATTTCCAAATCTGGAAACTCAATCAAGATTCGTGAAACGCCAGAATACAATCTGAAAGAAAGTAAAATGGGATTAGTGCGTGATTTCAAAATTCTTAAAGGTTCTTCAAAAGATTTAACGGCTGTGCTGACATACAAAATAGCTGAAGGTATTGTTCAAAGAGAAACCATCAACGGCAAAGAATCTGCCCAAAGAAATGGTGCAGGTGAAATCGAAATATCTGACAATACGACCATTATTACATATTTCAATCCTGTCCCAGAAGGATGGGCAGAACCTGTAGCAAACGTCAATAGCATACTGGCAAGCGGAATGAAATCGGAAGGTGAAAGCGACTGTAAGACTTGCCACCTCGAACATGAGAACCTCGTCGGCCCTGCCTACGACTCTATAGCAAAAAGATATCCTTTTGACTGGTTGACAATCAATCAATTGGCTGATAAAGTAATTAGCGGTGGAAGTGGAAATTGGGGATCATTATTGATGACTTCCCATCCTGATCTTTCCAAACAAAAAGCTGAAGAAATAGTCTATTATTTACTTTCTCTTGATGGAGAACCTATTCCAAAGAAAGAACAGATAAACCTATTTCTGGATATCAACACCATCAAAGCTGATCTGGATATTCGGGATCGTACCAATGGGGATAAAAAGACAAAAGAACCGGGGGTTGCAACTAACCTTTATATGATTGATGAGAGGGCAATCCTATATGATGAACTTGCTAAAAGCACCTCACCTATTTTGAATGGCGTTTCTTCAGTAATTCACAATACTGGTAATGGTGATTATGGTGGACCAGTGAGTTTTTATATGGAATTTGACGGATATATTAAATCAGACTCTGAAACAGAAAAAATTTTTAGGCTTGTAAGCGATGATGGGTCCATGTTAATCGTTAATAACCAGAAAATCATTAACAATGACGGGAATCACAGGGCAAGAGCAATTGATGGAAAAGCTGTGCTTAAAAAAGGTTGGAATCAGTTCAAAGTTCAGTTTTATCAAGATGACCCATTTTATGACAATTACAAAGGCTTTGCCATTTCATTACAATGGTCCGATGATGGGAAGAACTTTTCTTTAGTACCGGACTCAGTTTTATATCATGATGCCAGTTTTTTCAGAAAACTGACTCCATACATTCCAAAAGAGGTATCCTATAAAACCGTGCCTGGTGACAGAATACCACTAGATGCCGTTCATCCATCTTTCGAAATGTTTGAGGCCAAGCCTGAGGAATTTCATCCACGCATCGGAGGTATTGATTTTATAGATGATGAAAAAATGGTCATTTGTACCTGGGATTCTGCCGGTTCTGTATATATCATCAAGAACTACAATTCTAAGAATCAAGACCTCATTGAAGTAAAGCAAATAGCCAGTGGTCTTGCCGAACCATTGGGGATAAAGATGGTAGATGGTGAAATGTATGTACTACAAAAACAAGAGTTAACTAAGCTTATCGATACCGATGGAGACGAGATTATTGACGAGTATAGAAAGGTTTGCAATTCATGGCATGTTACTTCTCATTATCATGAGTTTGCCTTTGGATTGTTATACAAAGAAGGAAATTTTTATGCTACACTGGGTACTGATCTTGAAGAGAAATTCAAAAATGTACCCGATCGTGGGAAAGTCGTGAGAATCAGTAAAGATGGAAGTGAATTTGAAATTCTTGCAGAAGGTTTCCGCTCACCGAATGGAATGTCTCATGGACCTGATGGTGCTTTGTACGTTTCTGATAACCAGGGTAATTGGATTCCAACTAGCAAAATCGTACGCATAGAAAAGGGTAAATTCTATGGTTTCAAACATGCTGACTGGGATAGGGTCAAAGATTATGAGGAACAGCCTCCTTTGGTATGGCTACCCCATATTGAGATTAGTAATTCTCCTAGCCAACAAGCGATTCTTAATCTTGGGCCTTATAAAGATCAAATGATCTATGGCGATGTAACTCATGGAGGAGTCAAAAGAATTTTCATTGACGAAGTAGATGGCATTAAGCAAGGTGCTGCTTTTAGATTTATTCAAGGTTTGGATGCTGGTATCAACAGATTAATATGGGGGCCTGACGGAAATTTGTATGCCGGAGGAATTGGTTCCGGAGGAACCTGGAGGCATAAGGACCACTTATGGTATTCGCTCAACGGATTCACATATAATCGAAAATCAACATTCGAAATGTTGGCAGCACGTGCAAAAAGTGACGGTATGGAGATAGAACTTACTGAGCCAATCATAAACGGTACAAATCTGACTGTAGAAGACTTTGAAGTGCAACAGCATCATTATGTGGCAACCAAGGCTTATGGAGGGCCAAAAATGGATGTACAGGCACTTAAAGTTGCTTCGACCAATCTATCGGAAGATCGCAGGAAAATATTTGTTGAAATTGAGGGTATTGAAGAAGGTAAAGTAGTATATATACGAATAAGAAATCCGTTTATCAGCCAGGAAAGACATTCGTTATGGTCTACTGAAACCTGGTATACTATGACAAAGAGGCCTGTAGACCAGCCAGGATTCAAAACTTCAAGCACCGGATTAGCTCATAATACACTGAGTGAAGCAGAAGTGAAAGAAGGTTGGATGTTGCTTTTTGATGGTAAAAAAATAGATAAATGGCATACTTACAATGGCGGTGGTATCAATAGTCAATGGGTGGTGACTCCCGCAGGAGAGCTTTTCCTCGCCGAAAAAGGTGGTGGAGATATTGTAACAAATCAGGAATTTGAGAATTACGAATTGACCCTTGAGTGGAAAATTTCAAAAAATGGAAATTCCGGACTCATGTTCAATATTGTTGAAGATCAAAAATACGGAACCATGTGGCATACTGGCCCGGAGCTTCAGTTTCTAGACGATAGAAGACATCAGGATGCTAAGTTGCCATCACATAGAGCTGGCGCACTTTATGACATGATAGCAACTACTCCAGTGACAGCAAACGAAGCAGAGGAATGGAACTGGATAAGACTGATTCTAAAAGACGGCCACGCCGAGCATTGGCAAAATGGATACAAAGTGGTTGAGTACGAAATGTTCTCTCCTGCCTGGGAAGAGATGATAGCAAAATCGAAGTTCAAGGATAAGCCGGACTTTGGCAAAGCACGAAAAGGACGTCTGGGACTACAAGATCATGGAGATAAAGTCTGGTTTAGGAATATTAAGATTCGGGAGTTGTAGATTGCCCAAGCTACCTGATCAAAGACAAGACCATAATAATACTCTTTAATTCTTCTGTCTTATTCTGAGAAATCCTAAGTGTTGCCATTGTCCCTTTCCCTCTGGGAAGAGGTCTTAAAGCAGTTCTACAACAGCGGTAATAACTTTTGTCATTTTTTCTTGTTTGATTGGCCGTTTAATTCAAATAATGCCTACAATCTGATTTTTAATATCCGGAGAAGATTATTCCCAAAAACGATATGCCCCTTATCTGTAGGGTGCACCAAATCAATAAAAAGAGATGAATCGTCAGGCATGAGTTTTTTATAATTGATAACCTTAACTGTAGGATAATTCTTCGCAATCCTTCTTAATTCTTTTCGATAATCCAAAAGGCTGATTCCCTCTCTGTTATTCGCAAGTTTTTTCCCGTCTTGTGTGACGGGTTTATACCTTCGAATAGGTTCAAGCAAAAAGATGGGTGTTAAGGGATAAAGTGATGTGATCCTGTCAAGAAAGGCCCTGGAATTATTGATGGCCCTGCCGCCACTCCAATCATTAGTCCCATAAGCCAGGGTAATAAAAGAGGGCTTTTCAATATAAGCAAATGGTATACTTTCAGCATCGAATATATGCCCACCCACACCAGCATCATGCAAGTCAAAGTCAAGTCCACGTGCAACTATATCGGCGTATCCCATGTAGCGACCACCCTGCTGGGTAATTGAATTTCCCATGGCTAGATAGACTCCCCTTCTTTTCAATGATAAAAACGATGAATTCTGTTCAATTTGAAGACTCAGTAAACTACCTTTGGAGTAGGCAGGGAAACAAATTTCAATGGTCTTTTCGCCCTTTTCGGTCATCATCAATTTTTGTTCAAATTCTCCAGCTATACCCATGGCAGGAAATTCTCCCAAAACGGAATCGTTGCAGAGAATAATAAAAGGTTCCGTCTGAGGTGAGTTCTCCAGAACTTTTCCTGCAATAACCAGTTCCCTCGTATCAGACCGGAATCTTAACCTCACTCCACTGGTTGCTTCTGCCCTGATGTGATAGGTAGGATTAGCTTTAAATACTTCTATCGCCTCTGAAGGAAAACGCTGAAAGTAGATGTAACCATCAATAATCCGAATTTTGTAATTACCCGTTACAGAACTATTCAATTCTTCCATGGTTAGTTCTCTCATCGGAAAATTCAATCTAAGCTCAGAATTAAATGAGATTACCGGGTTTTGTCCTGATATTTCTAAAGAAATAAACAATAAGCTAAAAACAAATAAAGGGTTTGTAATGTGTTTCACGAATCCCATAATATAAAACCCGTTGTGTGAATTAAATGATTGCATACTTCAAATTATTAATTGGTTGGTTTAAGATGAAGTAGTTGATAAATTGAACGAGTGTTAATGCAGTATTTTTTGACAGGATTCTTGTTCGGAAAGGGTTGGTATAGTTTCTATGGATCATAAAACGATCGACCATTTTAGAGTGAAAGTCTCCATCATTTTTCGACTTCTCCTAAAGATGCCTGGATAGGGTTTAAAATCCTTCTGGTTATACCTCATTGGTGTGTGTAATCGAATAGATGCAGTCTCAAACAAATCCAATTGGACCTGCTTACCAAAAAGGAGTTGGTATTAACCGTATATTATTTATTCTTGTCCAATGTTATACTCCATCTTTCTTTTTCAGCTGTTTTAATTTCTTTCCATGATTTATCATAATCATTCATTACATCACTAAACCAAAGATTCCATTTATTAGTAAGACTATCAACAATTCCTGGATACTTTGCCGAGAGATCGTACCTTTCCGATGGATCTTCTGCGAGGTTAAACAGTATTGGCGGGAAAGGGACAGCACCCCTCCATAAAGGAATTATGGTATCGCAAGGCATTTCCCAATGACGTTCTGTTGCTCCATTCCATACAGAGGCATTGTCTTTGCTTTCTTTTCCCATAGTTTCAGATATGCCGGGCCAGTACAATTTCCATTTACCTTCAATAATTGCTGCGTCAGAATGAGCAACTGGATGGTACCTGTTTTTCTGAAAATACATGATCCTCTTTTCAATTGCGTTGTTGCCTTCTTTCATCAGGATATCAGAAATGTCAAATCCATCGGCGGTTTCGATTATGTCAGATGAGCTCCCGGCAAGTTTTAATAATGTAGGAAGCCAGTCACAGCCATAAACAGGGGTTGTAACAATTGTATTTTCATGAAACTTATCTGGCCATGAAATAATAGCAGGAACACGGATTCCTTCCTCTAAAACTATACTTTTAGTACCGGAAAGCCCAGCTTGGTAACGCTTATCGTCCCCTAAATTAAAACCTCCGTTATCGCTGGTAAAAACGATTATGGTATTATCCTTGATACCTAATTCTTCAAGTTTTTTAACAACCAAACCAATTCCATAATCCATTGATTCAATCATTGCATAAATGGTTGCCACATTTTCGTTTAATTCGCCTTTCCCTCTTTCCAGGTATTTTCCTATAAGACTATCTGGCGCCTGGTATGGCAGATGCGGGGCATGGTGAGAAATAAAAAGGAAAAAAGGATTATCCTTATTTTTTTCTATAAAATCAAGGGAACCCTCTGTGATTACGTCCGTAAGGTATCGTCCGTCAGCAGGAACATTTATTCCGTTGAGGTCAAGATTCCAGTTCCAGTAATCCTGAATACCGTTTAAAAAACCAAAATAATGATCGAATCCCCTCTTGTTGGGATGATACTGCAAATCATACAATCCATTGTGCCACTTCCCGATCATTGCGGTGGAATAACCATCACCTTTAAAATAATCGCCCATTGTTTTGTAAGAAAGAGCAATCCTGTCAATTGCCCTGTTTGATGATACATCAATGGCCCCAGTACGGTGATTGTACATCCCTGTTAATATAGCAGCTCTTGCGGGTGCACAAAGAGGTGAAGGGCTGTAATATTTGGTAAAAAGGATTCCATTGTTTGCCAGCTTGTTAATTGCCGGGGTTTCAATATATGGATTTCCATAACATTGCAAATCACCGTACCCTAAATCATCAGCAAGTATAAAAACAATGTTTGGTTTTTCCGGATTATCCTGTTTTGCGTGTACACAACCCAACAACAATGAGTTTAATAATAAAAAGCATAAAGCTAATTTCATTGATCGAATAAATAATTATTAATCGCTTCTGAGGTATAAAGAAATCGATTATATATCCGGAAAGTCTGAATATTTCCTTCAAAATCTTTTGAGAAACTAACCTTACTCTCACCGTTCACATCATACATAAAAGGATTAAACCGGGCATAACCGAAAGGCCTTTCACCACCATCCCATAATTCTCCATTGATTACAAACGTGAGCATTTTAGATTTTGCATCAACATTTATAATAATGTGATTGAGTTCATTCGCTTTTATCAAGTCAGTACCGGAAGACCAGATTAACGGAGAACGTCCATCGTCCATTACAAATTCAAGAGCTCCTGACTTCAATATTTTAATGAGCAGTCCATTTCCAGCTAATTTTGCAGAAACGCCATACCCATCATTTTCTTTTCGTCTCGTATCTATTATTACCTGATCTTTTATCAAGTCAGATGGTTCAATTTTCAGCTCCAATGAAAAGCCTTCGCCCTTAGATAAGTTTCCTAATTCAGGCATGTTAAATTCCTGCCCTTGCCTACAGGATTTATCCCGAAGTTCCAAAATAAGACCTTCAGTCGACTTTTTCGGATTTTCCCCCTGCTCCCAAAGCATTTCCATATACTCATTGGGTATTTGATGGATGCGTGCTATGGTTTTTTGGGTTTCTGTAAAATAATAATTTCCTTCATCCTCTATCCAATCAGGATATGAGATACCCTTGGAATAGTCCATATCGTATAAAAAAACCTCTGGCTGAGTCCAGTGAATATATCCATCCTTTTCAATACCACCAGCCAACCAGGTCGGATTTCGATTTCCCAACGGATGTGAACTATAATGCCTTGAAGAATTATTATGAAAAAATAAGGCATATTTCCCATTTTTGAATTTGTAAATTTTATTTAGACAACGCGGTTGCTTCATCACTTTTCCTCCCGGTGTATAAGTGGCCCATTCAGGAGATGTCCAGGTATGGCCATTATCGCGACTGTATGTCTGCACATTATGACCTCTATTAGTCCGATAGACACAATAGAGACTTCCATCACTCATGGAAACAATGTTATGTTCATCGGCAACTTTTCCTTCGGGGGGCAACAAGCCCAAATCACCATCAGGCAATGTTTCCCATTTGATTTTTCCGGGGTTTTTTTCTGTTAAAATATTTGGACTGTAAAGAATAGCTCCTGAACCGGATTCCATAAAACCTTCTCCAAAATTTCCCACTTTTGATAAAGGAAAATAAACTCCATTATCGTGGATAATAGGTAAGGCTATACTCCACCAAAATTGAATTTCACCTTTGTAAATGTTATTTCTGTCTATTTCAAAATTCCTTATGGGTACTTCATAACGTTTGTCAGACCAGCTATAACCCCCGTCATCCGAAAACTTCATCATCATTTTCCCGAAGGTATCTACACGTTTAATTGGAACTCCGCTTGAGTTTAGCACTTCTCTCAGGTTTTCAGAATTATAGGTATAAAATACATAAATTCTGCCGGAAGGAATTATCAAAGGATTTACCCATGAGGCTTCAGGACCGTTAGCCGGTTCTATGTCTACAAGAGGGGACCAGGATTTCCCTTTGTCTTTACTAATGGTGGAAACAACATGTTGCCCAGGCTGCCCTTCAACTCCAGCACCGGTTGTCATAACCACTACCCATTCACCCTTACTATTTACGACAGAATATGGCTGATCACAATAACTCTCATCTGGTAATTCAGATATCGCGTTTTCCAGGTTTCTCCAATCAGCACTTTGGGAATACGTATTTGAATAAATAAATATGAAAATAGAAATTAATACCAGACTCATATTATTTAATACAATCTGATTCCCTGTTTTAATGCAAATTCCTTTAAATGTCATATCCTTTTTCATTGATTTATTTTTAGTTTAACCAGTTGTGTGAATTAGAAATTAGAGATTATAAGGGGTAAAAAATGAGTGCATCTGCTTGATAATGA
>JAQCLE010000024.1 GCA_027592755.1 Bacteroidota bacterium | reverse complement strand
CTTCCGTTGCTATCTGCATTTTGGTTATTTTAGCCTAACGGTAAGGCAGGCTTACTGGGCTTACCAAATAGTTATCATGTATTATCACTCATCACGAACAGGTAGAAATCCCTTTTCACCAAGAGAGTTGATAACACCCCTTAGTAAATAATTATTATCAAACCTTAATACATACGTTCGCTTACCCTCCTTAATTGGTATGAGCATTTTTTTGTCAATAAGTTTTCTTATTTGACGAGAGATTTCAGCCGAAACTTTTCCTTTGAAAATTTCTTTAAGGTCACTGGATTTAATTTTCTGTTTCTCAATTACTTTTTTGAGTATTTTAGATTCAAGATTGGTTAGAAATTCTCTTTCAACTGAATAATTAATGGTTGGGATAAGTATCTGACTCTTAAGAAACTCATAATCCAATAGGTTATCTATCTTTTCTATTTCATGTCTTAAACCACCCAACACATACTCACACCAGGATAAAAGCCCCTCTTTTGATCCATTATCAGCAGCAGACAAGTACTTGTAATAATCATCTCTATTACTACAGAACACTGCTGTCGGATTTAGAATACGACCAACATTCACATTAAACCCGAGTTTAAGCAGCATTGCATATGTAAAAAGTCTCACCGTCCTTCCATTCCCATTTCCAAATGGGTGAGCCCAAACGAACCGATGATGAGCTATTGCTACTTTTAATAAGTCATACTGTGGTTCATCCTCCTTGTTTATTAAGTCAAAAAGTTCATCCATGAATTCGTCAACCCTAGACCAGTCTGGGGGAACATGATCCGATTTTGCGATTTTGACATTCGTATTTCTGTAATACCCTGGAGTGTGATCTCCTTCTCCTTCTGGAGGTGGAATAAGTTCATCAACTATCCGTTTATGCATCTCACTGACGAACATTCTATTTATATTGTACCCTTCGACATTTTCTTCAATAAAGGCCATGGCCTTTTCAATGTTTCGAATCTCTATGATACCCTGTCCTTTAGGTGACTCATTATCCTCTAACTTAGTCTCAATGTATTCTGCTATTGTTGTGTTATTTCCTTCAATTCGAGCTGAACCAATACTTTCTAACGTGTGAAATATGTGCTTTAACTGAAAGAACACCTGTGGGTGAGTTGAACCTCCTAATTTTTTTTTACGCAAATGATCCAATTCGAGAATCAAACTCGTAAGGTTTGATCCAAACTCAGGCTCTACTAACTTCAATTCAAAATATTTTGACATATTAGCCACTTAACAATTAACAATTCACCCAAATAACAATTAACAAATACACACTTATAATACTATATATCAATCATATACATTGTATTTACATCGTACATACAATTAACATATAAACACATCACAAATTAACACATTAATCATACATTATTTAACAAAAGAAAAAACGTATGCCAACATTCTGTAATCAAATCATGGCGGTTCAGCTATAAATGAAAGTTCTCTGCATACTGGAAGCCCCGCCATATCTCAGATTAGCACTATGGAATCAAAAAGGGATAGCGCAAATCAGAGATTTGGCTATCTTGTAGCCAAAACTTAAACTAAACCACACGCCACGATTGATATAGTGGCGTTATGTGCAACTTTAAAGAATAAATTATGGGACAAATAACAATGATATGAATTACAAAGTGAAAATTGGAACAAAGGAAAATCCCTTAATACTCAAAACTCCTCGACTTTCTTCAGAATATACAATGCATGTTGACGAAAAGGACGGAAAAGAAATTTTAGTTTGCACTGTCAAGGCTACCATTCTTCATTACGATCTTAGATGTATTGATGACTTGCCATGAAATGCTGAAAAAACGAGGTGAATGGATGGAACTTGGCAGTAAAGACGAAAAAGTAGACACAAAACCGGATACTATAGAACACTGGGGCAGATCCGTGGATAACCCAATAGGGGGTTGGTACGGACTGAAAAAGGGATTTAAGGGACGCTTTGGAATGTATATTCCACCTCTTATGGAAGCACTTGGACTTGCTGAAGTAACTCATGAAAAACGAGGAAATAAAATGCGAGCCAAGTAGGCTCATTTAAATTGTAATTGACAAACATAAAATTAATCAATATGAAAAATCCAGTACAATGGTTGGAAATTGCCACAACAGATCTCGAGAGAGCTAAAGACTTTTACGCGAAAGTATTTGAACTAGAATTTCAATTTATTGAAATGCCAGACAGTAACATGTATATGTTTGGCGAACCTGACAAAGTAGGTTCTGCTGGCTGTTTGGTACAGGCAGAAGGAAGTAACCCAAGCGCAGATGGAACTATCATTTACTTTTCTTGTGAAGACGTTGCATCACAAGCAAAGCTTGTAGAATCGGCAGGAGGTAAATTAATTGTACCAAAAACGGACATTGGTGATTTTGGTTTTTTTGCTCAAATTCTTGATACTGAAGGAAATCGAATTGGACTTCACTCAAATAAGTAGAAGCCAAAATTAAATAAGAAGCACACATCGAGTAGGCAAGGGGAGTTTCACCCCTCCTTCGTTAAATGAAAATGATGCCAGCGGTATGTGTTATACAAGCGGAACAACTGGTTTACCAAAAGGGGTCTTGTACTCTCATAGGTCTACGTTTTTGCATGCATCTACCATTCTATCACCAAATGCAGGAAATTTTAGTAATCGAGATACCATTTTATTGGTTGTACCACAATTTCACGTAATGGCATGGGGATTTCCCTATATGTGTCTTTTGGCTGGATCAAACATGGTACTACCCTCATCTAATTTGCAACCTGATGCCATTATTAAAATTCTTAAAGAAGAGAAAGTTAATAAAGCGAATGGGGTTCCAACAATTTGGCTTGGTGTTTACCAGGCTATTAAGAAGAATCCACCAAATGAGAAACTAGCACTCGAAGAATATCTTGTAGGAGGCTCTGCTTTACCTAAAAGTCTTATTGAGGGTTTTGAAAAAGATTTTGGAATAAAAGGGGTTCAGGCATGGGGAATGACTGAAACATCGCCCTTGGGAACACTTAGCCGATTACAACCAAAACATGAGCAATTATCCGATAAGGAAAAACTCGAAATTCGTGCCAAACAGGGTATTGGTTTTCCAGGAGTGGAGTTAAGGATTGTAAAAGATGACGGCTCTTTGGCACCACGGGATGGGAAAACCATGGGAGAATTACAAATAAAAGGTGCATGGACCGTGAGTTCCTATTTTAAAATGAATAATCATGAAAGTTTTACAGAAGATGGTTGGTTTAAAACAGGTGATGTTAGCACGATTGATGAGGATGGATATATGGAAATTAAGGATAGAACGAAAGACCTCATAAAAAGTGGAGGTGAATGGATATCCAGTGTAGCGCTAGAATCTGCATTAATGTCTCATCCCAAAATAAAGGAGGCAACCGTAATTGCTATACCAGATGAAAAATGGGTAGAAAGACCTTTGGCGTTAATAGTCTTGTTAGATAATCAGGATAAACTTACAGATGACGAACTAATTGGATTTTTGTCAAGAGACTTTGCAAAGTATCAGATTCCCAGGGACTATGTATATATAAATGAAGTGACAAAAACCAGCGTTGGTAAATTTGACAAAAAAGAGATTAGAAGGCTGTTTGCCGAAGGAAAACTTACTTAAATAGAATAGCGGATGAATAGCATAAAATTTAATGAAAAAACGAAATGTTAACAATGTAGATGAAATCCACTAACAATACATTCATGAAATTTAATCCTTTTGAAACATTTCATTATATACACGCCTACTCCTCAAACAACTCAAACTGAATCGGTAATAACTGAAAGCTTTTCCGATGTAGCGGCGTAATTCCCAACTGCCTGATCCCTTCCCGATGCTCCAAAGTTGGATAACCCACATTGGTCTCCCATTTATAGCCCGGATAAACTTCCGATTGTTTCTTCATCAATCTGTCACGATGTGTTTTGGCTAGTACCGAAGCGGCAGCAATGGAATAAAACTTCGCATCGCCTTTAACAATACATTGATGCAACAAATCCTTGTATTGTGTAAACCTATTGCCGTCAATCAGGAGCATTTCAGGTTTCAATTGCAATTTTGATACGGCCAAATGCATCGCCCTGAAAGAAGCGTTGAGGATGTTTATCTCATCGATCTCTTCATTTGATACTTCAGTAACAGCCCATGCCAATGCTTTCTTTTTAATTTCAAGCTCAAGTTCGTCTCTCAGTTTTTTGCTAAGCTGCTTCGAATCATTGAGTGTTTTGTGTCTGAATTTTATTGGCAGAATTACAGCGGCAGCCACAACTGGCCCAGCAAGACATCCCCTGCCCGCTTCGTCGCAGCCGGCTTCAATCAACTCTTTTTGGTAGTAAGGCTTCAGCATTAAACAATAGGAATAATGAATGAACGAAATTAAGTGATAAGATTCTTTTAAGGACAACCGCCCTCACTACCCTGCCCTTGCTAACTTTGCCACCGATGGCGGTAATACAAATCAATGAGTTTTTAGAACTGGCGGAAGAGAATCCCGTGGTAGATGTCCGGTCGCCAAAAGAGTTTAACCATGGCCACATTCCCGGTGCAGTTAACATCCCGCTATTCAACGATGAAGAAAGAGCACAGGTAGGTACAACCTACAAGCAAGTTAGCCGGGAGGAGGCGATCACTTTGGGACTTGAAATCGTTGGACCCAAAATGAAGGATTTCGTTCTCAAGGCGAAGTCACTTAATCTAAAAGACAAGTTGCTTGTTCATTGCTGGCGTGGAGGCATGCGCTCTGAAAGCATGGCCTGGCTATTCAACACTTCTGATATCGAATCAGTTACGCTCCATAAAGGCTACAAAGCGTTTCGCAACCATGCTCTCAAATACTTTTCAACCTCCTTTCGATTCGTGATTCTTACAGGGTCAACGGGTAGCGGTAAAACTGAAATTCTAAATGCGCTCAAAGCCGAGGGAGAGCAGGTAATTGACCTTGAAGCCTTGGCTAATCACAAGGGATCAGTTTTTGGCGGATTAGGCAAATCGAACCAGCCTACAACGGAACAGTTTCAAAATGATCTTTTTTGGGAATTGGCACACCAGGATGTTTCGAAAAGGATATGGCTTGAAGACGAATCTATCGCAATTGGCAAGATATTTATCCCGAATGATATTTGGGATCAGATGAGAAAGAGTAGACTTATCAGGGTTGAAATAAGTAAACAGGAGCGGGTTAAGCGTTTGGTTAATGAGTATGGCAACTTTGAAGCAGCTGACCTGGAAGCACGAATCCGAAAGATTGAGAAAAAACTGGGCGGCCAACATATGAAAGAAGCAATTGAGAATTTGATCGCTGGCAACATTGCAGGCACCGCTGATACTCTCCTCACCTACTATGACAAAGCGTATAGTAATGCGCTTGAGCGCAAAAACAAACAACTGCTGGAAAGCACTTATTCAGATAATTTTGATGCCACTAAAATTGCAAATAATGTTTTGAGCATCGCACAGAATAAAATATAATATGGAAACAATTAAGTTAACGCAGTATAGCCATGGCGCCGGCTGTGGATGCAAAATTTCTCCCAAAATGCTGGAAGGAATAATTGGCACAGGAAATCATCGCATTGATCCGAATCTATTGGTTGGAAATTCGACAAAGGACGATGCAGCTGTTTATGACCTTGGCAATGGTAAAGCCATCATAAGTACCACCGATTTCTTCATGCCCATCGTTGATGACCCTTTCGATTTTGGTGCCATTGCTTCAGTCAATGCTATCAGCGATATCTATGCGATGGGTGGAAGGCCTTTGATGGCAATAGCCATTCTGGGCTGGCCCATAGACAAAATTCCAACTGAATTTGCTCATGAGGTTTTGGAAGGAAGCAGAAAAGTGTGTCAGGAAGCTGGAATCAGTCTGGCGGGGGGCCATAGCATTGATTGCCCGGAGCCAATATTCGGACTGGCGGTAACCGGACAAGTTGATAAGAAAAATATTAAGCAGAATTCATCAGCCAAGGAAGGTTCCTATCTTTTTCTTACCAAAAAACTTGGTGTGGGGATTATCTCAACGGCTCAAAAAAAGGGCCTTGCAAAAGCTGAGCACCTGGAGGAAGCCAGGCATTCGATGCTAAAGTTAAACGACTTTGGGGTGAAACTAGGAGAACTGGACTATGTAAACTCACTCACCGACGTTACTGGCTTTGGCTTGTTGGGTCATTTGATAGAAATTTGTGAGGGTAGCGATCTTAGTGCGGAAATTGATTTCAACGCTATTCCAAAATTCAATTTTATTGATGAGTATATTGCTCAAAAGTGTGTACCCGGCGGAACTAATCGCAACTGGGACAGTTACGGCGATAAAGTTTCGGAAATTTCGGATTATCAGCGGACAATTCTTGCCGATCCACAGACCAGTGGCGGTCTATTGATATCAGTTGATCACAATTCCCTTGAGATTTTCAATAAAGAATGTAAACATTGGGGTATAAATCTTAAACCGATTGGCCGATTGACCACTAAATCCTGTATTGGCATTCAGATAGTATAATTAAATCATCATTGGCAACTGAATATTTATCAATTTACAGGGCAATTTGAAAAATATCAGGCAGTAGGAAAATGAAACAAATAGTCTTTATTTCTTTTTTTATTTCATTATTCATTGGTTGCGAACCTGTTGACTACAAACCATTTACCACGGATCCTGAGTTGTTTCAACGCTCAATGAAAGCGCTGACTGATGTCATCGTCTATGACATATTCTCCCCTCCTGTTGCCAGTCGCATTTATGCCTACCCAAGTATTGCCGCCTATGAAGCATTGATCCCGGGATACAATGGATACCAGTCCATGGCAGGGCAGCTAACCGATCTTGAATTACCTCCCCAACCAGATAAAACTAAAGAAATCAGTCATGAAGTGGCGGCCCTCAAGGCATTCCTTGTTGTCGGTAAAACCATGATATTTTCCGAGGATCGAATTGAGGCTTTTGAAAAAAAGCTATGGGAGGAAATTGAAGATAGCGGCATTCCATCGCCAGTTTTTAATGAATCCATTGCCTATGGTGAAGTTGTGGCAAACCATATTCTTGCGTGGGCTGACAAGGACAATTACAAGCAAACACGCACTTTCCCAAAATACACCGTTAAGAATGAACCTTATGCCTGGAAACCAACACCTCCTGACTATGCCGAAGGCATCGAACCCAGTTGGAATAAAATAAGGTTACTCATTCTTGATTCAGCCAGCCAGTTTGTTCCCCCTCCACCAACGCCATATGACATGGATGAAAACAGTCTGTTCCATAGGGAGATGATGGAAGTATATGACATAGGCGTCAATCTCGATCAGGAGCAGGAGGAAATAGCAAAATTCTGGGATTGCAATCCTTTTGTTTCGCACCATTCCGGTCATGCCATGTTTGCTACTAAAAAAATTACTCCCGGTGGCCATTGGATCGGAATAACAGCTATTAGCACCAGGCAATCACAAAGCAATTTTATGGAAACCGCGGAAGCCTTTTCCCGGGTATCAATCTCTCTATTTGACGCGTTTATCGTTTGCTGGGATGAGAAGTGGCGTAGTATTCTGATTAGGCCAGAGACAGTAATCAACGAATTTGTAGATCAGGATTGGGCTCCCCTCCTGCAAACGCCACCATTCCCGGAATATACCAGCGGACACAGTGTTATATCGACCGCAGCTGCTACAACACTCACCGATCTGTTTGGGGAGGAATTCCATTTTCTTGATACGACAGAAGTTGAATATGGCATGCCACCACGGTCATTCACATCGTTTCTGAACGCCAGTTCCGAAGCTGCTATCAGCCGGATATATGGAGGTATCCACTATATGCCGGCAATTACCAATGGTGTGGATCAGGGGAGAGACGTTGGAAATTTTGTAGTAGGTAATTTAAAAACAAAATACTCTTTACCTGATCAGAATGCAAGTTTGATTAATTCTGAAAATTGAGAATAGAAAAGGGAAATATCCCTCATTTACTATTGTTATACTTTAGCAAACACAATATTCATTGGTATCGCTTGTATATTCAATCCTCCTCCGGGTAAAGAGGCGCCCGTCACAACCGATTGATCGATAGGGATTGGTATAATGGCAGTCCCGCTTATTTCATCATTGGCCAGTGTAAATCCCGGCATAATTACGTCGAAAGCAGGGTCAATAATGCTCAACGTAAAATTTAATCCATCCGTACTAACCATCCACGAACCCATTCTGGCTTCCTTCATCTCACCACTGCATACATAATATGTCGTATTATCTTCCCTTATCTGTATTTGGGTTGAAGTTGGATTAGTGCAAGGCGCTTTCGCTATTAAAGCTCCTCCAACAAATGCATAGGCATCATCGTCAACCATGAAAGTGACCTCTGAAGTACCCAATGTAGGATCTGTAGGATCATTCAAAACCGCTACTGTAGCCCCTGCGGCAAATTCCGCCGATTTAAAGATGTAAGTACCCACGAGGGGATCAACTTCCGGGTCATTATCGTCATCATCATCACTGCCACCACAAGAAAATACTGAAACAATGATTGCAAAATTCAATAACCAGGACAGGATATTTATGGTTTTTCTTTTCTTCATGATATTTATTTTAAGTCTTGGCAAATAAAAGGCTTAATGGAAACATATAGAAAGATTCCAATATCTTTTCCAGGACAAATGCAATTCATTATCCCGGCGCATCAATACCATTTTCAAAACCCATTATATTTGACAGCAATCAGTGATGTGAATTATTTAGCCAATATAAATCCAAATCATGGGTAGAAGACTTTTGACAGTACTCATTGCAAATGCTCTCCCCGTACTATCAATTTTAGCTCAAACCGTTATTTCGGGTCAGGTTACTGATCAAAATAACGACCCACTTGTCGGGGTTAATCTTAAAATAAGGGACAAGCTTATAGGTACTACAACAGATCCCTCAGGTAACTACTACCTAAGAACCGAATCCTCTCCACCATTCACCTTGATCATTACAAGTGTGGGATTCAGTGGTCAGGAAATCGAAATAACAAATCCACAATCTGAAATCAATATCCAATTAGATGAATCTGTAATTCTTGGCCAGGAAGTAGTCATTTCAGCTTCCAGATTTGAAGAAAGCATCCTTGAGTCTCCTGTCTCAATTGAAAAACTCGACATCCTGGACATGAGACAAACGCCCGCAAGGGACTTCTATGAAAGCATTGCTCATTTGAAAGGGGTTGACATTCATAAAATGAGTTTCACTTTTAAAACAATCAACACGAGAGGTTTTAATGGAAATACAAATTTTAGGGTTAACCAGATTATTGATGGTGTGGACAACGCAGTCCCGGGATTAAGCTTTGCCGCAGGTAATATCTTCGGAATACCTCCATTGGATGTTGAAAGTGTCGAATTACTGGTGGGGGCCTCCTCCGCACTTTATGGCGCCGGGGGAGTTAATGGAACGGTTTTAATGCAAAGTAAAAATCCCTTTGATTACCAGGGATTGAGTTTTTCCACTCAGACTGGTCTAATGCATGTTGGAGCCAATTACCGAAGTAGTACCGCTCCCATGGGAGATTTTAGTCTAAGGTATGCCAAAGCATACAACGACAAATTTGCCTTTAAGGTCAACGTTAACTATGTACGGGCGATTGATTGGAATGCCAACGATAAGCGTGACAGGGCTAATCCGGATGATCCCAATTCGACTAGATTGACTAATCCTGGGTATGACGGTGTGAACGTTTATGGCGATGAAGTGGGGATTAATTTAAAAGACTTTGCCCCTAATGTCGCAACTGGCATTGCAAATGCTATCGGGCTGACACCTGGTAGCCAGGCCTATATCGATACAGTGAATTACATCGTGGGAGCATTCCCGAATCAAAATGTGACCAGAACTGGTTTCGACGAAAAATATCTCGTGGACTATGATACAAAAAATCTTCTAGGAAATTTGTCGCTCAATTACAGAATAAACGAAGAACTTGAATTAAGTGGCCAGGTTGGAATAGGCACTGGCACAAGTGTTTACACGGCTCAAAACCGGTTTTCTCTGGTGAATTTCAGTGCAATCAATGGCAAGATAGAGTTGAAAAGCCCGAACTACTTTATTCGTGTATGGAGTATCCAGGAAAAAGCTGGTGATACCTATGATGCGGGAAATACGGCGATTTTTATGAACAGCACCTGGAAAGACGATGCCCAGTGGTTTGGAGATTATCTTGAACGATTTACACCTGCTTTTTTATTCAGTGGTAACGCAGAAGCTGCCCATGCCTCAGCCAGAGCAACTGCTGATAACCGCCTCTCGAACGGAACTATCAATGATCCGACCAAACCATCACTACCAATCCCTGGAACACCGGAATTTGAAAACCTTAAACAACAGATCATTACCAGTAAGCTTGACGAGACCTTATCAGGAAGCCGAATTGTTGACAAAACTTCAATGTATAACATTGAGGGAGTGTATCACTTCGGAGACAAAATTGAATTTGCTGACATCATGATTGGCGTCAACTATAGGATATACAATATCAATTCCGAAGGCACCATATTCTTCGATGAACCAGGAAATCCGATCAGGGTCAAGCAATTTGGATCCTTCATTCAGGTAAACAAAAAAGTTGCTGGTGACCAACTGCGATTTACCGGGTCGGCGAGGTTTGACAAAAGCGATAATTTCGATGGCCGGATCACACCAAGGTTTTCAGTTGTTTACCAGCCAGTTGCTGAGAAGCATCATTATTTCAGGGGTTCCGTCCAAACCGCATTCAGGTTTCCGGCCATTCAGGATCAATGGACCGATCTCGATGTGGGAGTATTTAGAGTCATCGGTGGTGTAAAAGCCATTCACAACAAATTCAATTTTGATGAAAACCCTGTTTACCGTCTCAGTGGCCCCAATCCTATTGTGGATCGGCCAGATACACTTTCCGGAGTATTTACGATCCCCGTATTTAAACCTGAACGGGTTACGGCATTCGAAGGTGGATACAAGGGTCTTTTCAATGATAAACTTCTTGTCGATACGTATGTCTACGTTAATACTTTCAATGGATTTATCAATTTCATTAATATCGCCCAGAACCCGTATCAGGCCAATGAACAACTCTACCGGACAAGCATTAGCAGTGATCAGCCAGTTACGGCATACGGATGGGCATTTGGTGCCGACTGGTTAATGGACAAAGGGTACGTTCTGAAAGGGGGCATTGCTTATAATGATATTGAAAAACTTGATGAAACAAGCGCCCAGGCTGAATTTAATACCCCTAGGTATCGTATCAATTTAGGATTTTCAAACAGAAACATCCTCGATAATCTTGGATTCGCTTTAAACTGGCGCTGGCAGCAATCCTTTTTATGGGAATCTGCCGCTGGTACCGGAACAATCCCAAGTTATAACTCATTGGATGCGCAAGTCAGTTATAAGTTTAAAAATCTGAAGAGTGTCATCAAACTTGGTGGAAACAATATTCTTAACAAATACTACCAAACAGGTTTTGCCAATCCTAATATTGGAGGCCTGTATTATCTTTCCTGGAGCTTCGATGAACTCCTTAATTAGAAACTACTTCACAACTTAGCTATGCCAAAACGAAGGACATTTATCAAGCAAATTGGGACTGGTGCCCTGGCGGTCGGATTTATTCCTGTTTTAAACTCATGTAACCAAACTCACCCGACGACAATTACTTCTGTCGAAACCTCAGACTTACCAAGAAGTACGCCTGAGGAACAAGGAGTAAGTTCTCAGAGTCTCTTGAATCTTTATGCTGAGATTGAGAAAAGTGGAATTGAATTTCATAGTCTGATGATAATAAGGCATGGGAAAGTGATCACCGAAGGATGGTGGTCGCCTTTTGCTTCAGAACTAAAGCATACGCTTTATTCTTTGAGTAAAAGCTTCACTTCTACAGCAGTTGGATTAGCGGTCTCCGAAGGCCTTTTAATGGTCAATGACAAAGTGGTATCATTTTTTCCCGATGATACACCTGATGGGATCAGCGAAAGACTTGCCTCGATGGAGGTACGACATTTATTAACCATGAATACAGGACATGGCACTGGCACAATGGATGGTATGAGAGTTGAACCGGATGGCAACTGGCCAAAAGCATTCCTGGCCCAGGAGCTTGAACATGATCCGGGCACACAATTCCTGTATAATACTGGCGCTACCTACATGCTCTCAAACATTGTTCAGAAGTTGACAGGGAAAACATTGATTGAATACCTTACACCAAGACTCTTTGTACCACTTGGAATTGAAGGAGCTGACTGGGAGACATGTCCCAGAGGTGTTAATACAGGTGGCTATGGACTGAGAGTAAGGACGGAGGATATTGCAAAACTTGGCCTACTCTATTTGCAAAAAGGCAAATGGAATGAAACCGAACTACTTCCGGAATCATGGGATGATGAAGCGACTAAATACCAGGTGCCTTCCCAAGAAGATAATGGTGATTAGTCCGAAGGATATGGTTATCAATTTTGGAGATGCATTCCGGATAAGGTCTATCGTGGAGATGGTGCATTTGGTCAGTACTGTATTGTAATGCCTGATCAGGACGCTATTGTGGCCATAACATCTGAGAGTTTTGATATGCAGGCTTCTATGAATATTATATGGAAAAATTTACTTCCTGCTTTCCAGGATTTCGCCTTGCCGCAAGATGAAGATGGACAGCGTTCAGTTGCTTCTAAAATTAGTAGCCTGGCAATGCTTCCCCCTGCTTTCAATGCATCATCAGATTTGGTTAAAGACATATCAGGGAAACAATTCACCTTCGAGGAAAATGATTATGGCATAAAGTCAATAACCGTCAATTACTCTGACGCTGGATGCCAGGTCGAAATAAACAAAATCAAAAGTGAGGTCATCAATTGTGGCATTCAACAATGGATTGAAGCTGATCAAATAAAAAGCCCTGAAGATCTATACCCTATTGGTGCCCAGATTCCAGTTGAGTCAAAATACGTTGCCAGCGCAACCTGGAAAGACGAAAATACTTTACAAGTCAGCTTGAAGTTTGCTGAGACCATACATGGAGAACATGTCTTCCTTGCCTTTGATGATGACAAGGTGGCGGTCTCGTTTCTCAATAGTGTAGCTATGGGAAGAGGGGGTAAGGATGAAAGGCTTGGGATTGAAGGTAGGATAATTCAGATATAGCTATGATTTTCTCACAGATCACTCTAATTCAAATCTCTAACACCATGGTCTGTAGCCCACAGACCACTCCAATTTTAAAACTTCAGTATTTTTCCAAGATTGGTCTGTGTGTCGTAGATCGGAGGGAAATTTTTTATAGGTATTGGTTCTTTCTAAAAAACAATATCCTCGTAAACACCATTCTTGCAACTTCTGCATTTCATAGCCTCCCTAAGCACCTTCGGTTTAAGCATTGACTTGTTCAAAAGCATCCTTACACACTCCTGAATACCTTCAATAATCGAAGGATGGGGATGAATTAACTCTGCCAGCTCTTCAATTCCCAGTCCCATCGAAATGAGAAGTGCCACAGCTTCAATGGCACTGGAAGCATGTTCACCCACCACACGCATCCCAAGTATATTCATCTCATCATCATTGGTGACAAGTATTTTAATAAAACCCTGAGTATTTCTCATGGCAATAGCCCTGGAAATACAACTGTAATCAAGGCTTACCACTTTATAATCAATTCCTTGTTCCTTTGCCTTGATCTCATTCAGTCCTACACCGGCTACTTCAGGTGACAAAAACATTATTGTTGAAATGTTCTCATAAATGAGTGGTTTCTTGGGTTTACCGTAAATTCGCTCAACGGCATACCTGCCTTCTAACTCTCCCACATTCACCAAAGCAATATCAGCTGTTACATCACCGACTGCCCAAATATTTTCAACAGTGGTCTGAGTCAGATCATCAACAATTCCACGATTATCAATCTTTATTCCCAAAGTATCATCAAATAAATTTTCGTAGTTAGGCATCCTTCCAACCGAAACCAGTGCCTTTTCCACCCTGAAAACCTCTTTGGATCCATCGGTATACTCAAGTGTATAAACCACCATGCCATTATCATCAATATTCATTTTTATCAGTTTGGAATTTCTGTGTATGAGAACACCTTTTGCTTCCAGGTTACCCTCAATCACCCGAACGATGTCCTCATCTTCAAAGGGCAGAATGCGATCACCCTTATCAATGAGATTCACTTTTGTCTGACCAAAGTTTGAAAAAATTGTAGCGAATTCACATCCAATTACTCCAGCTCCCACTATCACCATACTCCTTGGGAAAGCATCCATCTTATCAATCCCATCGCTGGTCATCACAATCTTTTCATCAATTGGAATGTGAGGCAAATATCTTGGTCTACTCCCCGAAGCAATAATAATATGATCGGCATTAATGCTTATTTCGCCATCGGTTTTGGTTATTTGGACCGTATTTTTATTTATTATTTTCGCATTTCCATTGATGTAATAAAAAATCTCTTCGTCACAGGAAACGTTAAGGTTATACATATGGTGTTCCAATAAATCCGTACGTTCCCTGGCAGCATCCAAAACTTCGGATTTCACCTTATTGAAATTGATTTTTGGCTCATCAAAATTGTAATTCCGACTTTGCACCCTTATTTGATAAAATTCTCGTGACAACTCCCACCAGGTTTTACTGGACAAAGCACCATGATGAATCCCTGCGCCCCCTAATCTTCTCTTTTCTACAAGTAAAACACGTTTCTTGAAATCAATGGCCCGCATTGCTGCGGTATAACCGGCAGGCCCGGCCCCTATTACACATACATCGTATTTCTCCATTCTAAATTGAGGTTTGGTCAGCTTAAATTAGCCATAAATTAATGAATTTCAAGAAGAAGGTTAATGGAGTGGTTCCTTGAAAGAATTGTTCCCTCGCTATTTTTGGTGTCTTTCTTCCAAAATCTCAACAATATCGCTTAGTTGAACGTCCTTCTCTCTTAGTAAAATGAGCGTATGGAATAGTAAATCCGCTACTTCGTTTTTGAACAGTCCTTCATTATCATCCTTCGCTTCGATGACGACTTCAACCGCTTCCTCACCTACTTTTTGAGCAATTTTATTGATGCCGTCTTTAAAAAGTGCTGTCGTATAAGACCCTTCTGCAGGGTTAATCTTCCGGTCTTGAATTATATCTTCCAGAACTGAGAGAAAAGCTAAGTCTGATTGGTTCTTTTCTCCGAAACAAGTATCCTGACCAGTGTGACAGGTTGGACCTTTTGGTTCGGCTTTTATCAGTAAAGTGTCCTTATCACAATCTGCAATCATCTCTTTAAGCTCGAGATGGTTGCCTGATGTCTCTCCCTTAGTCCAAAGCCTGTTCTTGCTCCTGCTATAAAAAGTTACCAAACCAGATTCCTCAGTTTTCTGTATGGCTTCTTCGTTCATATAGCCCAGCATCAAAACTTTCCCAGTTTGATAATCTTGAATTATTGCGGGTATCAACCCATCATTTTTTGAAAAATCTAAATTGGAGAGTGCCATATACTGGCAAAGAAAGCTTTAGTTGGATGACTTTTCAAATACATATGGGTCCTCCACTGCCGGAACGTCGTGATTCCGATGGTCACACAGTTCCGTGCCTGATTGTTTCAATGACCCATAACAAACGGGACAGTCAACTGTCAACATTTTTTCCCCAGAACAAATCGGGCACGTTTCCATTCCATCGCCGTTACACCTGTCACAAGTGTAGTACTGATTAACTCCTAAACTATTTTCGGTAATCAAAACGCCTTCACCGTGACACTTTGTACAAACTGAAACCCCATAACCTTTGCAATAATGACAGGCTTTTGTAACGGTACCAACGGAATTACACTCCTCACATGGAATTAACCGGTAACCAGAAATATCACATAAATCGCATTTTTTAATTGCTATCATCTGGTTATCTACCATTTCTTCAAGCATTTTTACTTCGGCATAATTATCACCTGTACTACCGGTTAGCTCAAAGTACTTATCAACAAAGTTTTTGCTGTTTTGATATTGTCCAATCCCATAAAGTGTTTCAGCGAAATGATAACATAGCTCACTTGGAATTACTTCACTAAGTGAAAGAATTTTTCGAAAAATGATGTTGGCTTCATCATATCGCCCTTTTTGATTAAGAATTTTTGCTTCTTCCAAATATTTATCTGCCAATACTTTATTCTCTGATACCTGACCAAATAAATTGAGAGTAAGGAAAAAGAGAACAGCGCTGAATATGTAGGGTGACAGATTCATAATGACATTAACGCAAATGCATACTTTGAGGCTCGGGTTGTTTTATTTCCAAAGATTTGTACTGATGGCTTTTTCCAATTGATCTTCCAACGCATCTGGGGTGGATGGAAAAAAATCCAGGCCTGAAAATTTTTCAAGTTCGTCGATTGTTACTGCAAATTTAAATATATCACCATCTGACTTTTCATTTTTCATTATAAATGCAATAGCCTTCAATTCGGGCTCTTTGATATCCAAGATAGCTTTATAGTAATATTCGGGTACCGTTACTTTGTTTTTCCCAATTCGAGTGAGACCTTTTTTGATAATCGGTCCGGTAACAACATAAATCGTATTATTGGAAATTGCCCATCTTCTAACATTCTCTTCCAGCCTCTTCCAAATCCCTCGATTAAATGAGGGGTTCTGTGGGCTCATGTTGCTTAAAAAGAAAGACTGATCAAGGGCCTCTTTGGACCAGGAAAAATCAGCTGCAGGTGCCAGGTGTCCTCTGTCATAACCTGAATTTTTATAATCATTCAGAGTAGCTGACCCTGTTCGTACCAATGGATCTTCACGAAAATCATCTTTTCGATTGAACTTATTCTGTTCAAGATTGGAACGTTCCAATTTTTCTGCCACCCAATATGGTTGTTCATTATTTTCATCATAAGATAATGTATAGCCTTCATGTTCAATTATCTGATCATCCACTGTATATGCCGGCCACGCAAAATCAAATGAGTTAGTAAAATAGAATGAATCTATACCGCTATAATCAGGAACATTTGGATTGGTAGTTGCGGATTCTAATTGGTCATCTCCCGGAAGAGTTGCAGTCTTTTCTTTTTCGAAAGCACTCTCCCTGGCATCCCCCTTTTTCTCGAGCCGTTGAGCAGATTGAGGTTGATCATTGGAATCATTCCCTTTAGCGACCTCAGAATCAGGTAACTTCAAATAGTAATAACTTGCTATGGTGAACAAAATCAGGATAATTCCAATAAGGCCTACGATAAGTCCCCAGTTGGAATTTGCCGGTTTATTTTTTGTCGATTTCTTCCTGGTAGGAGCTCTTTTTTTCTGGATTTTTTTAGCCATGCTGTTTTAATCTCTCCGAAACGTTTAATTCTTTAATTCCCTCAGAATAGGAATAAAAACCACAGCCAGATTTAATACCGTAATTTCCTGCTTCTACCATATTTATTAACAACGGACAGGGTGCATATTTTGGATTCCCAAAACCATCGTGAAGAACCCTAAGAATTGATAAACATACATCCAGTCCTATAAAATCTGCTAATTGCAATGGGCCCATTGGGTGCGCCATGCCTAATTTCATTACCGTATCAATCTGCTCAACACCGGCAACACCCTCATAGAGGGAATAAATGGCTTCATTGATCATTGGCATCAGAATTCTATTGGCAACAAACCCGGGATAGTCATTGACTTCTACGGGTACTTTGCCTAACTGGACAGATAATTCCATAACAGATTTCGTAACCTCATCAGTTGTGGCATACCCTCTTATGACCTCTACCAATTTCATGACGGGAACAGGATTCATAAAATGCATCCCGATAACCTGTCCGGGCCTTTTGGTTACGGCTCCAATTTTTGTAATCGAAATTGAAGAGGTATTAGAAGCCAGGATTGCCTGTTTGGGACAATACTCATCTAAATTCCGAAATAAATCGAATTTAATATTCTCATTTTCTGTCGCAGCTTCAATTACCAAATCGGCCTTTTTCACTGCATCTTTTAAGACAGTATATATTGTAATGTTTGAAAGTGTAAGTGTTTTCACTTCTTCTGAAATTAACCCTTTGCTTATCTGCCTATCCAAGTTTTTTGAAATGGTGGCCATCGCTTTATTCAATGCATCGCTTGATACATCGAAGATTGCAACTTTAAAACCATGCTGTCCAAAAACATGTGCAATACCATTTCCCATGGCTCCGGATCCTACAATTGCGACATTCATGAGTAAAGAGATGATTCGTGATGTTGAAAGAATATATTGAGCATTTGATTCATTGAGAGACATTGATATAATATGTCTTTAACAAACCTCAGCAATTTTACAATTTTTGGCCGATAATTACGATCATTGCATCCTAATTCAATAACCCATTATTAATCCTTGAACCTACTGATTTTAACAAGACTGTATTCAAAGCAAAAGATTGTTCAGAATCAAAGGGAGTCTTTTATTTTCGATAATTAGATTGACACAAATTGAGAACACAGCTAAAAGAAGCAACGATTTTATTTGCCGGAGACTCCGGGGACGGTATTCAATTGACAGGAGGTCAATTCACTAATACTGCAGCGCAGTCCGGAAATGATATAAGCACTTTTCCAAATTTCCCGGCTGAAATCAGGGCTCCTCAGGGCACACTTGCCGGGGTTTCAGGGTTTCAATTGAAATTTGGTAGTGTTAATATTTACACACCCGGCGACGAATGTGATGTACTGGTGACCATGAACGCAGCCGCCCTAAAAGCTAATTTAAGTACTCTAAAAAAGGGTGGTATCATCATCGCCAACGAAGGTGGATTCGATGCTAAAAACCTAAGGTTGGCGAAATACCCGGAAGGAGTCAACCCCCTGAATAATCAAACATTGGATGATTATGAGGTCCATACAATAGATGTAACCAAAATGACCAGGGAAGCCCTTAAATCATCAAATCTTGGGCAAAAAGAAATAGACAGGTCAAAAAATATGTTTGTCCTGGGTTTTGTTTATTGGATCTACAACCGCAGTCTTGACAAAACCATTGATTATTTAAGTGCCAAGTTTGCCAAGAAACCTGAGCTGTTAGAAGCCAATATTAATGTTCTAAAAGCTGGATATAATTTTGGAGAAACTGCCGAAGCTTTTACTGCACGATATGAAATTGGACCAGCCCCCTTGCCAAAAGGAATTTATCGTAGTATTAGTGGCAACCAGGCTATCGGGCTAGGTTTGTTAGCAGCCACTCAAAAAGCGGGATTGCAACTGTTTTATGGAAGCTATCCAATTACTCCCGCATCAACAATTTTACATGAGCTTGCAAAGTATAAAAATTTTGGAGTCAAAACATTTCAGGCTGAAGATGAGATTGCTGCTATCTGTTCGGCAATAGGAGCATCTTTTGGCGGAGCTTTAGGTGTCACGGGTTCATCGGGTCCGGGGATCGCATTGAAAGGTGAGGCGCTTGGCCTTGCGGTTATTTTGGAAATACCTCTTGTCGTTTGCAACATCCAAAGAGGAGGCCCATCAACCGGTTTACCAACTAAAACAGAGCAAGCAGATTTGTTTCAAGCACTTTATGGAAGAAATGGTGAGGCTCCCATGCCCGTTATTTCGACAAGATCTCCATCTGATTGTTTTGAAACTACTCTTGAAGCTTGTCGAATTGCAATCGAACACATGACTCCGGTTTTGTTACTTTCAGATGGATACATCGCCAATGGCTCAGAACCCTGGAAGTTTCCAAAATCAGCTGATCTGCCTACAATCAAACCATCAATGGCAACTCCAAGAAGTAACGGATCTGATGAAGTGTTCCTCCCATACAAAAGAGATGAGAAACTATCAAGAAAATGGGCGCTACCTGGAATGAAAGGTTTGCAGCATAGAATTGGTGGTATTGAAAAAGAGCACGAAACAGGAAATGTTTCATATGATCCGGATAATCATGAATTTATGACCAGGTTAAGGGCGGAAAAAATCGAAAAGATTAATGAACATACACCTCAACAGAAGCTGGACAACGGACCGGATTCAGGTGATTTATTGATCATTGGATGGGGATCAACCTATGGTTCGATTAAAACTGTTGTCAGGGATTTAATAGCAGAAGGATATTCCGTCGCACATGCGCATATTCGATATTTGAATCCACTCCCAAAGAATCTTGGGACTATCATCCAAAGTTATAAGCATGTGCTTGTTCCTGAAATGAATAATGGTCAGTTAATTAAGGTTTTGAGGGATAAATATCTTGTTGATGCTGTAGGTTTGAACAAAATTAAGGGGATGCCTTTTACAGCAAACGAAATCAAGAACAAGGCAGTTGGATTAATTTAATTATTACCACCGATACCATATAAATATACTCAAACATGGCAACAGCAGAAGCAGCAATAGCGGGAAATGATAACATTGGACTCACAGCCAAAGATTTTGCAACCGATCAGGATGTACGATGGTGTCCGGGCTGTGGTGATTATTCAATTCTCAAACAGGTACAAACCGTGATGGCTGAAACTGGCCTTTCACAGGAAGATATTGTATTTATTTCCGGAATAGGATGTGCTGCCAGGTTCCCCTATTATATGGATACTTATGGCATACATAGCATTCATGGGAGAGCACCTGGATTTGCAAGCGGTCTTAAATCAGTGAGGCCTGACCTCAGTGTTTGGATTGTTTCAGGTGATGGTGACTGCCTCTCTATCGGTGGTAACCATCTCATCCATGCCTTGAGGAGGAATTTCAATGTTAACCTATTGCTTTTTAATAATGAGATTTATGGCCTAACGAAGGGTCAATATTCGCCCACTTCTCCAAAAGGAACAATCACCGGATCAACACCTTATGGATCAATCGATACACCTTTCAACCCATTATCTCTTAGCCTTGGTGCTGGTGGTTCATTTATTGCCCGATCAATGGATCGGGATCCGCAACACCTACGGGCCACAATTTTAAAAGCCAATAGCCATAAGGGCACATCTTTACTCGAGATTTATCAGAATTGTAATGTCTTTAATGATGGGGCTTTCTTCGCCTATACCGATAAAGCAACAAAGCCACAATCAACTCTTTTCCTGGAGAGTAATCACCCCCTGATATTTGGAGAAAATGGAAACAAAGGAATCAAGCTGGATGGTTTTAAACCAGTCATTGTGAATTTGGATGAAGGCGCATCCAAAGATGACCTTTGGGTTCATGACGAAACTGATAAAATCAAGGCGAGTATTCTTACTGAATTTTTTGAACTTTATAAAGATGAGAATACTCTACCACGGCCATTTGGAGTTTTGTATTGTGAAGACAGACCTCAGTATGAGGAGTTAATGGCCGATCAAATAAATGAGACGATTGCCAAGCATGGCAAAGGTGATTTGGACAAAATGTTAAGTGGAAGTAGCACCTGGAACATTGAGTAACTTCGCCTTAAAGTTGATGTATTTATTCACAAGGTCGTTTCCATATTAACTCAGTTCAGATCTTTGATAAAATTCGAATATTGACCAATGTCTGATACGAAACTCAAGCAATTTATTGACTCGGAACAATTCCACAATTTCATTATCTATCTGATTTTTTTTAACTCCATTACCATCGGTATGGAGACTTCGCCTGCTCTGATGAATTTTATGGGCTCATGGTTCGAAGGTATAGATACCGTTATTCTTTACATTTTTATTGCTGAAATCCTGTTGAAACTACTTGTCTATCGTCTTGATTTCTTCAAAAGTGGATGGAACGTTTTTGATTTTCTAATTGTGGCTATTGCTGCCATGCCAGTTGCAGGTCCATTTGCGGTTTTCAGAACACTTAGAATACTGAGAACACTTAGACTGCTTAACAATGTTCCTAAACTTAGATTTATCATCGATGCGATTTTCAAAGCAATTCCAAGCATTGGATGGATAATGCTGCTGCTCGCTATCGTTTTCTACATTTTTGCTGTTTTAGGCACCAATTTATACGGACAGCAATTCCCGGAATTTTTTGGTTCAATGGGTGCAAGCACTTTCACTCTTTTTCAAATCATGACACTTGAGAGTTGGTCGTCAGGTATTGCCAGGCCAATGATGCGGGAGTTACCATATGCCTATTTCTTTTTTGTTCCTTTTATTCTTATTGCTACCTACACAACGCTTAATATTTTTATTGCTATCGTTGTCAACACAATGAATGAGATCAATGCAGATCAAGTGCAGAGCGAAGAAGACAGGATTAAAAATTTTGTCACCGAAGAACATGAAAAAATCCGGGATCAACTCGAGAGTTTGAAGAAACAGCTCGAAAAAATTGATCAAAAGGTGAGCAGCAATTAACTATTATTCAAAAGCCGCTATCCCTGTAGTCTCTTTTCCTAAAATCAACAAATGGATGTCGTGTGTTCCCTCATAAGTGACAACTGACTCAAGGTTCATCATATGTCTCATTATTGGATATTCTCCTGTTATCCCCATGGCTCCATGGATTTGGCGGGCCTCTCTGGCTACTTTTAAGGCAATATCAACATTGTTTCTCTTGGCCAATGAAATATGAACCGATTCAGCTTTGCCTTCATTCATTAGTTGCCCAAGTCTCAAATTGAGCAATTGAGCTTTAGTAATCTCGGTGAGCATTTCGGCTAATTTCTTCTGGATGAGTTGAAAGGATGCTATCGGCTTTCCAAATTGGATGCGCTCAATGGCGTATTTTCTCGCTGATTCATAACAATCCATAGCAGCACCAATCGCTCCCCAGGCAATTCCATACCTGGCTGAATCAAGGCACATCATTGGTGCACCTAATCCGCTCTTACCCGGTAGTAGGTTCTCTTTTGGTACTTTCACGTTATCGAACACCAATTCACCCGTACAACTCGCTCTCAACGACCATTTACCATGTGTTTCAGGAGTAGTAAATCCCTCCATGCCTCTTTCAACAATGAGTCCATGAATTCTTCCTTTCTCGTTTTTAGCCCAAACGACAGCTATTTGTGCATATGGTGAATTAGAAATCCACATTTTTGCCCCGTTCAGCAGGAAATGGTCTCCCATGTCCTTAAAATTAGAAACCATTCCTGAAGGATTCGATCCAAAATCAGGTTCTGTCAAACCAAAACAACCAAGCCATTCCCCGGATGCCAGCTTAGGTAAGTATTTTTTTCTTTGCTCTTCACTACCATATTTGTAGATGGGGTACATCACCAATGAACCTTGAACTGAAGCCGTAGATCTCATGCCAGAATCACCACGCTCTATTTCCTGCATGATTAGTCCATACGAAATATAGTCCATTCCACCACCGCCATACTCAATGGGAATAGTAGGGCCAAATGCGCCTAATTCACCGAATTTAGGAACAATGGCTTGAGGAAAATAATTTATTTGGCTCCATTCTTCAATAAAAGGGGATATCTCCTTTTTAACAAAATCGCGAACAGAATTTCTGACCAATTTATGCTCCTCAGTTAGCAGGTCATCCAGTCTATAGAAATCTGGAGACTTGAAATCGTCCGCCTTTCGATTCTTTACCTGAGCAAGATCAGGGGAAATAGACATTTTGGGTGTTTTGTTGAATTAGATATTAGAAGCAAATTTACAGACTTAAATCAATACCTCAATGATTCCGGATCATTCACATCTTGACCCTGAGATTGTAAAAAGACTCAACGAGCTTGAGAAAAAATATAATGCCATGGGGCAGGATCTTGTCTCATATTTAGACGGCCTACTCCATTCAGACTTTCTAACATATTGGGATTACATCAATCTTGATACCCTGCTTTCACTACAACAACCCAAGACGCCATTCAAGGATGAAATGGTCTTCATTATTTATCATCAAATAACTGAGCTCTATTTTAAGCTGATCTTACACGAAATACACCAGGTCACCATCCTGACAAAGCCCAATGACAAGATTTTTCTGGCTAAGATCAGGAGAATGAACCGCTATTTTGATCAACTGTCAAACTCATTTGATATTATGGTTGATGGGATGAGTCGTAAAGAGTTTATGAATTTCAGAATGTCCCTATTGCCTTCGAGTGGGTTTCAATCCGCCCAATATCGGCTTATTGAAATTGGATGCACCGATGTGATCAATTTAGTAAGTCTTAAGTATCGAGAAGCACTAATTCAGGAATCAGACTTTGAGATTCTCTATGACCATATCTATTGGAAAGAAGGTGCCTCTGAATTAGCAACCGGCGAAAAGACGCTTACTTTGAAACAATTTGAGGAAAAGTACTCCAACAAACTGATAAGAAGAATGGCAACTCACAAGGACAATAATCTAAATCAATTGTTATTAAATAACTTTTCATTTAGTGACATTTCAGAAGAAATAATCCATGAGTTGAGGAAATTAGACTTAAATGCTAATATCAACTGGCCATTAGCTCATTATCGATCAGCAGCAAGACACCTTCAACGTGATCCGGAGGTAATTGCAGCAACAGGAGGAACAAATTGGCAGAAATATCTTCCTCCACGCTTTCAAAAAGTAATTTTCTTTCCAAGCCTCTGGGCTTCAGATGAACTCGAAAACTGGGGTCACAATTGGGTAAAAGATTTGCTGCAAGCTCACGCTTAACAGACTTTTTATATCATATTAGGTCAAAACCCTAATTTTGTATTTCAACTTGCTATTTGGAGCATGCGGTTACTGTCCGTTACTGTACTTGTATTATTAGTGGTCTACCGGTCATATTCTCAAAGTATCGAGGTAAGAACTTTTTACGACAGTGAGGAAATACACCTCAAAGAAGTTATCTACCTATTGGATTCTCAATCTCATATTTTACAGGGGCCATATGAACTTTACTACATAGATGGAAACCTTCAGGCCAAAGGTTTTTATGAAAATGGTGCTCCTGAAGGCAATTGGGAATACTATTTTGAAAATGGTAACCTGAAAATGGCGGGTTTAATAAAAGACAACACGAATTTTGGTAAATGGGTGTTCTATTATGAAAACGGCAGCAAAAGCCGGGAGGGAGAACTTTATAATGGACAAAGACAGAACGAATGGATTTTTTATTATGAGAATGAAACAATAAAGAGTCAGGGAAAATTTATCGATTCACAACGTGATGGAATTTGGAATTATTACTATGAAGACGGGGAACTCAAAGGTCAGTCCTTCTTCACGAAAGGTACAGGGATTTATAAAGAATTTTATAGCTCTGGTTCGCTCAAAGTTGAGGGAGGTAACCAGGAAGGAAAAAGTGACGGACTGTGGAAATATTACTTTGAGACAGGTGAGCTCCAGTCAGAAGGAAAGTTCAGCCAGGGTTTAAAGGTAGGGGAATGGCGATACTACTATAAAAATGGGCTGACTTCTGCTGCTGGTTATTTCAATCTTGGAAAAAGACAGGGGAAGTGGCAATATTTCTATGAAGACGGAAGTCTTAATTCCGAAGGAAATTTAAGCAATGATCTAAAAGATGGGTATTGGAAATTGTTTTACGAAACAGGGGAATTGAAAGGTGAGGGACAATTCAATGAAGGAAAGGGGGAATACAAAGAATTCCATTCCAATGGAAGACTAAAAATTCTGGGTCATATTTTTGATGGAAAAAATGATGGTCTATGGACTTACTACAACGATGAAGGTGCCCTTGACGGAGAGGCCATGTTTAGAAACGGAGAAGGAGTGTATACTGGCTATTATCCAGATGGTAGCCGAAAAACGCAAGGTGCAATTAAGGACGATAAGAAAATAGGTGAATGGCAATTATTCAACGAAGAAGGTCAAATCGTGGGTTACTATCATCCAATTTACGAAGATGAAAGCCCCGTATACAAAACCACCGAAAGTATCTCCGATGAAACCGGTCGAATTCAATATGAAAAACCCGAATATCGTTTCAAAAATAACAAGCTAAGATACTTTGAACCAATCGTTAATGAATATAGAGGTGGAATAGCGGCGATTAATCCTTTTTTGACATTCTTTGGACGACTTCCTATATCGGCTGAGTATTACATTCAGGAAAGATTAGGATATGAATTGCAATACACATTGATCCGTGACCCATTCTATAAAAGTCTCTCTTCTATTGATCTTAATCAAAATTATAAACGAGGCTTTTCCCTTCAGTTAAGGCAAAAATTCTATCATAAGGAAGGCCAATTCGGAATGCTCTATTTTGCTCATGAGTTAGCCTTTACCAGTATTTCGCATAAAGCAAAGGTAGTTGAGTCATTTTTACCCAACCTATCAACCGGACAAATCAAAAGTTCAGAAAAAAGGTTTGAATATGGTATAATAGTGGGAAACAGATGGTTAGCCAAATCTGGTGATGGTGGTCCTACCATTGATATTTTCGTAGGAATTGGAATAGGTTATCGTAATTACAAACCAAATTATTCAGACAATGGAAACTTCGATACTATTTTTAATAATCTTAAAACTTCCAAAACTTCCATTCCTCTTATTTTTGGTATCAATTTTGGTTTGATACGTCCAAAAAGAGAAGCTCAATAATGATGGAAAAGAAAGCGGTTGTCGTCGGTGCTAGCCCAAATCCTGCCCGCTATTCATATTCAGCTGTTACTCAACTTCAGAAACATGCTTTTAAAGTAATCCCACTAGGAATCAGGTCTGGCAAAATTGGTGAAATTGAAATACTTGATTTAAGAACCAAACCAGCATTGGATAATATTCATACTATCTCAATTTACATGTCAGCTAAAAATCAGGCCGAATGGAAGGACTATTTACTTTCACTTAATCCGAAACGGATAATCTTTAACCCGGGAGCTGAAAATGATGAATTTCTTAGGGAAGCTTTGGATAAAAAAATTGATGCTATAAATGCCTGTAATCTTGTAATGCTCAGTATCGGAAATTTCTAATAATTTCTCATTTTAGATATCGGATTTATTCTTATCATAATTTCGTTTTAAAATATTGATTTTCAATTACTTAGTTAGGTGAAACATTCAATTCAATTTACCTTCTAAAGGTATGTCATTCCCATGGTTTTGTTGTACTTTTGCAACTTAGAAAATTCAACCTATGAGCGAAATAAAAGGGGGTAATAAAAGTAATTATTCGGCAGAGAATATTCAGGTGTTAGAAGGCCTCGAGGCGGTAAGAAAAAGGCCTGCAATGTACATCGGCGATGTCAGTGTTAAAGGGCTACATCATTTGGTTTGGGAAGTTATGGACAACTCAATTGATGAGGCATTGGCAGGATATTGTTCACACATTTTCGTTCAAATTAGGGAAGATAATTCAGTTCTTATAAAGGACGACGGCCGCGGCATCCCAACTGATTATCATGAAAAAGAGAAGAAATCAGCACTTGAAGTAGTAATGACTGTACTTCATGCGGGTGGAAAATTTGATAAGGATACCTACAAGGTTTCAGGCGGGCTTCATGGCGTAGGGGTTTCATGTGTAAACGCCCTATCAGTTCAACTGATAGCAACTGTTCACAGAGATGGTAAAATTTACCAGCAGGAATATGAGCGTGGTAAACCAAAATATTCAGTAAAAGAGATTGGAACTACCGACATCAACGGAACCATCATTGAGTTTAAACCTGACGATCAAATCTTTACTACGACTGAATACAACTATGAAACCATCGCCTCCCGGTTGAGAGAAATGGCTTACCTGAATTCCGGTATTAGACTCCAGTTGGAAGACCTACGTGAAAAAGAAGAGAATGGAGATTTCAGAGGCGAAGAGTTTTATTCCGAAGGTGGTCTCGTAGAATTTGTCGAATACCTGGATTCCGCCAGAGAAAAGCTAATCCCTGAACCTATCTACATTAATAATGACAAATCAGATACACCGGTACAGGTTGCTTTAACGTACAACACCTCATTTTCGGAGAATGTCGTGTCCTATGTGAACAACATCAATACAATAGAAGGTGGAACCCATATCGCAGGCTTTAGAAGGGCACTTACAAGAACTCTCAAATCCTATGCAGACAAATCAGGGCTTCTTGACAAATTGAAAATTGAAATCAATGGTGACGATTTCAGGGAAGGGCTTACTGCGGTTATTTCAGTGAAAGTTCAGGAGCCACAATTTGAAGGGCAAACAAAAACCAAACTGGGTAATTCTGAAGTAATGGGAGCAGTTGATACAAGTGTTGGTGAAATGCTGAACAATTACCTGGAAGAACATCCCAAAGAAGCAAGGGTAATTGTTTCAAAAGTGGTTCTTGCTGCGCAGGCAAGGCATGCCGCAAGAAAAGCAAGGGAAATGGTTCAGAGGAAAAATGTATTGGGCGGGAGTGGGCTACCAGGTAAACTTGCGGACTGTTCAAACACTGATCCGGCAATTTGCGAAATATATCTTGTAGAAGGTGATTCCGCGGGCGGCTCTGCTAAACAAGGTCGAGATAGAAATTTTCAGGCTATTCTCCCACTGAGGGGTAAAATTCTTAATGTTGAAAAAGCCCAGGAACATAGAATATATGACAATGAGGAAATCAAGAACATGATAACTGCTCTTGGTGTGTCTTTTGGAACAGTAGATGATGAAAAAGCGCTTAATCTTGAAAAATTACGCTACCATAAGGTAATTATTATGACCGATGCAGATATTGACGGTAGTCACATCAGAACCCTAATACTCACCTTCTTTTTCAGGTACATGAAACCCCTCATTGAGCATGGTTATCTGTATATAGCGCTGCCTCCCCTCTACCTGCTAAAAAAAGGGAAACAGGAAAGGTATTGCTGGAATGATGCTGACAGGGATCGCATAATTCTTGAATTGGCAGGAGAAGGGAAAGAAGATTCCGTGGGTATGCAGCGCTACAAGGGTCTTGGTGAAATGAATCCTGAACAACTCTGGTCAACAACTATGAATCCCGAGGGAAGAAGCCTGAAACAAGTAACGATAGAATCCGCAGCAGAATCAGACCACCTCTTTTCAATGCTCATGGGTGATGAAGTAGCACCCCGACGAGAATTTATTGAAAAAAATGCCCGATACGCCAAAGTTGACGTTTGACAAAAGTAGTATGACCCTTGAAGAAGCCCAGCAGATTGTCGATCAATGGATCAAAACAAAGGGGGTCAGATATTTTAGTGAGCTTACAAATATGGCCGTCCTTACCGAAGAAGTCGGGGAACTGGCCAGAATAATTGCTCGTAAATATGGTGATCAATCATTCAAAGAATCAGACAAGATTTCTGACCTTCCCGATGAGCTCGCGGATATACTATGGGTTCTGATTTGCATTGCTAATCAAACTGGCACCGATCTCACTGAAGCTTTCAAGCAAAATCTACAAAAAAAGAACTCTCGAGATGCCACACGGCATATCCAAAACAAAAAATTGCAGTAAATAATAATGGTCAGTGTTCCGGAAAATATCAAGGCAATTCACAGCTATGAACCAGGCCAAACTGTGGAAGAGCTTCAACAGCAATACAAGTGGGATAAGTATGCCGTTTTGTGGAATAACGAAAACACATTAGGCGCTTCGAAACTGGCGCTTCAATCCATAAAAAAGGAATTAGAGAACTCCAATTTCTATCCCGATCCAAAGGCGAGAATCTTATGTGAAAAGATTGCTACAAAGTGGGAAGTGAAATCCGATAACATCGTTTTGGGTAATGGGTCTGAAGGGCTTTTAATGAACATCATAAGAGCCTTTTGCCGTGATGGGGATGAACTGTTAACCTCTGAAGGCAGTTTCGTGATTATTTATAATTGGGCCAGGGTGAATAATGTGATGTGTCGCTCAGTTCCATTGAGGGATGATTACAGTTTTGACCTGAATGGGATTTTGAAATCCATCCACCGCCAAACAAAAATTATTTATCTATCCAATGTGAATAATCCGACGGGGGCAATGATCTCTTGTTCTGAATTAGAGGATTTTCTCAACAAAGTGCCCAAAGAAATTTTGGTGATTGTAGATGAGGCTTATTTCGAATTTTCGAAGCATCTCAATCCTGCCTTTCCTGACAGTTCAAAATTGAAAATGGATAATGTGATTACAATTCGCACTTTTTCCAAAGCGTATGGAATCGCAGGTAATAGACTCGGATTCGCCATCGCATCAGAGAAAATTATAAACACGCTCTATAAAGTGAGGCTTACTTTCGAGCCTTCTAACCTAAGCCAGGCCGCGGGTCTTGGGGCGCTTGATGATAATGAATTCTTGTCTCATACTTTGAAAAACAATAGCCGTGGCCTACATCATTATTACAGTGAATTCGAGTCGTTAGGGATTAAATATGTGCAGTCTCATGGCAATTTTGTAATGATTGTGCTGCCATCACCTGAACAGGCACAACGAGTGACTCAGGAACTTCTTGTGAAAGGTGTATTGGTCAGACATTTGGGAGGCACCCTGTCACATTGTATCAGGATATCGGTTGGCCAACCTGAGGAGAATCAATTATGCACCGCAATGTTGCGAGAAATTACTACTGCTATTTCTTAAGTGCAAAAACATTGCCCCCAACGATCAGGGATATTCCAATAATGCTATACCATGTCAGGTGATAGCCCTCGAAGAGTACAGATAGAAAAATAGCAACAATAGGAACGCTTAAAATGACATAAGCTCCCTTACCTGCTCCTACCCTTCCGATTAGTGTCAGATAGCTTGTGAAGGCTATAATCGATCCAAATATTGTGAGATAGAATAATGAAACCACATAGGGCAATGAAGTATCGAAAACAAACGGCTTACCAGAAATTGCTCCAATTACTAACATATAAATCGCACCGTAAAACATTCCAAAGGCATTTGTTTGAATTACCGGCAGTTTCTTTTGTTGATTAAATGCTGACATTACATTGCCCGATGACGCAAACAATACACCAAGGAAACAATAAACCAATCCCTTGAAGCTATCATCCGCAAAACTTAAAACCTCCAACTCTGGTTTGTAAATGATTGCCGTACCCAGTAGTCCACATAAAGCACCGAAAAACACCCGTTTTGAAACCTTTTGCTTTAAGAAAATTGCAGCCAGAAAAATATTGAAGAATATAAGCGTGGAAAAACCCACCGCCACCAATCCACTGGTAAGGTAGATTTCGGCAACATAGACCAGCCAGTAGTTGTTGCTGAATAAGAGAAATCCCTGGATGGCCATCAAGACATGTTCCCTTCTGGTAAATTCAAGGGAGATATTTCTCAATTTGCAATACCCCAGCAAAAGCAATCCAGCTAAAAAGAAACGATAGCCTACTGACACCATTGGATCAACAACCCCCAACTGGAATTTTATTACCAGCCAGGTTGATCCCCAGATTAATGCAGGAATAATAAGTAATATGGAATTATTTAGCCTCATCTAATTACAGAAAGTCGAAATTAGAAAGTAAAAACGACTTAAGTCAACCGGAGCATTTCCATTTGGAAAAGTGGTGTTATTCCAAAAAGATATCGATATCACCCTTAGAACCTCGTCGTTTCCTGACTTGATCAGGTAATCTATGATTGAACTTTGGATCCCCCGGTTCAAATGGGCATATGTTTAGTTCAAACCAGACTTACATTGATTATCCTTGCTGTTTAATCTAAAAGTCTACTATTGGTCCCTTGTCATCCAGAAGATGGAATCTAAAATCTCATAATCTCCTGCCTGGAAGTTAAAAAGGTCAAACATTTGTTTTTGATCATAAATGAGTCCGATACTCACTTCATAACCCTTTTTTGTTTTTCTCGAAGACTTATAAATGGTCTCTTTCGGAGCGAGGTTAAGGGCAGTTGCCAGGGCCACTTCATCAATGGCCTGTTGAACCCCAAGAAAATATTCATGACCACCAAGTTCCCAGTACCTGTTCGATTGAATCAGTTCTGATTCTATGATTTGTTCAATTTCAGTTGAAATTTTTGAAGACAACTCTTTTGGTAATTTAAAATAGACTAAATCCCTTGCAATTTCAAGGTCTTCATGCCTTACCGTGAGTTCCAACACAAGGTTCTGACTGGTGCCGTCTTCATTCTTGGCCATTTCGCAGCTTAATAATCTCTCCATACTTTTGGCCGGTGATGTTGAAGACAACTCTTCGAATTCATAACCAGCCTTGGTCATCTTTTTGACTCGGCGTTCGGCAATCTTCTTGATTTTCTTTTTGTTCATCTCTTGAGCATAACTGCTCACTTGACCAAAGGCGAGAAGAATAACAAAAAGAGGCATGAATTTTCTTAAAAAGGACATGAAGAATAAGTTACGAAATCTTACGACCATAATGAAGCAATTGAAATACAAACCGATGAACTGGTTGCAAAAGATGTGCCACAACAATCGCTATTCATTTGCTGATAAATGTTCTTCAATGATCGACAGTATTTCCTCTATTTGTTGAATCTGTTGCTCGATGCTGTTAATTTCACCTTTTCGGTACAGAAAAGAACGATGAAGTGCATTCTTAACCAGCCGATCATTTTTAATGTTATCAAATTGAAAATCGGCCCTCCTGTTGGTCAAATTGCCTTCCATGAAGTCAAAATCAACTTTTGGATGAATATACTGTGTCGAAATTTTTTCTAGCTCCTCCCCAAGTTTTTGAAAGATTACATAGTCATGCTCTAATCTTTCCAAAAAGACAAGAAACTTCTGATTCAATTGCTTGCTAATTCGATTCAAAGTGCCATTCGATCTGAAATCAAATCGCTCATTCTTAGGGGACGGGGTAAGAATAGATAAGTTTCCGAGAGCAAGTGAAATTGTAACATATTCGCTATCAGAAATCGCATCCGCACTGTCAAATAAATTCAGCGTTCTTGAGGTCTCATCATTAATACGCATTAATCTTGATTTCCTCACAGATAGAGCTGCTGTATCTGTTGACAATTCAGCTTTTAAGCTTATAAGAAAATCAATATCATTTTTGCTTTGCTTTCGATTCTCATTCCAATTATTTAACCCAAAAGCCAATAGAATACCAATGGTAATCACCATGATCTCCAACAGGTATTCTGGCCACTTTAGCTTTAATGTTTCAAGGATTTTTTTCATAAGCTATGCAAATCCTAACCGTAAATAATATCATTTTGCAGCAAAGTGGGCAATGGCCGCTTCGTAGCCATTCAACCCCAGTCCCGAGATGATTCCAACCGCGCTTTTGGAAACATAGCTTTTATGCCTGAACTCCTCCCGTGCGAAAATGTTTGAGATGTGGACTTCTATAACAGGGGTTCTTATTGAAGCTATGGCATCCGATAAAGCAATAGACGTATGTGTGAACGCTCCAGCGTTTAATATTACGCCATCATAGCTAAAACCAACTTCATGGAGTTTGTCAATGATGCCCCCCTCATGATTTGACTGGTAATACTCAAGGTCAACATCTGGAAACATTACTTTCAATTGATCGAAGTAATCCTCAAATGTTTGTGTCCCATAAACTTCAGGCTCACGAATGCCCAGTAAATTCAGATTCGGGCCATTGATAATCATTATTTTCATTTGCAGCAGATTAATTGATCGGATGAAGTTAGAGACTTAACCCAAATCAAACAATTAACATGCTAACTTAGCTTACGATGTCCTGGGATCTCATCCTTAAGCAATACAAAAGTTACCTGAAAATAGAGCGGTCGCTTTCCGGCAATTCAGTTGAAGCTTATTTGCATGATGTGCTTCTTCTTGAACAATTTTTATCTTACGATGAATCTCCAAATGCAAAAGATGTCACGAGCACCCAGCTTCATAATTTTCTGGAACACATAGGTGAACTCGGCCTTGCCGCCCATTCACAGGCAAGAATTATATCAGGCTTGAAATCCTTCTATAAGTACCTTGTCTTTGAAGAAATAATTTCAAAAGATCCAACCGAACTACTTGAGAGCCCAAAGTTGGGGAGAAAACTTCCGGATACTTTGAATTATCATGAAATAGAGGCCATCCTAAATGCCATCGATCATTCAACTCCAGAAGGAACCAGGAACAGGGCGATGATCGAAACACTCTACAGCTCCGGCCTGCGGGTATCTGAATTGATAAACCTGAAACTGAGTAACATTTATTTTGATGTCGGGTTTCTAAGGATTCTGGGTAAAGGAAGCAAAGAAAGACTTGTGCCCATTGGTAAACCGGCATTGAAATATATCAAGCTTTATCTTGAAGGCGTCAGAAGTCATCTTGAAATTGTAAAGAGGCATGAAGATTTCGCATTCTTAAATCGACGGGGAAAGCAACTATCTCGGGTAATGATTTTCACCATTATTAAAAATCTTACGGCAACAGCCGGAATTAAAAAAAATGTAAGCCCACACACCTTCAGGCATTCATTTGCCACTCACCTGATTGAAGGCGGTGCTGACCTGAGGGCAGTCCAGGAGATGCTGGGTCATGAGTCCATAACCACTACTGAAATCTATACCCATTTGGACCGGGATTATCTCAAGCAGGTGGTTAGGGAATTCCATCCGCGAAGCTGATTTCCCTATCTCACTTCTGAAGGTTAATTTTGAGGCGTGTATAAATCGCTACTTCGCCCTCTCCTATTCCTATTATCTCCCGAAGCAGCCCATCACTTCACGCTCCAATTCCTTAAAATCATCCTTTGGATTCCAGGTTTCAAATCCTTATTCCGGGCAATCTTTTGCTTCACCCATCCAAAACTTGAGCGTCAACTTTTTGGGTTGAAGTTCCCCAACCCAATCGGGTTGGCGGCGGGTTTTGATAAAAATGCACGGTACATTGATGAGTTGAGCTGCCTTGGTTTTGGATTCATCGAAATTGGCACAATAACCCCTAAAGGACAGACCGGAAACCCCACACCACGACTCTTTCGTCTGCCAAAAGACCACTCACTGATTAATAGGATGGGCTTCAATAACGATGGTGTGGAAGAAGCTATAATTAAACTCAAATCAAGGAAATCAAAAATCATTGTAGGTGGAAACATTGGCAAAAACAAAGTAACCGATAACATCAAAGCCACCGATGACTACCTCTCAACATTTGACCAGCTTTTTGATTATGTCGATTATTTTGTAGTGAACGTAAGTTCACCAAATACTCCTAACCTCAGGGAGCTACAGGAAAAAGAACCTCTTACGAATTTGCTTTCGATGCTCATAAAAAGAAACAAGGAGAAAGTAGTTCAAAAGCCTCTTCTACTAAAAATTGCTCCAGATTTAACAAATTCACAGCTCGATGATATTGTGGAGATTACTCAGGAGTTAAAACTGGATGGACTGGTTGCTACGAATACTACCACTTCCCGCGACCAACTAAATACATCAGAAAAAACGGTTAGTGAAATCGGCGCCGGCGGGCTAAGTGGTAAAGTACTATCCTCCCGGTCAACCGAGGTGATCAAATATCTTAATGTAAAATTAAAGGGCAAAGTGCCAATTATCGGTGTAGGTGGTATATTTTCCGCCCAGGATGCCATCGATAAACTTGAAGCAGGCGCAAGTTTACTGCAGGTTTATTCCGGCTTCATTTATGAGGGACCAGGACTGATCAAAAAATTGAATAAAGCTTTGTCTGATCGATAACCGGAATAACATACCTTTAATTCATGCGCTTTCTAATTGCACCCAACTCCTTCAAAAACAGTCTTCCCGCCTGGGAAGTTGCTGATGCGATCGAAAAAGGAATCTTGTCTGTTAAACCTTTGGCAACCATCCTCAAAAGACCCATAGCCGACGGCGGTGATTTTACGATGGAAGTGCTAGTCAAAGCCCTCAATGGTGATAAAAAATCATTCCACGCTGAAGATCCACTTGGTCGGCCAATTATGGCGGACATTGGATTTATCAAAAGAGGCTCTATTGCTATCATAGAGATGGCTTCCGCTTCCGGACTGAGACTTTTAGCTCCAAATGAATATGATCCCATGAAGGCTTCCTCTTTTGGTACGGGTCAGTTGATCAAATATGCAATTGATAGCGGTGCGAAAGAAATTGTGCTCACTATTGGTGGAAGCGCTACCGTAGATGGTGGCATTGGATTATTATCCTCATTGGGATTTGGATTCATTTCAGACTCTGGTAATGCTGTAGCGCCTAATGGAAGCGGATTATCCGAAATTGTTTCCATTGAAACCTATGAAGTTGACGATTCCATCAAGCAATGCAAATTCACGGTGTTGTGTGATGTTGAAAACACATTGCTAGGGGATTTTGGTGCGGCCGCTGTTTTTGGACCTCAAAAAGGTGCCGATCCGCAAATGGTCATCCATCTGGATGATGGATTAAAACGACTCAACAAGGCTACAATCGCTCATCTGGGGATTGATATGTCCAGACTAAAAGGTGGCGGTGCTGCTGGAGGAGTTGGCGCTACCATGTCAGCATTTCTTAACGCTCACCTGGTTTCTGGGGCGGAATATGTAATTGAGACGCTAAGTATTGAAAATGAAATTGGAAACATGGATTATGTAATAACCGCCGAGGGCAGAATTGATGAACAAACGCAAGATGGTAAAGCACCTGCTGTAATTGCCAAACTCGCAGCTAAATACGATGTGCCTACCATTGCACTTTCAGGACAAGTAGCTCCCAATCTCAAAACAGAACTCTTCAGAGCTATTTTTCCCATCATTAATGAACCAACTTCCTTAGAAAAAGCTTTTGAAACAACAGAAGAAAATCTACAGCGAACAGCATCCCAGATTGCTAATTTATTAAGCTGATCGAGGGATCGGGCTTTTATCATAGACCGAACTTAATGTCATCAATAAAGTAGACATCATTCTCAAAACTCTGATAATCAACAAAGATAGTCAGCCTATTATATCTGTAAGTTGAATCGACGTTTCTAAAATCAAAAAACAGTTGTTCCCATTCTTTAAGCTTAGTAGTTCTCGTCTGGATTTCAGTCGGGGGGAAGTGACTCCGATTGTTTTCAAGTTTGACATTAACAATCCCAGTTCGAGTTGTACATAGTATTTTCAAGCTTATAATTTGGGTTTTTGAAAGATCCATGTAGAATGGTAAATCAATATATATACCTGCCCAATCCCAGGTTTTACCTTTGGATCTGTTTACTCTTCCTGTTAAAAGACTCATGTTGTTTTTATCCAGTTTCTGATTTTCTGCAAGTTCAATATCCATTCCGAATCCACTCAAATTTGGCATGGTTTGGGTCGTTTCGAAATCATATATGAAATTGGATGCGGTGTTTTGGGCATCCAAATGGAAATGAAATATGGGAATGAATAGAATGGCTATGAAGAATTTCATAAGAATCTTAACGCCCCTGTATAGGACAACAATTATACCAGAAATTTACCGTCTCTTGAATATTATGACTGCCAAACGTCATATACAATCGCAGTATTTGTCGACAAACATTATCAGCTAATCTCATTATTTCGTTATTAGCGCCTTCCTTAGTCAATACTATTGTGACTCACCGGACTCTTCGACAACTTTGTAAATAGCGAGTCAATGTGAAATGAGAAAATGAATTCGCATCATTGCAATGGATCAAATAAGTGTTTTTGATATTTTCAAGATAAGTATTGGACCTTCCAGTTCTCATACTAGTGGGTCCCTGGGTTGCCGCGGCTTCTTTTTTAAAAAAAATCGCCAGCAATAAAATTAAATCAATCCAGATACACCTGTATGGATCATTAGCAAAAACAGGTAAAGGACATGGGACTGATATAGCCGTTATATTAGGCTTGTCTGGATTTAACATAGAGACCATAGATGTCGAAAAAATAAACGATTACATAACAGAAATAAAAACTACGCAACGGCTGCTTTTAAATGGTAAAGACGCTATTCCGTTTAATCCAACCACGGATATTGAATTCATCTATAAAAATCATCCTAAGCATCCAAACGCCTTAACTTTCTCAGCTACATTAGATTCTAACAAAACAATTGAAGAAACTTTCTATTCTATTGGAGGAGGCTTTATTCTCCAGGATGGATTTGTTGAGCCTGAGCCTGAGTTCACAATTCCATATCCTATCCAAAACGAAAAAGACATATCCTCTTATATAGAAAAAAGTGGTTTGTCAATTGCTGAAATAGTTTTAAAAAACGAACTGACCTGGAAAAATGAAAAGTTAATACAATCTGATTTGAATCACCTATGGCAAGTAATGTTGAAATGCATGTTTAGAGGTAGTCACACTACCGGAACCTTGCCCGGGGGATTGTTTGTTAAAAGAAGAGCAGCTGGCATCAACAACGACTTGCTGCACGGTCATATTTCCAAAGACATCAACGAGTGGATAGCAAGGATAAAACTCACAAAGCCCTCTTTTTCTAATGTGATAAAATGGGTGAGTTGTTTTGCGCTGGCAGTGAATGAAGAAAACGGCTTCTTTTAGTCGAGTTGTTACAGCTCCTACAAACGGTGCTGCTGGAGTTATTCCAGCAGTACTTATGTATTGTATATGCTTTTGTGAAAATAAGGGGGATGATAAGGTTCATAAATTTTTACTTACTGCAGGAGAAATAGCCAGTTTATTTAAAAAAGGTTCTACTATATCTGCAGCAATGGGAGGATGTCAGGCGGAAATAGGCGTTTCATCAGCTATGGCGGCCGCAGCATTGACAGCATGTTTGGATGGGACTTCAAAGCAAGTAATGATGGCTGCCGAAATTGCTATGGAACATCATTTAGGTCTGACCTGTGATCCAATTAAAGGTTTAGTCCAGATTCCATGTATCGAACGAAACACCATGGGAGCAATAAAGGCAATTACTGCCTGCGAGATTGCATTATCCAGTGACCCTAAAAACGCCAAAGTAAGCCTGGATAATGTTATCCAAACCATGAGAGATACTGCCTTGGACATGAAAGATAAATACAAGGAAACAGCTGAGGGAGGTCTCGCGGTTCATGTATCTGTAAATTTTCCTGAATGCTAAAGCTCAAGGTTCAGAACAACTAAAGAATATCACTATTCCATTTTATCAAATTCCACCTCGACCGCTATTTATCCCTTTATAAGTGTCTTCTGATCAACTGACGGATAGACATTTTAGCAATCTGATCACCAAATTTATCCTGCTCTTCAATGAATCTTACCGCCCAACTTGGTTTGGCCAGGCTTTGCTTATATACTGATATCATTAAAACAACAATAATCAAGGTAGCCAGCATATCAACAGTATAGTGTCGTTCAACTGTAATCACACCTAAAAGACCTATTGAAGTCAAAATCCAAAATCCTACCTTCAATAAAGTGTTGCTTATTCCCATTAAAATCACCATGCATAATATCACAAGCATTGAGGTATGTCCTGATATAATCATATCACAACAAGTATCTCCTTCAATGCCGATGGAATGCCAGTCGTAAGGTACACCCATTGCACTGAGGGTCAAGCCAATCGATCTGGCGATCACCTCAGAATCTGCCAGATATCTCCCAGTGCACGCCCCATTTGGATTTGGAATTGTCGTTACAAAAATTAATAAAGCCCTGATAACCGACATCACAATGTTGAATACCAAATATCTTCGGATTAATATCTGTCGTTGTGGATGTCCAATGAATAGGAAAATCAGGAATCCTAAAAGGGTGAATATGATGACATCATGATTGATAAAAATAAGTTTAGAAAAGAACCAATTCCCTGTTGCCGCTAGATCATGGGCTATATCATACAGTGGCTGACCATTGACACAAGCCAATCGAGTCTCCCCTAAAGCCAGGACATAAGAATGAGCCATCACAATGAGGATGTAACACCCCAGAATGGAAAGTGTTCTGCCCCATCCTACGACTCGTGTCATTTACTTGGTAAATTCACATTATTACCCAATCCTGATATCATTTGAGATAGCTCTCAACCTCAGTTGCAACCTTTTCTGGTGTAAAACCAAACTTGTCATCTAAAACTTTTGCCGGTGCTGAATATCCAAAATGATTCAATCCAAAAACCCTTCCCTTTGGTCCTACAAGACTCTCAAGGCTAATGGATACACCTGCCGTTAATCCAAAAACAGGTTTGTTCTTTGGAATTATTTGTTCCTGATATGATTCCGATTGATCTCTAAATAGCCCTTCTGAAATGGCTGATACAATAGTGGACGAAATACCTTTCTCTTCTAAAATAACCGACGCACCAATAAGTGTTGAAACTTCTGAGCCATTACCCACTAAAATCACATTAGGATTCGAGCTGGATTTAACGACATAGGCTCCCTTATGGGCATTCAATGCTTCTACGTACCTGTTTCCACCCATGGGTTCAATGTCTTTAATCCCCTGTCTTGAAAACATTAGAGCGGTTGGTGTATCTGTATTTTCGAGTGCCATTTTCCAGGCCACCGATGTTTCCTGAGCATCAGCTGGTCTCAACGCTAACAGGCTTCTTTTGCCGTTATGATTATATACTTTCTCGAGTAGTCTGATTTGTGCCTCCTGTTCAATTGGCTGATGAGTAGGTCCATCTTCACCGACTCGAAATGCATCATGGCTCCAGAGATATTTAACTGGTAAGCCCATAAGCGCTGACAAACGAGTAGCCGGTTTTTGATAATCAGAGAAGATGAAAAAAGTACCAACTACTGGAATTATACCACCATGTAGTGCCATGCCATTCGCCATTGCCGCCATTGATAATTCCGCCACGCCGGCATGAAGGAAATTACCTGAAAAATCCCCTTTTTTCATAGCTGTGGTTTTCTTGAGAAAGCCATCCGTTTTATCACTATTTGCCAGGTCAGCTGAAGCAACAATTAGGTTCTCAACTTTGTCGGCAAGAAAACCTAGCACAGCAGCCGACGCTTCTCTTGAGGCACCATTTTCTTTATGCTTTATTGCGCTGAAATCAATATCCGGTATTTTACCCGAAAGGAAAAGATCTAGCTTTGCACCTAGCTCAGCATTGTTTTTTCGCCATTCAACTTCTTCAGCTTTCTTTTTGGCTACATAAGCTCGTTTTTCTTCAACAACCTTTTTATAATACACTTCAACCTCCGGAAAAATCCGGAAAGGATCTTCTACACTACCACCAAGATGTTCTACTGTTTTTTCATAGGATGCCCCTGTGTTTCCAATAGGTTGACCATGCAATTCACAATACCCCTCATAAGGATTTCCATGCTCATCAACTGCCCCTTTGCCCATTATTGTTTTGCCAATTATGAGAAACGGTTTTTCACTTTCCGTATTTGCCTCTTGAAGCGCCTGTCTTATGGCATCTATATCATGACCATCAATGGTCTTGACTTTCCATCCCCACGCTTCATACTTTTTAGCTGTATCCTCTATGGTTACTTCTTTAGTATAAGTTGAAAGTTGTACATCATTGGAGTCAAAGAACATAACGAAATTATTCAACCCAAGAAATCCTGCTATTCTGCCAACACCCTGTGATATTTCCTCCTGAACACCGCCATCAGATATATATGAATAAATTTTATGGCTCATCCAGTCTCCAAATCGTGTATTGAGAAATTTTTCCGCAACTGCAGCCCCAATACCCATGGCATGCCCCTGTCCTAAGGGTCCGGATGTATTTTCAATTCCCCGTGTTACATTGAGCTCCGGATGACCAGGAGTAGATGATCCCCACTGCCTGAAGTTGGCAAGGTCATCTTTGGAATATTTACCTAGCAAACTAAGCTGTGAATAAAGTAAGGTTGACAAATGACCGGCATCCATAAAAAATCGATCCCGAAACGGCCATGTCATGTCGTCCGGATCAAAATTCAGAAATTCAGAATAAATGACATGCATGAAATCAGTACCTCCCATTGGCCCTCCTGGGTGTCCTGACTTTGCCTTCTCTACCATAGCAATAGAGAGTACCTTCATATTATCGGCGGCAATATGGTGAATTGTTCTTGTCATAATTCTCGATCCAAAATAAGATTAAGGTGCCAAGATAAAGACCTTTCCAAGACCTATTAAAAGAAATTAGAAAATAAAAAGGAAAGATTCCAAAAAAGACATATTTAGCACAACATGAATATTTAGATTCAGGCAGGTAACTTTTCAAAACATGATTTACCTTTATATCTAATTTTAGTCCAAAAAAATGAAAATAATTTTTACACAATTACTTCTGACTGGAATAATTAGCAATGGTTTTTCTCAAATAAAAGCGCCAGAAGCAAGCCCGGCAGCTACAATATCTCAAACTATTGGATTTGCTAGTGTCACCATTGAATATAATCGGCCTCAACTAAAGGGGAGAGATATGTTTGCTGAGCTGACTCGTGAGGGCGAGGTGTGGCGCACTGGAGCCAATATGTCAACACGGTTGACGACAACGGAAGAGATTATTCTTGAAGGCAACAAAATATCCGCAGGTAACTACTCTATTTATTCAATCCCTGGAAAGAAGCAATGGACGGTTATCATCAATAAGAAAATTCAGTGGGGAACTGTTTACAACAAGGAGGACGACTTATTAAGGGTAACCGTACCCACGCTTGAAACATCGCGTAAAGTTGAATCTTTCAACTTTTATTTTTCAGATGTCACAGAAGAAAGCGCTAAACTAGGATTTTCATGGGGCAAGGCAAAAGTCGAGGTAAAAATTGAAGCGCCTGTACAAGCCAATGTACTGGAGCAAATTGATGAAGTGATGGCTGACGAATCCAAAGCTACGGATGGTGATTTTTTTACAGCTTCTAACTTTTATTTAGATAAAGGTTTGGATGCAAAAAAGGCGCTCGAATGGGCTAATGAGTTTAATAAAAGACAAAGTGACCGCTACTGGGGATGGCGACTTCAAGCAAGAGCACTTGCAGCCAATGGCAAATACGATGAAGCCATTGCAGCGGCTGAAAAATCTACTGTCTTAGCACGTGAAGCTGGGAACATGGACTATGTGTTTAATAATGGAAAGGATATTGAGGACTGGAAAAAGGCTAAAACCAAATAGACATTTGATCCAATGAGGCTATTCTGATGTCCTTTTCAATTTGAAAAAAACTATTACCTGAGCCTTTCTTTCAACCGGAATGCCATTTTCCCTTGCTGGCACCCAATCCGGGCCCTCATTTATTAATCTGATAACCTCTTCATCACAGCCAAAACCAAGCGAACGAATCACTTCGATGTCGCCTACACTACCGTCAACTTCGACTTTAAAGGCTACCTCAACTTCCCCTTCAATGGAATTGTTTGATGCGTCAGATGGATATTGAAGATTTCTTTGTAAATAAATGTCAAATTCAGCCTTTCCTATTTGAGGCACTGGCTTATTATTTAATTCGATAGTTGCAGATCTGGCTCTCAAGGTTTCATTTCGGGCACTCTTAAAAGCTTCCGAACCAAGTTTTTCCTGGAGTGTCTGCGATGCTTCCTGGGTTGCCTGTAAAGTGACAGGCGATGACGAAGTCGGACGCTGTTCTCTCAATATTTCCTCATCCTCAGTGACGACATCTGCGTCTGCGATCAACTCATCGATTTTCTTTAAAGCCAGGCTTCCAACTCCTTTTTCATCAGCTTCATCTAACAACCCTATTGTCGGATCCGTGCTATCTCCCCCAATAGAAGAAGCAGCGGATTCTCCAAGTCCTTTCTCAGTCAAAGGTTCTGCAGTCACTAACTGCCTGGTAATTGATTCATTTTTAACGATAGATTCTAACCTATTCTTTTCTGCTGGTTCGACACTTTGATTATTAAAAGCTGTATCTGCACCTAATTCTTCTGGCTCAGATACCGATGGTTCTGATTGTAGTGCTAATTCTTCATTCTCTGAAACCGGATTGGTATCAATGACTAAAAAAATACTGACCATGAATAAAACCAACGATGCGGATATCCCATAATATCTGTACCGCCAAAAAACTGACTCTTTATCATTCTTTTGAATTCTTTTGTCGAGCAATTCTTTCAGTTCCAGAATATCTTCTTCTCTATGATGGTTATCTTCATAACCTTCAAGCGCTTCATTGCATAAAGCACAGTCCAACAAATGACGTTCAAAAGCAAATCTCGCCTTACTATCAAGTTGGTTATCAAGATATTGCCTGATACGATCAAGCGTCACATGTTCGATATATTCAGTCTTGCTTTCCACGATTATTTTCAATACATAATTTCAAGTTTCTTTTACCATTCTGAATATAACTCTTCACCTTTTTTAACTCAAAGCCGGTCAACTCACATATCTCCAGATAGCATTTTTGTTCCAAGAAAAACAATCTCACACTTCGTTGTTGAGCATTTTCAAGTCCCTCGATACATCGCTCCAAAATTACAAGATCATCTTCAATGTCTTCATTATCATGATGCATAGGCAAGCCATATTCCACACCCGAATCAGAATTAATGTCTAACGCTGATGAGTTAATTTTAAACTTTGATGACCTTAATTTCATCAAACAAAAATTACGAGTATTTACATGTAGCCAGCTTTTGAAATTGGAAACCTCATGTTCCTTCAGGTCAACAACCAACTTTTCAAAAATCGACATCACCGCATCTTTGGCTTCCTCCCTGTTTTTAAAATATTTCAGGCAAACACCAAAAACCAGATGCATGTATCGATGATAAAGAATTCCTAATACTTCCAAATCTTCGGTAGACCTGTAGTTTTCTACGAGTTCAATATCAACTAATGGTGATTTTTGACCGACTCCAGTGATTTTCATTCAGAACAATATCAATCTAAATGTTTCTGTTTCAAAGGCAGTTGCTTCATCAACATCTAATAATTAAATACAAACTATAAACTATTCATTAGGTAGGTAGAATAACCCAATAATGAAAAAGCTATGAATAATACAAGGATTCCTGCTGACATAACACGGCGTGGCAGGGCTCCAGAATTCTTCCATTCACCATTTACTGCTCCTGCCAGGTTACCCGCCAAGATTGAAGCCAGAATCATCATCGGAAAACCTGCGTATGCACCATATGGCCCCATCATGTTGGCACCTATTCCATACACAATTATCCCTCCAGGCCAGGCCAACCCCATAAAAAGAGCACCCAGCCATTCATTAGAGATTCTACCTTTGCTTAAATATTTAAACGTTCCCTTTTTTACCATGATATAAAAACCGTATATCGTGTTGATGAAAAAGTTGGCTGTGAATACAAGGCTCCACACAGCAAAACTCGTTGCAAATGGAGGTACTTCTAACAAAATTGCATTGTTGGTGATTGGAGCTCCAAAAATAAATGCAAAGTTGACACCCGCGGAAAGTACACCTGAAATCAGGCAAATTATGAGACCCAATTTGAAGGCCTTTTTTTTAAGCGATTTAGATTGGTTTTGTTCTATACTATTTTGTGCTAACTCTTTCTTTTGACCTGCAAGGGATATGATTACTATCCCAAAAATCATTACGGCCAAAGCAATCACCAACATATAACCTCCAGGTGTAAATAGCTTAGCAGGTTCGAAAGTAGCCAATGGGACAACAGAGCCGAATACATTAATAAGCCCCATCAAAATGGTAATTCCTAAGGCCATACCCATAATCTCTATCGCTCAACCCCAAAAAATCCCTCCAATACCCCAAGCTACACCGCTTAGTATAACCGAATAAAATACAGAATCTGGGATTGTGGAATATAGTGCGCCCAAATCTTCAACATTAAACAAAACCAAGGGCCATGGCAATAGCAACAGGGCAAACAGAGAACCAATTCCCCATATATTTTCAAATTCCCATTTTTTTACTTTTGTCACCGGAATAGAAAAAAGTCCCTCTAAGCTCCCTCCCAAGACTACTAGAATTATACCTAAAGCGTATGTCATAATAATAAGTGATTGTGTGATGATAGTCCTAAAACCTCCTGTTCATTTGGAACAACCATATAACGGCGTTTAGGATTGTCAGAAAAAAGCACTTCAACAACAGCATCAGCTACTTCCTGAGGATCCTTAAATCTATTTCTATCTGAACCATAGGAAGCTATAAGATTTTCGAATTCTTCCTGGTAAAGTGAATTCTCAAAAGTAATATTTTTTGATTCCATGCGCTTGACAAGAGTCTCAACAATTTTTGAATCATAATTCCCGGGTTCAATAGCACTTACCTGCACATCGAACTTTGCCATCTCAACTGCAAGCGCATCAGTATAAGCCTCAATGGCGTGTTTGCTCATACTATATGGGCCAGAAAACCTACTCGCCAGAATTCCGGAAATTGAACTAATTGTACTAATTCGTCCCTTTGATTCAATGATTAAAAGAGCAAAAGCTTTGGTTATACGATAGGGACCATAGATGTTCACATTAAATATAAAATCCAACTCGTCTTCTTCGACTTCAATCAAAGGTGCAAAAATCGCAACGCCCACATTATTTACTACGCCATACAATCCCCGACCGGCATTCTTCACTGTTTTAACAGCCGCCTCTATTTCATCCTGTTTTGTCACATCAAGACGAATCGATTGTACATTCTCAATTGTATTAAGATCTTTACGGGCACCGACATATACGAAATAGCCCTTTTCAGCCAGTACTTCTGTAATTCTTCTGCCAATACCACTACTTGCACCAGTTACTAGTACCGCTTCTGTTGATTGGATTCTTGTGCATTAACAAAACTGTCAAATCCTATGACCAGAATTGCAATAAGAATGACCTTGAACTGACTTCGATATATATTCATTTCCTTGAGTTTGGTGATTGCTACCCTACATCGAATGACATAGGATTCAAATTTTATTTGAAAGACAAATTAGGCGTTAATAACTGGATAATCAAGTCAACTTTATGAGATACAGATAAAAATTATAAAAACAATATTTTCTGATAAGAGGTCAGAATTAGAAGATTATTGGTCGTAAAAATGATATTTTTGGAGCTAAACCTAACTAAACTTACCATGAAACGAATGAATCTTATGGCCGCAGCAGTGGTGCTATTGTGGTCATGCCAGTAAAATGATACAACGCAGCAGGCGCCATCACCCTATGACAACTTTCAAAACGGAATCAGATGGGAGGGCGAAAATGAAATCGCAAATTACCTTGCTATGCAGGGAATTAATCACTTCATGAATGTTGAGCGTGAAAAAGCTTATGTCCTCTTCGAAAAAGCAGTCGATTTAGATTCCAGTCTATTTGCCTGCCATACGGCCTTAGCCATAATGAGCCGAGGTGATAAAAGGGAAAACCATAAAGCAATGGCTAAAAAATATGTAACAAATGAGAATGAGACATCTAAACTTTTTGTTTCCCTCCTCGACATTGCTTTTGATTCAACAGGAACAGATCAAAGAAGAGAAGTTTGGGGGAAAATGCATGAACTATCCAACGGACCTTTCATCCATTTTCAATATGCCACCTCACTGGAAGATAATCTTGAAACCATTCAAGAATTGGACAAACTAAAAGCAATACTTGAAGAAATTGGAATGAGCACAGGTTTCGTTTCAAATATCAAAGGTTATTATTATCAATTACTCGGCGATCTGGACAAAGGAACCGCTGAAATCGATCAATACCTGACACAGTACCCTGATGGATACAACCCGCTTGACTCAAGAGCTGAGTTTTATTTA
>JAQCLE010000023.1 GCA_027592755.1 Bacteroidota bacterium | reverse complement strand
TATTTTATCCTTCACAGACCAATTAATAATATAAAACATGCTATCTTCTAATTCACACAACAGGTTATACCTACATCGAACGCGTAAAGAACTACCGAAAGATTCTAAAACAAATTGAATCGGCGGCTTCATAAGCCAAGTCACTCTATCTTCCCCAAGGTTCGTGTCGACAGGAACCTGCCAATTGGGCTGACTCAGATATTAGTTTTGTTTTAAATACTCTCTTAAAACATCAACCACCAACTCATGATCTTCCTCCTGGGCCAGACCAGAGACCGTGATTGTACCAATTACACCTGTACCTTTTAAGATAACAGGAAAACCGCCCCCATGGGCAGCATATTCTGCTTCAGCTACCAGGTATTTCTCTTCGATTGTTTTATTCATGGATTCCAGCCGCCGACCCATGTAAAAAGAGCTATGACCAAATCTATAAACGGTATTGGTTTTACGGCGTACCCATTCGTCATTATCGGGTGAAGTGCCGTCAAAACTAAAATGGAATAGCTGGTGGCGGTTTCGAGTAATGTCTATGGTAATTGGTTGTTTCAGCTGCTTTCCCTTGTTCACCAATAGCTGTCCAATCTCCCAGGCAGACTCTGATGAGAAGGTTCCAAATTGAAGCTCTTTTTCCTGTTCCAGTAATATTTCTAAATCAACCATTATCTGAGATTGTTGTATGGACGATCAAATGTAGCTTAAGACAAAAAAACATACACAAAGGTTCGTGGCTCACGAACCTGACCAAACGAGTTCAAAACGCACATTGAATTGACCACTCGAAACTTTACTTTAACACCGGATAATGCACCCGATACTTCTCAATATCTGTCCAGGGTAGGTCTTTGTGTTTAAGAACAAGGTCGCTCCCGTAGGTATCCCTTATACTTCCACCCCGGCCATCACCACCTGCACCCCAACTCATAAACCACGCCCATTTTGGTTGTGCTTTAAGGATTTCAACACTTGGTGCTGCACCTACCTCTCCCAAAGCCATAGGCTTGTTGCCGGCTAATGCCATCATTTGATCATAATTCACCTGGTTGAATCCCTCGGAGTAAACATCGGTAGCTATTATATCTACAATGTCATCACCAGGATAGTAGGTTTCATGGGTATCGACTCCGTTTTTAAATTCATTCGTATTATACACCCATATCAAATTATTGAGTCCGTGAAAACCCACTAGTCGCTCATGCATCATGCGGAATAATTTCTTGTAGCCATTGTCTCCACCTTTTTTAACCCACCAGAACCAATCACCATTCATCTCATGATAGGGCCGCCACAGTACAGGAACATTCGCATATTGAAGTTGTTTCAAAAACCATGCAATCACATCCACCTGGGATTTCCATCGCTCATGAAGATTTGACCCCGGGGTCATCAGTTCATTCCATTCTTCATCTGTAAGATCACCTTGCACAGATTCACTGAAAGTGACTGGCTCATCCTCAGTCGGCCTGACAGCATGCCACATTAGTGTGATGATGAAACCTTCTTCATTTCGTTTAATAGCTTCATCCACGATACGTTGGCGAAAGTTGATACCGTCCCAGTAGCCTGGGTAGCTAAACCCGAAGTCCTGGCCGAAAACTGCAGGATATTGACCGGTGCTTCTATGAATTACTGCCAGGTTGTTAGAACCGACTAAGGGAGCACAATGCTGGCCACTAAGTATTTGCTTACCGGAAATTGAATTGATGTACTTGTACAGTGCAACTGCTTCAGGAGTTGCATTCGGGTTGTTAAGTTGTGCTTGTTCGGTTTGGGCATAGGTGCTTATTGTAATCGCATACATTGTAATGAAGGAAGTAATTTGATAGATCATGATAGACAAATTGATTGATTGCTAAAGTATCTAATTTTATATCAAAGCGATTGACCGCTTATGGAGTTACTTTGAAAACTATTTTTCAATTATGTTTGTAATAGATGCTGAATTGCGATGAGAAGATTTTTAGTAATTCTTGAAAAAACCAGCACTGGATATAGTGCTTATTCACCGGATGTTCCCGGCTGCATCGCCACAGGTTCTACTAAGAGAATTGCAGAGAAAAATATCTATGATGCTATCCAATTTCATTTAGAGGGATTGAAAGATGAGAAATTGGAGCTGCCTACCTCCTCAACTGAAGCGGAAGTTATGGTCTTCAATTAATACCGAAGACTTCTAATAATGAAGGCTTCTGAAATTATCAAAATGATAGAAAAAGACGGGTGGCATATAGCAAGACAAAAAGGCAGCCATCGTCAGTATAAACAATGAAGTTAAAAAGGGTCTTGTCACGGTGGCGGTTCACAGAATGTCTGATGATATTGCTAAGGGAACTCTCAACAACATATTGAAGCAAGCTCAGATTACGATTTGATCTTAATTCACTCCGATTCTCAATTTTTAACCAATTACGAACCAAACCGAGGTGATGGTTGCTGTTAAGAACTGGCAAATATGGATTGATACCGGCGGTACCTTTACTGATTGTATCTCAGTCAGCCCTACAGGTCAAATGCAACGAATTAAAGTGCTTAGCTCAGGCGCCTTACGTGGCAGGATCATAGGAAAAACAGGTAAATGCCAATATCTCATTTCCAGCAATTGGCCAGCTGTTGGGAACATCTTTTCAGGATACACTTTCCAATTGCTCAATAACAGAGGCGTCCATTCGCTGATCAGCAGTTATGATCCTGAATCGGGGGTGCTTGAATTGGAAGAAGAACTCAATCTTTCGGCTGGGAATGTTTTTGAAATCACTGCACATGAAGAAGCTCCAATTCTTTGTGCAAGGTTGGCGACTATGACAAGAATGGATGATCCGTTACCACCGATAGATTTCAGACTTGGTTCAACAAAAGGAACCAATGCTTTACTCGAAAGAAAAGGCGGAAGAGTTGCCTTTATTACTACCAGAGGCTACGGCGATCTTATCAGTATAGGAACGCAGCAGAGGCCACATCTTTTTTCAATCAATATTCAAAAAGATCTTCCACTCCATACAAAATCCATAGAACTTGATGAACGTGTTGATGCAGACGGGAAAATTATTTCTGAATTGGAAGAGAAGGAAATTCGAAGAGTCGTCGGTGAATTACAAAATCAACCTGTTGATGCCGTTGCAGTAGCACTTTTAAACAGCTACAAAAACCCTGAGCATGAAAAAAAACTTAGGGCCGCAATCATTGAGGCTGGATTCGATCATGTCAGTATTTCATCGGAATTATCATCGACCATCAAACTTTTACCTCGCGCTGAAACTACAGTTGTCAATGCTTATCTGTCAACAGTAGTAAGTGAATATTTGAGTCGGATAAATGTAAAACTTGACTCCGGTTCACTCAAGGTTATGACAAGTTCAGGTGGTTTGGTTGATGCAAAACTTTTCACACCGAAAGACAGCCTGCTGAGTGGTCCGGCAGGTGGAGTTGTTGGTGCGGCATCGATTGCCAGGGACATGGGTGTACGTCGAATGTTGACATTTGACATGGGTGGTACAAGTACCGATGTCGCCCGTTATGATACTGGATTTGAATACCGGTATGAAATGAAGGTAGGGCCAGCGTATTTACAGACACCGAATGTTCACATTGAAACAGTCGCTGCAGGTGGAGGCAGTATCTGCGATTTCGATGGTTTCAAACTCATCGTAGGGCCTGAGAGTGCCGGAGCCAGTCCGGGACCTGCCTGTTATGGTATGAATGGTCCTCTGGCGATAACCGACGTCAATTTGCTTTTGGGAAGAATTGATACGGAACGTTTTGGAATTCCAGCCAACCAAAAAGCCGCGATTGACTCACTTGACCAATTGAAAAAACGGATAATTGAGACAACAGGAAAGAGCTATTCCAATGAAGAATTACTCTCTGGTTTTTTGACCATTGCCAACGAAAAAATGGCAGAAGCCATCTCGCGTATTTCCATTAAAAAAGGCTACGATCCCGCCGATTATGCTCTTTTGGGTTTTGGTGGCGCCGGAGGCCAGCATGTTTGTCAGATAGCTGGTATTCTAGGCATTAACGAGATCATCATTCCTTATGACGCGGGTTTGTTGAGTGCCTATGGAATGGGGCAGGCCAGGATAGAAAGATTTGCCAATAAACAGGTTTTGAAATCCCTGGAATCTGTAAAAAGCAACTTGTCCAATTACTTTTTGGAATTGGAAACAGATGCTGGAAATGACCTTCAGAAAGAAAGTTTTCAATCTGGTGAAATTGAGACGATATCGAAAAGTATTTACCTCCGGTTTTTTGGTCAGGATGCTACAATAGAGGTCAAATACTCTGACCAAATGGATATCGCTTCAGCCTTCAAACATCATTATGAGCATCTTTATGGCCATTGGGTTGACGGGCAGATTGAAGTGGAGTCGATCAAAGTGGTTGTTGCTTCGAAAGAGACTAATACGATCAACCCCATTAAGGAGCATGAGGAATATTCTCCCAAACCAGTGAAGCAGATTGAATCCTATTTTAATGTCAACTGGGTCTCAACGCCAGTATTAGTATGGGAGGAACTCAGTCCGGGGGCCAAAGTTCAGGGGCCGGCACTTTTAGTGAGTAAGAATTCTACTGTCGTTGTTGAGCCGGAGTGGACCCTGTTGATAGATGGGTATTTGAATTCCCGGATCAAGAAATTGAAAATAATTGGTGAAAGGGTGGGTCATTTCGTCCCGACTAGTCGGGAGAGAAATCTTCACAAAACGGGGAAGGATTCCTCCCATGCGGTCGAAATGGCCAAGCCCGTGGAAGTTGAAGAAATCCAGTTAGAACTATTTACCAACCGCTTTATTGGGATTGCAGAGGAAATGGGAGCGCTTTTGCTCCGAACGGCTTTTTCTGTGAATATCAAAGAGCGCCTTGATTTCAGTTGTGGATTGTTGGATGAAAATGGGGAATTGGTCGTTAATGCCCCGCACATTCCTGTTCACCTGGGTGGCTTGGGCATATGTGTGCGCACTGTTTTAAAAACACTGGATCTTACTCCTGGGGATGTTATCATCACCAACCATCCGGGATATGGCGGGTCACATTTACCTGACATTACCCTCATTGCACCCGTTTTTGATAGCAAAAGAGAGCTGATTGGCTATTTGGCGAACAGGGCGCATCATGCCGAATTGGGAGGTAAACGACCCGGCTCAATGCCTCCGGACGCCAAAAACCTGGCAGAGGAGGGTGTTGTTATTTCACCTCAATATCTGGTAAAAGCCGGCAAGGCACAATGGACTGAAATCAAAAAATTGCTCACCTCCGGCAAATATCCAACAAGGGCAGTTGAGGAAAATCTTGCTGATCTGAATGCAGGCCTTGCTTCAATAAAAGCGGGAGAAAAATCATTGCAAAAGCTTTGTGATCAATACGGCTCTGAACAAGTCAAATTGTACATGATTAAACTCAAGGAGCATGCTTTTAAGTTCCTTGCTGAGAAAATCAAAAAGTTTGGCCAGAAGGAGCTTTCAGCCAAGGAATACCTTGACGATGGTTCTTGTCTCAGTGTCAAAATAAAAATCAGTCATGATAAACTCGTATTTGATTTTCAGGGTAGTTCACCAACCCACCACGGAAACCTGAATGCCAATCCAGCCATCGTTAATAGCGCCGTCATCTATGTCCTGAGATTACTAATTGACGAAGACATTCCATTGAATGAAGGCCTGATGAAAAACGTTGAATTAAAGATTCCTGAGGGCACGATTCTGAATCCTGATTTCCCTAATGAACCAAGAGATTGTCCGGCAGTGGTAGGGGGGAATGTCGAAACGAGTCAACGACTGGTTGATACGTTGATCAAGGCGTTTGGCCTGGCGGCCTGTAGCCAGGGAACCATGAATAATCTCCTTTTTGGAAATGATCACTTCGGTTATTACGAAACCATCTGTGGAGGCACCGGTGCTGGTGACGGTTTCGACGGTGCCGATGCTGTTCATCAGCATATGACCAATACAAGGATTACTGACCCTGAAACATTGGAACACCGATACCCGGTTAGATTGAACGAATTCAGTATTCGAAAGAACTCGGGCGGAGAAGGGAAGTGGAAGGGGGGCAATGGTGTGAAAAGGGAAATCGAATTTCTGGAACCTGTAGAACTGACTGTTTTAAGTCAGCATCGAAAAGAGGCTCCTTATGGCTTGGCGGGAGGTGAAAGCGGGGCATTAGGTAAGCAGACGATTATTCTCAATGATGGCGCTAAAGAAGCTATGTCCGGGATTGACGGAAAAACGATGTTCCCAGGTGATAGAATAATAATTGAGACCCCTGGGGGAGGAGGTTTCGGTAAATAATGAAAAAGGTTTTAAAGTATTTAAAGCAATTTCAGTCCGAACATTTCCATTTTGGGTTATATGCCACAACGCTGGGGTTCCTGGCGGTTTGCATATTCATTAACTACTACTTTGACATAGACGATCAGTACCTTGATCAATTCAACAATAAGCCCCTGGATTGGCCCCTAATGTCGCTCTTTCAGGCATTTCCTTTCCTCGCAATTTGCCTTTTGTTTTCATTGTTCTCCATAGATAAGCGCTGGTTGAAAAACAAAGATTTCTGGTTCCGGGTTTTGATTGGCTTTACCATACTCGGGTTCAGCCGTGGGTTTTATTATCACCAGTACCTGCTAACTGAACTGGAACGCATTGATCGATATTTTCTTACAAGAACCATCAGATGGGCGAGCTTTCTTTTCACAGCAGTTTTACCGTTCATTATAGTAAATCTATTAATTGAAAAAGGCAAAGACCGAAATCTCTATGGTCTCAAATGGCAGAATTTTGATTGGAAGCCTTATGCGGTTTTATTGCTGATTGCTGCTGGTTTCCTTGCTATTGGCTCATTTTTAGGAGAAATCCAGAGTTATTATCCCCGCTATATCAGATCGGGCGGAACGGCCTTTGCCATTCTTCATTCACTGAGTGAATGGGTCAGTGTGGTCATTTATGAAGTGGCTTATGGCTCAAGTTTCGTATCAGTGGAGATAATTTTTCGTGGATACCTGGTGATGGCTTTTAGTAGAATATTGGGTGGTTATGCAGTTATTGCCATGGTAGGCTCTTATTGTTTTCTCCATTTTGGAAAGCCTCTGGGTGAAACGATTACTTCCATCTTTGGTGGGTATGTTTTAGGCATCATTTCCTATTACACCCGCAATATTTGGGGCGGCATTTGGATACATGTTGGTGTAGCCTGGCTGATGGAGTTGTTTGCCTGGTTGCAGCGGTAAGCTTAATCGTTACGAAACTCTCAAAAGGCCTCAATCCAAGCTTTATGATTTGGGAAATCCCCAACAGACACGGATTTGAATGTCGTAGGTGCTTTAGGAAGGCCTTTGATGGAAAAACCTACTTTTGACAACCAACGAAATATTTCCAATTGTTTCCTGTTCGATAATCAACTAAATAGCAGGTAACTCTTTAACCCAGAATTGTCAATAGGCTAAAATCTCTAATGACTGCCATTAGAGATTTGACAACATAATTCATTGGTATTTAATGAGATACAGTTGATTTTTGGGGTCAAAATGGCGATAATTGGATGTCTTTTTTTCTTACAAACCTATGGATCTTAAAATAGTCTATTCCAATAAGGAAATCACCCCTTGGAGTGGGATGGTTTTTATGAAAAAACTTCTTGATCAGACAGGTATTTTATCAAAGTTGATTGCCTCTGGTTTACCCCAACAAGATTCCAATAGAGGCTATAACCCCCTACAGTTAGTGACCTCCTTTATGGTAAGTGTTTGGTGTGGTGCCAACAGGTTTGAACACTTGGAGGTGAGTCGGTTTGATGAAGTGTTACGTAAGATATTTGGGTTCAGGCGAATGGCCGGCCATAAAGCTTACCAGCGTTTTTTCAATAAGTTCACTATTGCCACCAATCAAAAGGTGTTCACCCAGGTGAGCCAATGGTTTTTCGGACAAGTACATTTGGACAATTACACTCTTGACGTGGATTCGACTGTGTTGACACGCTATGGCACACAACAAGGAGCAAAAAGGGGCTATAACCCCAGCAAACGAGGCAGGAACTCGCACCATCCGCTGTTGGCCTTTGTGGATGAGTGTAAGATGGTGGCCAATTTTTGGCTAAGGAGTGGAGATGCCTACACAACCAACAACTTTTTGTCATTTCTGGAAGATACCCTGACAAGATTGGAAGGCAAGGTAATCAGTCTATTGAGGGGCGATAGCGGATTTTACAGCAAAGAGATATTTGACCACTTAGAGTCCAAATCCATCAAGTACATCATAGTAGTACGTCACTACAGTACTATACAAAGGAAAGTGGCGGGCATCAAAAGCTGGTGGAATCTTGACGATGGGCTGCAAATAGCGGAAACCACTTATCAAAGCGACTTATGGGAGAAGCCAAGGCGTCTGGTGGTGGTGCGCCAGCAAATACAAAAAAGGCCAAAGGCAACTGGTAAACAGCTCAAATTATTCAAAGAAGAAGGCATTTATAAAAACTATCGCTACAGTTGTTACATCACCAACCTTGATCTGTCTGCCACGATGGTCTGGAACATGTACCGGGGTAGGGCTGATTGTGAAAACAGGATCAAGGAACTAAAAGAGGACTTTGGTTTTGATAATTTCAACATGCAGAACTTTGCCGCCACCGAAGCCACCCTCAACTTTATCATCATAGCTTACAACATCATGAGCCTGTTCAAACAGTCGGTCATGCGGGCAGAAAAACTGTACCAACTCAAGACTCTTGGCTACAAAATATTCGCTATAGGTGGCTACATCACCAAGTCAGGAAATCAACGGTTGCTGCACTTGTCCCTTAACATGAAAAGAAGAAAATGGATCGATGGTATCTGGAATCAAACCCAACGTTTTTCATGGCCTTTTGTGCCAACTTAATTTCTCTAATGACAATTTTGGGTTTATTCAATTAAATCAGCATACTCATGGACTAGTTTCACGAGATCCTTTCCCTTCACTCTGATCGCAGCTGGTGAAGTTTCTACGAGCTTTTTGGTCGATTTGTATAACTTATTCTTTTTGTCCAAAGTGGCTGAAAAGTCCTTTTTATTTATTTCAGTTTCATCTGCGGATTTGCCAAGTTGAGATAAGGTTTTTTTATCGTTTTTTATATCAAGTTTCATCCAAGGAAGAATTTCATTTACCACTTCTTTTGCATCTGCAAAATTTCTTTGTAGGATGGCTTCTTGCAGTTTGGCTGGAACCACACCGGATTATAACCCTGAATTGAAATCATGGCTTCACTCATTCACACCAGCTATTAATTATTACATCAGGGAACATCTAAAATTCAAAACCGATGTAAAGTATAATATGTTTGGGTCGGTACATCCATGGAACAGGGAGAATAATAACACGAGAGACAATTTAAGACTGGCCATGGCGGAAAATCCATACCTGAACGTGATGTTCCAAACAGGATATTATGATGGTGGAACCCCATATTTCAACTCAAAATACACCATGTGGCAAATCGATCCAAGTGGTAAAATGAAGAATCGATTAAGCTTCAAAGGATACCGAAGCGGTCATATGATGTACCTGAGAAAAGAAGATCTGAAAACAGCTAACGATGACCTTCGGTTATTCATCCTGAATAATCTTCCAGGTAGCAAACCAGCCAAGTATTGAATAAGCTACAGTACTCACCTTACTGTTTTTTCTTAAATGTGAATGAAGATCGCGGTTCTTCGGGATCGTAATTAGCGTAGTAATTTTTATTGAAATTGAATCTAATCGATATCTCATGCGACATTCCCGTATTAATAATGGCGTTTGTTGTTCCCGTCTCAATAGAGTATCCGATTACGTAGCGATAATTAATATTAAAGCCCAGAGAAAAACCCCATATCGAACCGGATAGATAGCTACTCCCTAAAATGATGAGGTCATCATAGGTATAAAATAACGCTGTACTCACTCTGCTTTTATTATCTGTCTCTTTGCGATAATTAATACGAGGTTCTATCAGGTCCTTACCATTTCGTATTGGATAGAAAACAAACAAGTGGGATTTGAACCCATTGCACCAGAACATCATTCCCGGTTTCAACTATCTCCTGTATTTCACTATTCTCAGTGTATTCAAGAATTGTTAGGCCATTTATAGATTCATTTAATTCACCACCAAAGAGAATTTCAGGCTGATTATCATTATTTAAATCAATAAATCTTGCCCTTCCCAGCATTGCAGGAATATCGAATCCAAAATTTTGGAATTGCTGGTTTCCTTGATTTTGGAACAATAATGAATGCGGATGTCCATGATCTTCCCACCACACCAACATCAATAAATCCTGATCACCATCCCCGTCAAAATCACCCCAATCTGCCGCGAAAGGCAGGTTTGACCCCAAATCAGGGATGACTACTTTATCAATTGTAAAACTGAAATCAGGTGTGGACTGAAACACCAGCATGCCCGACTCACCATTGCCCAAATCTCCGATTTGCACCAATTCGTTCGTCGCATCACCATCAATATCAATGGATCTCAACAACCCATTCTCACCACTGAAAAATAGTTCAGGAAACGATTTCGGATCATATCTCAATAGCTCCACTCCCGGGTATCCTGTTTCAGTCATGGATAGTTTACCTGACTCATTCTTATAAAAAATCGTTTCAAACTCATTGTTAATGAGTCGATGAGCCATCAAATCTTTAAAACCATCATTGTCGATGTCCTCCCATAGGGTCATTATGTTCAAACCCATTCCAAGAGGAAACTTTTGAAAATCTTTAAACTCTCCATCTTCAGTTTGTGTTAACTGAAGAAATCTTTCATCCTCAAATTCATTCTTACCTGTGATGATGATATCAGCCAATCCATCAGAATTCAGATCTTCAATCAACATATCACCATCTGAAAGCCCTGTGAGTCTTAAACCGGTATCTTTGAATTGTAACCCATCCGAATGGTATATTCTGGTAACAGGTACCAATTCACTTGAGAGGCCTGTGATTACAATATCAAGATTAGCATCCTGATTCAGATCAGCAACAAACAAAGCACCTCTACTGATTTTTTTTAAGGGTGCATTCAGGTCAGTGAAGGTCATATCCTGATTATTTGAGTAGATCTTGGTTACAAAAGCGCCTGACCTGTCTGTTCCCATGATGAAGATGTCCAGGTAACCATCCCTATTGTAATCTGTGAGTTGTAAATCAGATTGGTAAAGATTGGCCAGCCCAGCGCCTGCCACGGTGTAATTGGAATTACCCTTATTGATCAATACCCTCGAAATGGCCTCTGTGCCATCCCATCCGCTGATTACCGGGTCATAATCTCCATCATTATCAAGATCACCCCATTCCATCGCTCCCTGGCTTACCGCCGGAATGCCGTTGAGTTGAATTGGATTAAACGCCTGTGGAAATACTTGTAAGGGTATTGATAGAAAAAATACGACAATAATTCCACCTATAAACTTTAAATTCATTTTGATTCTTTGATTGTGTTAATTTAAATTAATCTCAATGAAAACTGACTATATGACTTGTCATTTAATAGGGACACCCTCTTGGATGATTAAATAATGAATATTTCGACACATACCCAATCAAAAAGCACCTATACTTACCGTAGCAGCCTATTTTAAGTGAGCGAGAAACGGGACTCGAACCCGCGACCCTCAGCTTGGGAAGCTGATGCTCTACCAACTGAGCTACTCTCGCCAAAGACGACCAATATAATCAATTGAAAAGAATCCTGGTTATCATTCAACTTCATTTTCTATCGTTATCATTGTATAACCTTTTGATAGCCTAAAATGGAAGAGAATACAAGGCTGGTTAATGGCCATCCACATATCAGGTATACCAGGGAAACTTATCCTCCGGATGTTGCAACGAAAAAGTCTGCGGAATTTTACAAATGGCTGGATAAGCGGAGGACAGTAAGGGACATATCCGATAAACCTGTACCGCGGGAATTGATGGAAAACCTCGTTATGTCAGCATCATCAGCGCCATCAGGAGCGCATAAGCAGCCCTGGACTTTTTGCCTTATTGCCGATAAAAAGATAAAATCTGAGATTAGGAGAGCGGCAGAGAAGGAGGAATTTAAAAGCTATAGTGGCAGGATGAGTGAACGCTGGAAAAGGGATTTGGCACCATTGGGAACTGATTGGCACAAACCCTTTCTTGAAACTGCACCATGGCTCGTCGTAGTTTTTAAGCAGGTGTATGAAGTTGATGAAAACCGCACTAAATACAATAACTACTACGTGGGCGAATCCGTAGGAATTGCCTGTGGCCTTTTCCTGACTGCTCTGCACAATGCAGGGCTTGTTACATTAACTCATACACCAAGCCCGATGAATTTCTTAACTAGAATACTCAACCGACCGGATAGTGAGCGACCATTTTTGTTGCTACCCGTAGGTTATCCTCAAGACGAGGCTTATGTACCCAACATAAAACGAAAATCATTGAATGAAGTAGCGGTATTTTATGATTAGCCCATTTTCCATCGCATGATATATCGCTATTTTCTGTATTTATCTTATAAAGGGACCAACTATCACGGGTGGCAGGTCCAAAAAAATGTAGTTGCAGTACAGGAAGTGCTGAATGAGTGCCTTTCAACAATTTTAAGAAAGAAGATAGCGACGTTTGGCAGTGGTCGTACAGATACTGGTGTCCATGCAATTGAACAAGTGGTTCACTTTGATTGGAGCAAGAAATTAAATGGCGATGACTTCATCTATAAATTGAACAGTCTTCTGCCAAAGGATATAGCTGCCAATAAGATAAGACTGGTTAAGCCTGAAGCACATAGCCGTTTTGATGCTATTGAACGAGCTTACATCTATCAAATAACTACTTTTAAGAATCCATTTATCGAAAATCAAGCCTATTATTTTCGAGAACCGTTGGATTTAGACAAAATGAATGCTTTATCTTCCATCCTAATGGAATGTAAAGATTATGAGAGTTTTTCAAGGGTTAAAACCGATGTAAATCATTTTCTTTGTGACGTCTATAAGACAGCATGGAGTGCTGAAGGTCATATGATAACTTTTAAGGTGACCGCCAACAGGTTTTTGAGAGGGATGGTTAGAACAATGGTTGGAACAATGCTTGAAGTTGGCCTTGGAAATATGTCAGTTAATGAATTTCAGGATATTCTTGCAAGTAAAAACAGAAAAAGGGCAGGAATGGCTGTTCCTCCACGGGGGCTTTTTCTACAATCAGTAAAATACCCCGGGGAACTTTTCATCGGTTAATATGACCTGAAGATCATTGGAACAAGAAAAAATTCAGAGCGGAAGTATCGTTGATCTCAAAGTGCTTAAGAGGTTATTCTCTTTTGCAAAACCTTATATTGGCCATTTCTATGCACTTGTTGGCCTAACTTTTCTCCTGGCTTTTTTGGTTCCCTCCAGGGCACTTTTAATTCAATTCACCATAGACAATGAAGTGGCGCTGGGCGACTATGAGGGTTTGGTTTATATGACCATGATCCTGTTGCTTTTGTTAGTCATTCAGGCGATTGTTCAGTATTTCCATACTTATATGGCCGGGTGGCTTGGTCAGAATGTAATCCGTGATATAAGGATCAAATTATACCGACATCTTCAACATCTCAGACTGAAATTCTTTGATAAGACACCAATTGGACGTTTGGTGACCAGGAATATTTCTGATGTTGAGACATTGGCGGATGTTTTCAGTGATGGTATCGCGGCCCTGGCTGGTGAGATTCTGCAAATCGGTGTAATTCTTACTGTAATGTTGATTACCGACTGGCGACTAACACTGGTAAGTTTATCCACACTGCCAATCCTGTTGTTCAGCACTTATATTTTCAAGGAAAAAATAAAAGTTTCATTCAATGACGTCCGAAATGCTGTGTCTAATCTGAATTCATTTGTTCAGGAACATATTACCGGAATGAACATAGTTCAGATCTTCAACAGTGAAGAAAGAGAGTCAAAGAAGTTTAGAGAAATCAATAAAGAACATTTGAGAGCAAATATCAGATCTGTAATGTATTATTCGGTGTACTACCCCGTGGCAGAAGTAATTCAGGCTACAGGTATTGGGCTGCTGGTATGGTATGGTGCCCGAGGTGTCATTTATGAAGATGTAACAATGGGTGTGCTGATCGCCTTTATCATGTATATCATGATGTTCTTCAGGCCCATTCGGATGATTGCAGATCGTTTTAACACACTTCAAATGGGTATTGTAAGTTCCAGTCGGATCATGAACATTCTGGACAGCCAGGAGCACATCCCCAACAATGGGTCATACAAGACCGATTCGCTAAATGGGAAAGTTGAATTTGAGAATGTTTGGTTTGCATACAATGACGAAGACTATGTATTAAAGGAAATTAATTTCAGTGTTGAGGCAGGAGAGACCCTGGCAATAGTAGGTGCAACGGGTGCAGGAAAATCTTCAATCATCAATTTACTCAGCCGTTTTTATGACATCAACAAGGGTCACATCAGGATCGACGACAGGGATCTTACAGAATATGATCTTTATAGCCTCCGCAAAAATATTGGTGTAGTGCTTCAGGATGTTTTCCTCTTTTCTGACAGTATTGAAAAGAACATAACCTTGGGGAACGAGAACATACAAAAAGAGGACATTATAAAGGCTGCCGACCTCATTGGCGCCAGAGAATTCATTGAAAGATTACCCGGTGGATTCGATTACAATGTCATGGAGCGGGGAGCGACATTGTCTGTTGGTCAGCGCCAAATGATATCCTTTGTCAGGGCTATGGTTTATGATCCCAAAATCATTGTCCTCGATGAGGCTACCTCTTCTGTTGATTCAGAAACGGAAGAGTTAATCCAAAATGCCATTGATAAAATGATGGAGGGTAGAACGGCCATTGTAATTGCCCATCGTTTATCAACCATCCAAAAAGCAGATAAGATCATTGTTCTGGATCATGGAGAACTGAAAGAGGAAGGTACCCATGAAACGCTATTGGATTTGGGAGGATTTTACTCTCAATTGCATCGTATGCAGTATAAGGAGATATTGGCTTAGTTATTATCGCTTTTAAACCCTCTATCTCATCAAAGAATTTAATCGTATCAGTAATCTGACTGCCATTTTAGCATCTCATGAAAAATCACAGATAGCACTCATTCCAGATAACAATCGGCTGTTTTTCTCTAACATTGCAACAATTCCGGTTTAACCGTCCGTCAAATGAAAATCAGCCAATCCAAATATTTCTATTACGCCGTATCGCTTGTCTCTATTGGTATAATTATCTATTCCATCTACTATTATTTGGGAGGAACAAAAGAAATGGAGGTAATACCCTACGATGCTGTTGACTACAGTATGGCTGGCATCGAATTCAAAGGGAGATACAATGATCCTGAGATAGAAAATATTTTTAATGAAGTAAAAAAGGTTGTTTCTACAGGCGAGATTCAAGGGACACTTGGTCTGATCGAATACAATGATCCTGGTTTTAATGAAACCGAGGTTAGTTATTTCATTGGGATCATACTTCAAAACAGGGTAACGGAGCTGCCAGGTAATTATACCGTGCGACGAATTCAGTCCCGGGCTATTTTGAGTGTCAGGCTGGATGTACACCCACTGGTAAGGCCATCAAAAGAAGAAGTTGAAACGAAAATGTATGCATTAGCAGTTGAAAAAGGTTTTGAAATCGAAAATTTTTTCCTTGAAAAGCATTTTGCAGACGATCGTCTCGTTATCGAGGGGTTTGTAAAATAATTTACGAGACTACCTCAGTGGCCAATTGTCGGTCGTAAAGGTCCCTATAGCTTCCTTCAGCGCCCATCAAATCCTCATGCGTACCTTGTTCAATAATAACCCCATCATCCAAAACTATGACTTTATCGGCAAGTTGAGCCGATGATACGCGATGCGAGATAATAATGGACGTCCTGCCTTTCATAATGATTTTCAACGCATTCAGAATCCGGTTTTCTGTCTTTGTATCCACAGCGGAGAGGGCATCATCAAGAATAAGAATTTTGGGATTTTTAGCAATTGCCCTGGCGATTGAAACACGTTGCTTTTGCCCTCCGGAAAGTGTGATGCCCCTCTCACCAACTCGCGTCTCAAAACCCTTTGGGAAGTCGCCAATATTATCCAGTAGGTCGGCATCGGCCGCAGCTTTTTCAATTTGTTCCATCGTGAGTTCAGCATTCCCAAAAGCAATATTTCCTTTTATGGTATCTGAAAAAAGAAAGACATCCTGGGGAACCATTCCAATTTGGTCACGAAGTGAGGAAATGTTATAATCTTTAATGGGAATACCGTCTATGAATATCTCACCCGAGGATACGTCATACAACCTCGAAACAAGATTGGCAATAGTACTTTTACCTGAACCCGTCGTGCCTATGATGGCAATGGATTCACCAGGTTTCATTTCAAAATTGATCCCCCTCAGGGCTCTTATTCCTGTGTCTGGATAAAAAAAACTTACATTTTTGAAAGAAATTGATCCTTCGAGTTGAGCAGAAATATTTGATTGTGATACGATATCATTTTTCGTGTTCAGGAATTCATTAATTCTTTTTTGAGATGCTTCGGCCCTTTGCACAATGCTGGTAATCCATCCGAGAGATGTGACAGGCCAGGTGAGCATATTTACATAGATAATGAATTCAGCAATGTTCCCGACACTTAGTGCTCCTCCCATCACTTCAATTGAACCAACAAAAACTGTGATTATGACGCTTAGCCCTATAAGCGCTAAAATCAAGGGAAAAAAGAGCGCAGTTACGAAAGTTAGTTTCAGTGATTTGTCTTTATAATCATCACTGGCCTTGTCAAATTCGAGGGCGGATTCTTCTTCCCTTACAAATGCTTTTAATACCCTTATGCCTGAGAATGCTTCCTGTACAAATGTTGAAAGTTTGGAGAGACTCCTTTGAATTTCTTCTGATCTCCGATTGATAATATTATTAACAAAATAGATGCTCATTGAGAGTAATGGCAGTGGAATGAGGGAGTAGAGTGTAAGCTTTGGGTTGATGGTAAACATAAATGGGATCACCATCAGAAACAGGGTAACCATGTTGATGCCGTACATCATTGCAGGTCCTATGTACATCCTTACACGGCCGACGTCTTCGGAAATTCTGGCCATCAAATCTCCTGTATTATTTCTTCGGTAAAAACTAGTTGGGAGCGTTTGGTAATGGTCAAAAATCTCATTTTTTAGATCATACTCGATATGCCTTGACATCACGATAATGGTTTGGCGCATAAAAAACATAAAAACACCTTTAAGCAGCGCCATTACAAGGATTATTATTCCATAAATTAGAATGCTGCCGGCAAAGATTTCGTATGTTTCGTTTTGAAGATTGAATCCCTCGAAAGACTTGTAAATGCTAATATTCTTCTGGACAAGGTCGAACGAATGCCTCACTATCATTGCAGGCACAATACCGAAGAAATTGGCAACAATTATGAACAGGGTTCCCAAAATGAGGTAGTACCTGTATTTAAAAAGGTATTTATTTAAGTAATATAATTCTTTCATCTTGACTTTATCCGACCGTATATCCAAGTCTTTCTTAGGTCGCGGTTGATTGTCGCTCAATCAAAAAAAAAGTATGTTTGCAGTCCTTTTATTGAGCAGAATTAACGGCTAAGATAGGAATAACAACTCAACTCAAGAAATGATTTCGGATACAGTAATAGAAGGAACACGACAACTTTCGGTGTTCGATCAGGTTGCTGAAATGGAGCATGAACAGGTCGTATTCTGTTATGACCAGGCAACCGGATTAAAAGCAATCATTGCAATTCATAATACCATATTGGGGCCTTCCATGGGCGGCACCCGGATGTGGAACTATGCCACTGAAGATGAAGCAATTACAGATGCGCTGCGCTTATCACGGGGTATGACCTACAAAAATGCAATAGCGGGATTAAATATTGGAGGGGGTAAGGCCGTAATCATAGGTGATGCCAGAAGGCAAAAGAACGAGGCTCTGATGCGCCGATTTGGCAGGTTTATTGAAAGTCTTGGGGGGCGTTATGTAACTGCTGAAGACGTGAACATGACTACCCGTGACATGGAATATATCCGTATGGAAACGAGGCATGTTGCGGGTATTTCTGAAGCAATGGGTGGCTCTGGGGATCCATCCCCAGTTACAGCATATGGAGTTTACATTGGTATGAAAGCCGCCCGAAAAAAGGTTACAGGTAGTGACAGCCTAACTGGGGCAAAAGTATTAGTACAGGGCGCTGGTAATGTAGGTTTAAATCTTATTGATTATCTTGTCAAAGAAGGGGTATTAGTGAGTGTGAGCGATATCTTTGAAGAAAAATTAAGTCAAATAAGTTCTAAATACAAAGTTGATATTGTTTCGTCTGACGACATTTTCGAAGCAGATATTGACATTTATGCGCCATGTGCACTTGGAGCCACACTCAATGACGAAAGTATTCGGAAAATGAAATGTTCGATTGTCGCAGGTGGGGCTAACAACCAGCTTTTGGATGAGGTGAGGCACGGGAGGATGCTTATTGAGAGAGGTATTGTTTATGCACCTGATTTCTTGATTAATGGAGGTGGAATCACGAATATATATTATGATTACATTGGGAATTATAAAAAGGAACTTGTAATGAAGCAGGTAGAAAGTATTTATGAAACTTGCTTGAGTGTTTTAAATAAATCTGAAAAGGAAAATATAACACCGCAGGAAGCTGCTATGGCCATTGCAGCAGACAGAATCGCGGCAATAGGCAATAATAAACTAAGTTTTTAAAGCACAACAAATTCCTGAAGGATCGTTCTTTTAATCCATTAACAAATTATGCTTAACAGAAGAAGCCTGCGTGTTAAGGTAATGCAATCCCTCTACGCTCTTGATAGATACAAGGAAGCTTATGAGTTGATCGCCAGGGATCAGGCGGGTGCACATTTCGATTTCAATCTTAATTCAGAAGAAGAACAAAACCGGGAGGAATTAATTGTTCAAAAGAAAGCTGCTCTCAAGGCATTTGATGAAAGCTTTGTTACACGATCAATATCAGACCAATGCCCTGACGTTGTCAGAGAACAGGTAGAAGATGCTATAAGTCTTTATTACAATGAAGTAGAGACCAAAGAAAAAACTGGACTGAAAGACTTAATTGGCGAAGCCGATAAGGTGTCGACGATGTATCTCAGGCTTCTTCAATTGCCAGTCGTTTGGAAGGAAATGGTTGTTAAAGAATGGAATAAAATCATCGGTAACAACAAAAAAGTTCCTTCAGGTTATGAAAACCTTACCTCTAATACCCTGATCAAAGCCATAGAAGATCATAACTTGATTAACGATCTTACCAGGAAGCATAAGATTGGTTGGGATAGCTCGGTGGCAGGTGAATGGTTTCGCAAGATTCTTATGAAAGATGAGGAGTACCTGGCTTATTCTTCAAAAAGTTCTCCCACAATTGTTGATCACATCTCTATTATCAATAACATTTATAAAAGAATCTTTTTTAAGCATGAGATTATCAATGACTACATGGAAGATCAGGATATTGAATGGTCTGAGAATAGGGGGATACTTAAAAGCATGGTCATCAAAACAATCAAGTCTTTTGATGATTCAGATGCTTCAATTCAGATGATCAATTTGTCACCCAATTGGGATGAGGATCGGGAGTTTTATATACGTCTTTATAAGCAGACGATAAATGATAACTCGAACCTTGAGAAGGTCATTGCATCTAAATCTAAAAACTGGGATGTTGAAAGGATTGCAGCTGTTGACTTTGTTATTTTAAAACTGGCCTTATCAGAACTCATTCATTTTCCGAGCATTCCTGTAAAAGTTACAATTAATGAATATATAGAGATTTGCAAGTCCTATAGTACGCCTAAGAGTAAGCAGTATGTAAATGGTATTTTGGATGTATTGAGTAGTGAATTGATGAAGGACGGTACAATAAAGAAGAGCGGCAGAGGCTTACTCGATAATAAATAAGTTGATTAAACGCCTTAAAATCGCTACTTTTGAAAATATTTACAGGTGATAATAGCATAAACATGGGTAGAACTACAAATACGATTTTAGCATTTCTAACAGGTGCCGCCACAGGAGTTATTCTTGGAATCCTCTATGCCCCTGATAAGGGCTCAAATACAAGGGACAAATTATCTTTCCAACTTGACAAATACAGAGTTAAAATGGATGAGCTTCTTAAAGAAATTATGGAGGGTAAAGAGTTGGTGAATAATAGCGCACGGACCGAGGGAGAGAGGGTTATTAATGACGCCAAGGAAAAAGCAGAGCAACTGCTTGAAGACGTAGACGAGCTTCTTGGCCAGATCAAGAAGAACTAGATTTGTTAATTTTCACAATCTTCTCTTGTTGATTAAATGTGAATGATTTGTTAAAGGTGAACAAGACTGGTATCAGAGATACTTCTCTTTGTTAATTTTGGTCTTCTTTAATTTGATCTTAGAACCATAAATTTTAGAAAAATGAAAAAATTAATTTTAAGCGCAGGCTCAATGCTGGCGATTAGTTTAGTATTTATGAGCTGCACCAAAGACGTTGAATCACGAATTGCCCGACTGGAAGGCAGAGTTGCAGAACTTGAAGCAGGGGATGGATCTTCAAGACCCGTCACAGCAGCAGCTGCGTCTACGAACACAGTTGCGAGTGTAGCTGAGAATCCAGGTACAGGCCCATTTCCAGTTTTTGCATTTGAAGAAGAACTGCATGATTTTGGTACCATTAAAGAAGGAGATGTTGTGAGTCACATTTTCTCTTTTACTAACACCGGTGAAGCACCGATGATTATATCAAGTGCAACAGCATCTTGCGGATGTACTGTTCCCCAGTGGCCAAAGGAGCCTATTGCGGTTGGAGCTAAGGGTGAAATTCATGTGAGTTTCAATAGTAAAAGCAAACCAGGTATTCAGAATAAAACGGTCACTATTACTGCGAATACCAATCCAAAGACATCAAGACTCAACATTAAGGCTAATGTTTCACCTAATAGCGGTCCGGCTTAATAATTTTAAATTTCTTAACCTAACCAATGTTTAATTTCATATTACTACAAGCAGAGCAGGGAGGAGGCTATACTCAGTTCATCCTATTTGGTGGAATGATACTGGTCTTCTACATGTTCTTTATTCGGCCTCAGCAAAAAAAGCAAAAGGACCAGAAGAAATTTATTGAAGCCGTCGTTAAAGGGGCCAATATTGTTACTTTAGGGGGCATTCATGGAAAAATTGTTTCGATTGATGAGACAACCGTGACAATTGAAGTAGATAAAGGAGCTAAAATCCGAATGGAAAAGTCTTCAATATCTATGGATGCCACCAAAAAATATCAAAAAGACTCAAGTGGATCTAAGTAATATTTAATTCGCTTTAAAGTTTGGCAAATTTAAAAGGGTTGGTTTCCTTAAGATTTTGGAACTTTAAACCCAATTTTTAATTGCCAAATTTTTATGTTGTTAACAAAACTATTTCTCTTATTCTTTGGTAATAACTGGAGGATTATCATGATCTCTTTGGTTGTTGCAACCATATTCTGGTTTTTTAATGCTTTGAATAAGGATTATAGCACCAGGCTCAATTATCCGGTAGAATTTAATTTTAATAGAGACAGTGTAGTTGTAGTTAATAAATTGCCAGAAGTTATTCCTGTTGATGTATCAGGCGGCGGCTGGAATTTGATCCGAAAAACTTTTCTTTTTAATGCTGATCCGGTCGTGATTGATTTAAATAATCCGACTGAAACAAAATTTATAGCGCGTGCCTCCTTATTACCCCTGGTAAGGGAGCAGCTAAGCAGTCTAAACATCGATTTTATAGTAAGTGACTCCCTATTCATTAATATAGAACCGAGAACCAATAAAAAAGTAAGAATAGTTGTTGACAGCTTGTCAATTCCCCTTAACGCAAATTTCAGGCTGGTATCTTCGATATCGATTCAACCTGATAGCATAACCACTGAGGGTCCAAAAAGTATGATCGATACTTTAAGTAATGATTACCCAATAATATTTACACAGAAAAATATTGATGATGATTTTAATAAAGAATTCGAGATTGGCTTTGCCAATCGACTGATCAGGTCATTACCTGATGAAGTGATGGTGATATTCAATATTGAAGAATTTAATCGAGCCTCAATTCCTATACCAATCGAAACTACAAATTTTCCTTCCGACTCATCAATTTACCTCAAGGATTCTATCATTCAGGTTTATTATACAACCCAGAACAAGGATTTGGATAAAATACGGGAATCGGATTTTAGCATTACGGCTGATCTTAACATGCTCAACAAAAATGATTCGACAATTATTCCCATTTTGATAGCTTTCCCCTCATATGCAATTGATATTGAACTTCAGCCTGATAGTTTGAAAGTGGTCTATGGAGGCCGTTAAGCCATTACTAGTTGGTGTGACAGGAGGTATTGGTGCCGGGAAAAGTACTATTTGCAGAATATTTTCCATCATTAAAACGCCAATATACAATTCTGATTTGCGAGCCAAATGGCTTATGGAAAATGACCCTGACTTAGTCAATCAAATCACCAATCGCATTGGAATCCAATCATATAATAAAGGCAAGATTAACAGGGAATTTTTGGCTAATGAAGTGTTTAATGATCGCGATAAACTGACAAGACTTAATGATTTGGTGCATCCTGCTGTAGACAGAGATTTTTCAACCTGGATTCAGGGCCATTTGACAAACCCTTATGTAATCAAAGAGGCAGCATTACTTTTTGAAACTGGTACCTATAAAAAGATGGATTTTGTAATAAACGTGCAAGCGGGAGAATCTGCACGTATACAACGCATTTTAAAAAGAGATAAATTTCGAACCATAGTCGAGATTCAGTCAATCATTAAAAATCAATTTGATGACAAGAAACGGCTGGAATTGGCCAATTTCCAAATCATTAATGATGATTCTGAACTTGTCATACCACAGGTATTGAAGCTGCATGAGTATTTTCTTCAAATTAGGAGTTAATATTTGTTAATCCAGGTATCAAATTCTGAACATATGCGTTTCTATTCCTAATTTGATTAAATTATATATTTAAAAATTAAAACATTTTGATGATGATATCGAATAAAAAATTTTTTACAGGCTTGGTTTTCGCTTCTCTGCTTGGAGGATTGATAGCCCTGGGTGGTTATCAGTTGGTTGTTGATGATCTGGCTTCCACTGTGAAATTTGAACAGGTACAACCTGTTAAGTTTACAAGCAATTTTGACACGGCATCTAGCACTGTACCGGAAGGTTTGAATTTTGTATCAGCTGCTGAGATCACAATGCCTTCTGTTGTGCACATCAGATCTACATATAATGGCCCTGAAAGTACAACCAAAAACCCACTCGATGAGATGTTTAGGGAGTATTTTGGCGATCAATTTCGTGATCGGGGTGATTCAAGAAAAGGAAGGTCTTCCGGCTCAGGAGTTGTTATTTCTGCCGATGGATACATAGTTACCAATAATCATGTTGTGGATAGGGCAGATGATATTGAAGTGCTTCTGAATGATAACAGAACATACCCGGCTAAAATTGTTGGAACAGATCCGACCACGGATTTGGCGCTATTAAAAATTGATGAAGAGGGATTGCCCCATTTGGCATTTGGAGATTCTGACGAATTGAAAATAGGAGAATGGGTTTTGGCCGTTGGCAATCCATTTGAGTTTAGATCGACTGTTACCGCAGGAATTGTGAGTCAAAAGGCAAGAAACATTAATATTCTACGGGATGGACAGAATGGACAAGGGTTACAGGTCGAAGCATTTATACAAACCGATGCCGCAGTCAATCCAGGCAATAGTGGTGGCGCTCTTGTGGACTTGAGGGGAAGATTGGTAGGAATTAATACGGCAATAGCAACCCATACGGGTTCGTTCGAGGGCTATTCATTCGCCGTACCAGCGTTGCTTGTCAAAAAAGTTATGGATGACCTCCTGGAGTATGGAGTTGTTCAAAGAGCATTGCTTGGAGTAAGCATAACTGATGTAAATTCCCAACTCGCTGATGACCAGGGATTGGATATCCTCACTGGTGTTTATATCATGGGAGTAAATGAAGGTAGTGCGGCAGCTGATGCCGGAATAGAAAAAGGGGATGTTATCACTGAAGTGAACGGGGTGGGAGTTAAGACTGTTGCTGAACTCCAGGAACAGATCGCCAGAAAGCGACCTGGTGATAAGGTTGAAGTACTCTTTGTAAGGGGTGGGAAACAACGAAATGTTACAACGACCTTGAAGAATACTTCTGGAAATACAAAAGTTGTTGAGACAAGGAATTCACTGATTATCGAGGATGCTACATTTGAGGACGTTAGTGTCGATGAATTGAAAGAATTGGAAATTGAAGGTGGCGCTAAAATAACAGACCTTGGTCGTGGAAAATGGAGAGATGCAGGCGTAAAAAGTGGCTTTATCATCACGAGCATTGACAAACAGCGAATATCTAATGTGCAAGACCTAAGAAACAAATTACTCAATAAAAATGGGGGAACCTTGATAGAAGGTGTCTATCCAAATGGTGAAGAGGCTTTTTATGGAATTGGTTGGTAACGATTGAAAAGACAAAAGAAGCCACTTAGCAATAGGTGACTTTTTTTGTTAAAACCAGAAAAAGGCCACGGGCATAAAGAAAATGCCGTCGCCGAAATACCGGTATTGTAAACCGCTTTGAACAAGAGTTTCGCGACGGAAATAGAGAGTTCCCAGTACGCCATTCATGAAGAGAAAAACCATTTGAAGTTTAAAATAATTGATAGCTTCAATAAATGTGAGCAGTCCAAAAATCGCCAAAACAAATGTGGTTGATAGAAGGATTTTCACTAACTGTCCTGATTTCTGAACTCCCCATGATGTGACCATAGATTTGAGGCCATCCTGAAGATCTTCACCCTGTTCGTAAATCCCAAAAATCAAAAGATTAGTCCACGCCATCAAGCCAAGCTGTAAAAGGAAAAGGCTCATTTCTTTGGGAATTTCACCACTGCTCAGACTATAAGGTCCGATATACACCCCGATAACATACAGCGCAGCAATTAGAATTTCCTTCTGAAAAGTAAGTCCGAAAAACCTGTTGAGGATGAAATAAATTGATACACCCAAAACTACAGGGATACCATAGAAAATTGTAATTGGTGGTAGTTGAACAAGTATAAAAAAAAGACCTATGAAGGATATAAATAAAGCAATAAGAATTTCCTTACGAAAATGCTGGTGAAAATGATGCCTGAAGGAAGTAGCCTGGTGTGGGATTGTCCTGGCATCCAGGAGATGGTCAGCGGTGTAAATTATCCATACCGATATCACAAGGGCTAATAAAACAAAAACAGGAATCTGGAGCCCGAGATAGCGGCCTAAAACAAGACTTAGAATTCCGGCGCCTAGTGCAATGTCAAGACTGAGTGCATTGATGATGTGGTAAAAGCGGAAAGTCATCAGTAATTAAAAGTAGGTATAAAAGGCAAAATGCAAGCCACTTTTAATGACATGAATATTTCAGTGACGGTTTAGCTAGCCTGGAGCGCTTCTGCACCACCAACAATCTCAAGAATTTCCTTTGTAATTGCTGCTTGTCTTGTTCTGTTATATGTAAGGCGAAGATCTTTTAGCAACTCATCAGCATTATCAGTTGCCTGATCCATTGCAGTCATTCTTGCGCCTTGCTCAGCTGCATTTGATTCAAGAAGAGTTTTATACAATTGTATTTTCAGTGATTTTGGAATTATTTCTCTGACAAGTAGCTCTTTTGAAGGCTCCAAGATGTAATCCGTTCCTGATTTAAGGGGATTCTCCTCATCCACAACAAGAGGGATTGGAAGGTATTGCTCTACCCTAATAATTTGTTGTGCTACATTTTTAAATTCATTATAAACGATCTCTACACGGTCAAACTCGCCCTCGTCGAATGATGACATAACATATTCCGCGGTTTCTTTGACAATTTCAAAATCAAGCTTATTTAACAATTCATAGAATTTAGAATCAACTCTATAATCTCTTTTTCTATAAAAATCATAGGCCTTCTTGCCAATTGGAAGAATTGTAAGTTTTCCCCTCTTTTGAACGGATGCGTAATTATCCTGAATGTTTTGTGATACGGCTTTGAATATATTGCCGTTAAAAGGTCCGCATAGACCACGATCTGAGGTAATCACTACCAGCAATACACTGTCTACCACCCTTTCTTTGCCATAATTACCAACTAATTCAGGGTCAACTCCGGCTGAAACATTTTGCAAGAGGCTATTTAACCGGCGGGCATAAGGGCGCATTTGGACCATCCTGTCCTGTGCCCGACGTAGTTTAGCCGCCGCCACCATTTTCATAGCTTTGGTTATTTGCTGTGTCGACATAACCGACTTTATCCTACCCCGAACCTCTTTTAGATTAGCCATTTAGAGTGTTTTATTTTGCTTATGCCTCATATTGTGAAGCCAACCTTTTGGCAACATCTTCTAGAACACCGGTTATTGCGTCATCTAATTTACCAGCCCCTAATTGATCAAGTACCTCCTGATGTTGGCTATTTAATACCTCAAGAAATTCCTTTTCGAAGGCCCTCACTTTGTCTAATGGTATTTTATCGATAAATCCCTTGGTTGAGGCATAAATAATTGCAACTTGGTCCTGAACTTTCATTGGGGAGTACTGAGCCTGCTTGAGAATCTCAGTATTTCTTCGCCCCCTATCGATGGTCAATTTGGTAGCCGCATCCAGATCTGATCCAAATTTCGCGAAAGCTTCCAGTTCTCGGAATTGAGCCTGGTCGAGTTTCAATGTTCCGGCAACTTTTTTCATTGATTTGATCTGTGCAGATCCTCCAACCCTTGATACCGAGAGACCTACGTTAATTGCAGGTCTGATGCCTGAATTGAAAAGGGTTGTTTCAAGGAATATCTGCCCATCAGTAATTGAAATCACATTGGTTGGAATATAGGCGGAAACGTCGCCCGCCTGAGTTTCTATTATTGGGAGCGCTGTAAGTGATCCACCCCCCTTTACTCTGCCCTCCAACGACGTTGGAAGGTCATTCATCTGCTTTGCAATTTCATCATTGTCGTTGATTTTTGCTGCTCTTTCCAGTAGTCTGGAATGCAGATAAAATACATCACCGGGATAAGCTTCACGTCCCGGAGGACGCCTTAGAAGGAGTGAAACCTCTCTATAGGATACAGCTTGTTTTGACAAATCATCATAAATAACCAATGCTGGTCTTCCGGTATCACGGAAAAATTCACCAATTGCTGCACCAGTAAAAGGTGCAAAGAATTGCATTGGTGCCGGATCTGAGGCAGTAGCAGCAACAATTACCGTATAGTCCATTGCTCCTCCCTTTTCTAAAGAGGCTTGTACCTGTGCTACAGTTGATGCTTTTTGCCCGATGGCTACGTATATACAAAAGACCGGCTCTCCTTTTTCAAAGAACTCTTTTTGATTAATTATGGTGTCAAGGGCAATTGCTGTTTTTCCAGTTTGGCGATCTCCGATGATTAGTTCACGTTGCCCCCTGCCAATCGGAATCATGGAGTCGATGGCTTTAATACCTGTTTGAAGAGATTCGCTAACGGGTTTTCGATAAATAACTCCAGGAGCTTTACGTTCCAATGGCATCTCAAATAATTCTCCCGTAACAGGACCTTTACCGTCAATTGGATTACCAAGAGTATCAATAACTCTACCAAGCAAACCATCGCCCACTAAAACCGAAGCAATGAGTCCAGTCCTCTTGACGGTGTCACCTTCTTTAACCATTCTTGAATCTCCCAATAATACAGAGCCGACATTGTCTTCTTCAAGGTTAAGAACGAGTGCTTTAAGTCCATTATCCAATTCAAGAAGCTCTCCTGCCTGTGCATTTGAAAGGCCGTAAATACGGGCAACACCATCACCAACCTGTAATACTGTGCCAACCTCTTCTAATTCAGCCTCGGATTTGAAATTTGAGAGTTGTTCTCTGAGTATTGCTGATACCTCATCTGGTCTTACTTCTGCCATGATTTTACGAGATTACTTATTTAAATATTTATCAAGGATTTCCGACATACGGGTTTTGACTAAACCTGTATCTTAATTCATTTAATTTTGACAGAACGGTGTCATCAATTTGGCGATCTTCGATTTTGAGAATGTATCCACCCAAAATCTCTTTATTCACTTTTTCAGAAAGGATGACTTTCTTTCCGGTAATTCTCTTTACCACTTCTTCGAATTCTTTCTTTAGTGATTGGTCGAGCGGAAAAGAGGTAGTAACGACAGCTTCTTCAATACCATTTTTAATATTATAGAGATGAAGAAATGCGCTGGCCGTTGCTTCGAGAATACTTTCCCTATTCTTCCTGGTTACTATTTCGAAGAATGATTGAGTAATCTTATGAGTAATTTTTTTGAATAATGCTTTTAGAATCGTAAGTTTTTTGTAGTGGGTTACTACAGGATTAATTAGCATCAATTTAAAATCACGATTTTGTTGACATGTCGTTCTGAACAGAGCCATGTCATCTTTTACTTGATCCAGGGCATTCTGCTCTTCGGCTAATTCTATTAGTGCTTTTGCATATCTATATGCAACTCTTTGATTTGACATTTAATTAGTCTTCAGATCTTTGATAAACTGCTGAACCAGGTCTTTCTGTGATTTATCAGATTCCAGGTTCTTTTTAATTACCTTTTCTGCGATCGCAAGTGAGAGCATTGCTACCTCATTTTTTATTTCTGTTAAAGCAGCTTTCTTTTCTGTTTCAATGGTTGCTTTGGCAGCTGCTACCATTTTGTCCGTAATTTTCGAAGTCTCAGCCCTGGCGTCATCTTTTATTTTATTTGCCACATGAGTCGCTTCTTTCAACAGAGCATCTTTTTCAAGTCTCGCTTCACGAATAAGATCAGCATTATCTTCTTTCAATTCTTCTATTTCCAACTTAGCAAGCTCTGCAGCTTTAAGAGAGTCTGCTATAAACTGTTCCCTTGATCTTAGCGCATCAGATATTGGTCTCCATACAAATGCAGAAAGAATCCCCACCAACATCAGGAAGATTACAGTCTGCCAAAATATTAGACCAATTCCAGGAGTTAATAATTCCATATCAATATTGTTTAAAAGGAATAAAAGGAAAGATTAAGCCACTACCTATTGCAGTGGCTTTCTCAGATTTATCCAACTTTTTGGGAGATTAAGAATGCGATAACTGCCGCAAAAAGAGCAATTACCTCAACCAAAGCCGCGATTACAAGCATTGCGGTTTGAATCTTACCTGAAGCTTCTGGCTGTCTGGCCATGGCCTCAAGAGCGGAACCACCAATTCTCCCAATACCGATACCTGCGCCTATCGCAGCAAGTCCGGCACCAATAGCGGCACCCATATGAGCTAAACTAACGTCCAATAAAATTGCAAATAACATAACAGTATGGTTTATATATTAAAAAATGGACAATTCAAGTTTTTTACTAATGCTCCTCCTCCATGGCCATACCAATGTACATTGACGAAAACAACGTAAAGACATAGGCCTGAATCGTAGCAACTAAAAGTTCTATTAAGTTAATGAATGTTGTAATCAAAGCACTGAGTATTCCCACAGAATAGCTTTGAAAAATAAATGTCAAACTAATCAGGCTTAACACGACAATATGACCGGCAGTGATCGCCACAAAAAGCCTTAGTAACAGAGAAAATGGCTTGGAAAATATACCGATTATTTCTACTGTTGGTAGAAGTGGAACGGGTAGTTTCAGCCACCAGGGTACACCAGGAGTGTTAAAAATATGCTTCCAGTAATTCCTATTTGTATTGACAATTGTCAATACAAAAGTAAATATTGCCAGAATTGAAGTAACGGCAATATTGCCGGTTAGATTGGCTGCGCCTGGCATTAAGCCGAATAAGTTTCCAAACCAAATAAAGAAAAACAGCGAGAGCATATAAGGTAGAAACCGTTCATATTTTGGCCCAATATTGGGTTTTACGATTTCATCCCTCACAAATAAAATAATAGGCTCAAAAAACGATTGGATACCTTTTGGTGCCTTGCCAATATTTTTCTTATATCCTCTTGCGACAGCAAAAAAGACCCATAGAAGGACAGTGGCATTTATAAAGAGAAACAGTACATTTTTTGTTATTGAAATATCAATAAAGCTACCTCCATCAACAGAACTCACATGACCGTGCTCGTAACGATACCCTTCATAATCAAGTATGTTATGATTGGCATCAAAAAAATTATGAGAAGAAAAAACTATCAGCCCCTTATCTGAACTATATAAAATAACGGGTAAATAAAGGGTGCCATAATGACCATCCCAAAAATGCCACAGGTAGTCATCTAGTATGTGGTGGTTGATAAGTTCAGCGGGGTTGAAAACATCGTTTTTATCATCAGCAGCGAGTAGATTACCGACATTGGAAAAAGCCAAAATAGTAGATAATATGCTGATTATCAGCACTTTGTTTGACAATTTTGGAATCCTTGGCATTAACTTTGAGTCCTCTTTGAATTTTGGCGCAAGCTACTTAATAAGATAATCAATTCAAATGTTAAGTATATCAAATAGAGAGTCAGTAAATTGATGGCAAATGAATTGTAATCGGAGACTTCAAATACCCATGCCAGGGTTAATAAAACAAATACCATTATCAACCTAAAAACAAAAGAGGCAATTACGAATATCGGGAAGGTTTGTATCTCGTGAATTTTAGAATCTATTAGAGAAGTTGTTATTAAATTTTGAAAAGCAATAATAATTAATAGCGCTAACGCATATGGATGTAGATACTCTTGAAGATTGCCCGGTGGATTCGTGATTAATAGTGCCATTGACCCACCAAAAATTATATGGAAGAGATAAATTCTAACAACAGTGGATTTTGGAATCAATTATTGGGTAATCTCCTTAGCAAATAATAAATGATACCGACGAGCGAAAGAAATGAAAAAATGATAGTGAGAAAAGGAATTTGGTTTTCAAACGTCAAATCCAGAAAATATCCAATTCCTATTCCGACAGTAATTATTCCAAGCAGTTCAAACGCAAGGCCTGAAAATTTCACAAAATCATTTGATCTTCTTTTATCGTTATGATTGAGCTTTGAGGATGACTGCTTCTTGCCGTTGGGTTTCACCTATTTTTATTTCTTTCATTGAAACACCCATTTTACAGCCACCATTAAATACGGCTCCAGACTCAACAATGAGTTTATTCGTTGAGATATCACCATTGATAACTGCAGTGGTTTTTAAACAGAGAATTTCGGAAACTTCTATATTACCATTTATTGTTCCTTCCACATCTGCATTTTGAGCGACCACATTACCTCCAATTTCAGACGAATGGCCAATAATAAGCTTTGATTTGGTTTTCAAATTCCCAATCATTTTCCCTTCAATTCTGATATTACCAAAAGTTTCAAGATCGCCATTGACGATAGTTCCTTTGCCAATAATATTCCTGGCACTGCTTAATTCTTCTTCCTTTTTGTCGTCGTTGTTATTAAATTTCATATCTGACCTCTTTAAATAAACTGAAAAGTTATAATCATTATTAAAAAATCACAAATTCTTCTGGATTAATTGGGCTGCCATTATACCAAAGTTCAAAATGTAGGTGAGGACCTGAAGTGAGCTCACCAGTGTTTCCTATAATGGAGACGATTTCTCCAGCACTCACAAAATTACCAACCTGTTTGAGTATATCCGAATTGTGCTTATAAACTGATATCAGGTTGCTTTGATGTTGGATAGTAATAATATACCCTGCATCCTGGGTCCAGGATGCCAAAATTACAGTTCCATCTGCAACACTCTTTACCGGCTCATTCTTCCGGGAAACAATGTCTATTCCGTAGTGTTGGGTTTTAGGATTGAAACTGTCTGAAATGATTCCTTCAATTGGGGAGAAAAGAAAAATCTCCTGTAGATCTGATTCTGAAGAATTCATTCTTAGTAATTCCAATCCAGAAGTTTCAAACTCTTTTCTAAACATTGAATCGACTGGAGCCAATTCTTCATCATTCAATGATGTACTATTAGATGTGACTGTTATTAATCGATCATCAAAATTTTCGATAACGCTATCCTCACCGGCAACAATTCGCTGAAAATTTCCAATAGACGCCTCCTTCCTATCAACCTGATCCGACAATGAATCAACAGTAATCCAAAGACTTCTTAGTTGACGATTCATTTCCATTTGAGAATGTCTTGGATCAAACCATTCTTTGAGAAATGTGGTGGCGGACAGGAAAGAAATTGAAAATAGAATTATCAATAGTAGAAAAATCAGGCTCAAAATTCTTGCATAATTGAACCTGATTGTCGTTTTTTCAGCAAAATTATCCTCATTTCTGATAATCATGAGGTAATTAGTCGTCAACCAGGAAGAGAGAGTTTTTCGCACTTTTCGGAATCGGTCACTTTCAAAGACAAAAATAGACAATTTCATCTCCAGCTAAAATGTGTTTGTATGATTTGCGCTAATTTTACCGTTCTCTACCAGTAACTTATATAGAGTGATAAAACCTTCATTTTTATTGTCAGGGATTGTTTTCAGCGTTATTGGAGCATCTATTGAATCGTGTTCTCCAGAAAGCACAGGATTAGTTAGCAATACTTATCACAATACTACAGCGCATTACAATGCTTATTTCTACGCGAGTGAGCGAATGAGAGAAATAGAAGAGAGCATTTATGAATCAGCTGATATCAATTATAATAATATTCTTGATTTATATCCTCAGTTTGATACCACAGCGTCTAAAGCAGTTAATACCCAAATTGAAGACTGTATAAAAAAGGCTTCAATTGCCATTCAAAGACATCCTAGTAGTGAATGGGTTGAAGAAAGTTACATTTTGGTAGGTAAAGCCAGATATTATAATCGCGATTTTGTGAATGCTATTGAAACCTATAAATATGTCAACAAAACCAGCGAAGACGATGATGCTCGTCATGAGGCATTAATTCAGCTCATTAAGACTTTTGTTGATGCTGGAGAATCCAGAAATGCTCTGGCAGTTTCTGATTTTATGAAAAAAGAAAAGCTGAATCATAGAAATCAAAAAAACCTTTACCTCACGAGAGCTTACCTTTTTCAAAAAGCCTTGGACTATAATCAGATGGTTCAAAATTTATCTGCTTCAGTGCCTTTGCTTATGAACAATGAAGAAAGGGCCAAAATCTATTTTATCCTTGGGCAGGTATATCAAGAGTTGGGTTTTAATTCAGAGGCATATAACAGCTACAAGAACTGCTTGAAGAGCAATCCGAATTTCGACCTCTCCTTTTACTCGAAGCTTAATATGGCACAGGTGACGGAGCTTTCGAGTCCAAGCGATGTTAAACAAGTGAGGAAGTATTTTAAGAAACTACTTAGGGATAAGAAAAATGAAGAGTTTAGAGATAAAATTTACTATGAAATAGCAAATTTTGAATTTAAACAAGACGATATTGATGCAGCAATTGAGAACTACAACAAATCTATTAGGATAAGCACAACAAATCGACGGCAGAAAGGATACTCTTATCTACGTCTTGGGGAAATATACTATTCAGATCTCAAAAACTATGAGCTTGCCAAGAGCTATTACGACAGTGTAGTTAGCACTTTACCAAAAGAGGAACCTGGCTATCAGGATATTGCTGAAAGACAAAAAATACTTGCTGATTTTGTGACACAACTGAATACAATTAGTGAACAGGATAGCTTGCTGACCTTATCCAATCTTGATACCGCAGCTCTAAGTGCTTTTGTAGATGAATACATTGTTCAAAAGCAACTTGAGCAAGAAGAAGAAAACAAAAAAAAGGAAAAAAGAGAAGTTTCAAGTAGAAGGAATACAGCATTTGATAACACCATAACTCAAATCAATACAAGCCTAGAGGGTAGTACCTGGTATTTTTATAACTCCTCTGTAGCAAGCCAGGGGAGGTCTGAATTCACAAGAAAATGGGGTAATCGACCGCTAGAAGATAACTGGAGAAGATCCAGCAAAGATCAGGTCATAACGGATCAATCAGTCGAACAGAAGTCGGCAGGTATTGAAGTTGAAGATTCTCAAATTGCCGAAACCGCAGGAGTATCATTTAATAAAGCCCAACTGATGGCTTCGGTTCCTTTTAGTCAGGAGGACAAGAACATTGCACTAACTAAAATTGAAGACGCCTATTTTAAATTAGGTAATATTTATGCTTTTCAGCTTGAAGAAGAAGATAATGCTATCATCACCTTCGAAACCATGCTCGCAAGATTCCCCGATTCTGAATTCAAGCCAGAGGTAATGTACCAACTTTACTTGTTATATCGAGGACAAGAAAATATTGAAAAGCAGGATTACTATAAAAACGCCCTCATAGAACAATTTCCGAAATCAATTTTTGCTCGTATTATCATAAATCCGAATTACAGAGCCGATAGCCAGGCAGCGACTGCACGATTAGAGAAAATCTATAAAGAAGCTTATGAATTGCAAGAAATTGGTGTCTATGATCAAGCACGATCACTCATTCGAAATGCTTTGATCGATGAACCCGAGAATAACTTTAGCGATAACTTAAAGCTTCTTGAGATTATAATTATGGGCCATACAGAGGATATTTATAAATATCAATATGAGTTAAATAACTTTATTACCACTTATGCTGAAAGTGATTTGCTTCCCTATGCCAAAACTTTAGTAAAAACATCAGAAGATTATCAGATCAATCTTTTTAATAGTTCGAAGGCTAAATTCTCCAAAGATTTCAACCAGGTTCATTATTTTGTTTTGGCATATGAGGCTAATCCAGTCATGGCGGAAGAGTTACCTGCCAAAGTTCAACATTTCTATAAAACGACGTTCCCTGATGAACGCCTCAATCCCGCGAACCTTATTTTGGATGCAAGTAATTCCTTGGTCATGGTTAATGAATTTAAAACCAAAGATGCAGCCTTGAAATTCTATAAAGCATTTATGGAAAGTGATGTGCTCAGTAGCTACATCACCATGAAATTTTTTACTTTCGTCATAACAAAGGATAACTTCAAAATTTTTTACGAAACCAAGGAGTTAGAGTCTTATAAGGAATTTTTTGCATCCAACTACCTATGAGTAAGAGGAACATAATCATACTGTGGATAGTTTTTATTCTGGCTATTGTTCTTATTCCGATCTTCCTTTATTCCATAAGGATAGACGCATACAATTTATATGGGCCATTGCCGAGTTTGGCCAGGCTTGAGAACCCTGATCCTGACTTATCGAGTGAGTTGTATTCAAGTGATGGAGTTTTGCTTGGGAAATATTTTAGATACAACAGAACACCTGCATTTTATAATGAATTATCCCCTGAATTAGTGGAGACACTACTCTATACAGAAGATATGCGATTCTGGGAACATTCTGGCATTGACCTCCAGGGACTATTGCGAGCGGCATATGGAATTGTAACATTTAATTTTCGAGGTGGAGGAAGTACAATCACGATGCAATTGGCTGAGAACCTTTACAAAACTTCAACGGAAAACCGTGGGGCTTTGTATTCAATACCAAAAGTGGGATCCTTAATTACCAAGTTGAAAGAGTGGATTATCTCCATCCAGCTTGAAAATCAATACACAAAGGAAGAAATCATAGCCTTGTTCCTGAATACCATTGAATATGGCGGAGGGTCGTATGGAATCCGTGTTGCCTGCAGTACCTATTTTAATAAGTTACCAAGCGAGATAAACTATCAGGAGGCCGCAATTTTAGTTGGGTTGATTAATGCGCCAACCAGATGGAACCCGGTAATTAATCCGGATAATGCCATGCGGAAAAGAACTGAGGTGCTTTATAATTTATTAAAGTTCGATCGAATTACCAGAATCGAATTTGATTCGCTTAAAGAAATTCCGATTGAGCTAAATTATAAGGTACAAAATCAAAACCAGGGACTCGCAACATACTTTCGAACTGTGGTCGGTAATGATTTGTTGAGATGGGCGAATGAGAACGGATACGATTTGTATGGCGATGGTTTGAGGGTCTATACAACAATAGATAGCCGCATTCAAAAATATGCTGAGAATGCTGTGAAAATGCATATGGACACCTTGCAAATGTCTTTCGATGAGCACTGGAAAGGCGAAAATCCCTGGAGAGATAAAGATGGAAATGAGATAGAGAATTTTCTTAAAAATGTCATGAAAAGAGCCGACTATTATAAAAATCTTGTCAGCACATATGGTGAAAATAGTGATTCGGTGGAAATCATGCTTAAAATGAAAAAACCGATGACAGTTTTTTCATGGAATGGTGAAATTGACACAGTTTTTAGTTCCTATGACTCTTTGGCTTATTATGAAAAATTTCTAAATGCTGGATTTATGGCTATGGATCCGCACACTGGATATATAAAGGCCTGGGTAGGTGGTATTGATCATAAATTTTTCAAATTTGACCATGTCAAGTATGGCCGAAGGCAGCCGGGTTCAACATTCAAGCCGTTTGTTTACGCCGCCGCTATTGCGGATGGGTTTTCACCATGTTTTCCCGTTGTAGATGTACCGATATCATTTGATGTTGTGGGAGATCCTCCCACCTGGACACCTAACAACTCTAACAATAAATGGAGTGGAGAAACAATGACCCTAAGACAAGCTATGGCAGGCTCGGTAAATTCCATTACAGCTTGGGTTATGAAAAAGATATCTCCACAACGCGTAGTTGATCAGGCTAAGTTATTGGGGATTAAGAGCCCATTGGATGCTGTTCCCGCACTTTGTCTGGGAGCAGGTGGAGATGTATCCTTATATGAAATGGTTGGCGCTTATTCCGCTTTTGTAAATAAGGGTACCTGGACTGAGCCTATTTACATTACCAAGATTGAAGATAAGAATGGCTCTCTGATAGAGGAGTTCATACCGCAGCGTGTAGAAGCATTAAGTGAAGAAACAGCTTATTTAATGTTGCACATGCTCATGGGGACGACCGAAGCGCCATACGGAACGGCTAGGGGAATGGATTGGGAACTTAAAGACAAGAATGAGGTTGGTGCTAAAACCGGGACGACACAGGATGCTTCAGATGGTTGGTTTATGGGAGTAACCAAAGATTTAGTGGCTGGAGCCTGGGTTGGAGGTGATGAAAGATCCATTCATTTCAAAAACTGGGTGATGGGGCAGGGAGGAAGAACAGCAATGCCGATATGGCAGAACTTCATGCTAAATGTTTATAAAGATCCTATTTTGGATTACGAAAAAGGACCATTTCCAAAACCCTTGAATAGACTCTCAGTAGAAATTGATTGTGATGTTTATAACAATCTTCAAACTAATGGACCGGATTCACTTATGAATGAAGTCGAGCGGATAGATGAAGACGATTTTATTTGACACCACTAACCTTTCAAGACTACCCAATTCACCGGGTATTTATAAGTTCTTGAATTCCAAAAAGACAATTATATATGTCGGTAAGGCCAAAAACCTTAAAAAAAGAGTAGCGAGCTATTTTACGAAATCTCATATTTCGAACAGAAAGACCCTTAGGATGGTAAGGGAAATTAAAGACATAGAATTGGCATTGGTGAATTCAGAATTCGATGCTTTACTTCTTGAAAATAATTTAATTAAAGAGCATCAGCCGAAATACAATATCAACCTAAAAGATGATAAATCATTTCCGTTCATATGCATCACAAATGAACGGTTCCCACGTGTTATTTCAACACGTCGGTATAATAGGGTAGATGGGCAATATTTTGGACCTTATACGAATGTCAAATCAATGAAGAGCGTTCTGGATCTAATCAGAAAACTTTATACCATAAGAACTTGTAGTCTCAATTTGTCAGTTCAGAACGTAAAAAAGAAAAAATTTAAAGTATGTCTTGAATATCATTTGGGTAATTGTCTTGGTCCCTGTGAAGCATTGCAAGATGAAAAAGAATATGCTATTGAAATTGAGTACATAAAGGAAATCCTTAATGGTAATTTAACTGCCGTGAAAAACCATTACAAGCAACAAATGCTAAGGACAGCATCATCTCTGGATTTTGAAAGAGCCCAGTTCTATAAATTGAGATTTGAAAAAATCGAAAAATTTCAGACAAAGTCAATAGTTGTTAATCAAAAGTTGACTGACATTGATGTATTCGGTATCGTTTCTGATGAATTAAATGTGTATATAAATTTTTTAAGGATTGTAAATGGCGCAATAAAAATAACCGATTCAATTGAAGTAAGAAAGAAGCTTGACGAGACAGATGCAGAGGTTCTTCAACTGATTATTCAAGATGCAAAATCAACTTACCAGGGATTAAGCAAAGAAATTCTAACAAATGTAACTCTGGAACTTTGGGAAGAAATAAACATTAAAGTTCCATTGAGAGGAGACAAAAGAAAACTCGTCGAATTGTCATTAAAGAATGCGTTGTATTTCAAAAAGGAAAAAGGGGTAACAACAATGCCAATTAGAGATGAAAACCGCGTCTTGAAAGGATTGCAAACTGACCTCAGGTTAAAGACTCTTCCAAAACATATCGAGTGTTTCGACAATTCAAACATACAGGGAACGAACCCAGTCGCATCAATGGTTTGTTTTCATAATGGGAGACCATCTAAAAAGAACTACAGACATTATAATATAAAGTCAGTAGTTGGGGCGGATGATTTTAAATCGATGAAGGAGATTGTCAACAGAAGATATTTTCGATTAATTGAGGAAAAGGGTCCCTTGCCAGATTTGATTATAATTGATGGAGGGAAGGGTCAGCTAAATGCGGCAAAGGAAGCCTTATTGGATTTGGGTATTTATGGGAAGTTATCAATAATCGGTATTGCGAAACGATTAGAGGAGATATACCTTCCAGAAGATCCATTTCCTGTTCATTTAAGTAAGAGGTCAGAATCTTTAAAGGTAATTCAAAGGATCAGAGATGAAGCACATCGATTTGCGATTACGTTCCACCGCCTTAAAAGAAACAATAGTACTTTAGAATCTTCACTTGACCAAATTCCAGGTATTGGAAATTTAACACGAGAAAAGCTCCTTATTGAATTCAAGTCCATAAGAAAAATTGCTAGCGCATCTATTCAGGACTTGCAGAAAATAATTGGGCAAAGTAAGGGTAAACTTGTAAAGAACTATTTTGAAGAAAAAAAAAACCACCCCAATAATGAGGTGGTTTGATGGATTGAAAAATAATATTTTTAAAACTCCCAGAGCTCATTTTCAAAATCAATTAATTCGTACTCAAGTTGTTGCGATTTAATAACAGATAGCTTACTTGCGCCATAAATGTCAACAATAAGCTGATCCATAGGATTAGCATATTTTATAAGATTGGCACTAAACAATCTTAACTGAAAAGCGTCAGCAAAATTCTTATGTTCTGCGAAGTTTTGGGTATTGTACCACAAGGCTTTATCCGGCATTTGATAAAAAAGCGCCACCAGATCTTTATACTTAAAAGAAGCCAGTGACTTTTCAAAACCGGCAGGGTTTGCGCTTGCTGGTAACCATACAGTTAATGCCTGAATATCGTGATACATTAATGACCTGTTTTTGTCGAAGAACATTTCTTCTTTAATTTCCAGAATAGTATACTCCCTAGGGGCGAACTCATCGACCACAGCAACTTCCTCAGTATCTCCACCACCTCCTGGAAAACCACCAAAAGGATCTGCTTCCTGAGTTTCCTGACCAAATCCTGCAGCTATTTCTTCTGCAGTCAGGGCATCGCCACCGTCACTTGGAATTTTTAGATTTTCAAGAAACACTTCCTTGGACATTCTTTTATTAAGTGAATCGTCCACATAAGGAATTAATAAATCAGCCTTTACAGCTTCGATCATGAGCTTTGTAATCTCTCCATTTCTTGAGAAAAATGGCCGATTCTGTTTTTCAATCAAATCCATGCGCCACCACAAAATCTTCTTAAACATTTTGTTTGACTCATGAATCGGATTTATCGAATTAGGATTGTATCCTGTCGTTACTGTCTCTTGAGCTTTGGCACCATATGCCATAAATAAGAGCAAAGAGAAGCCTAATACATAACTAAATTTTTTCATAACACTTGTTTGTTTAACCACCACTTATAGGTATTGTAATGATTTTTGGACCATAATTATTAACATCCTCAATCTGATTTCTAAAGTTGGCTCTTTGCACTTTTCTAATTTCAACCACAATGTTATCTCCGGATCTTGCCTGGCCAGCAATTCCGGCAATATCTACATCAGGACCATTACCTCTAATTGTCTGAACCGCCCTGCCGCCTCTTACCAGCGTGATTTCAGATTGAGCAACCTGAAATCTTGCATCTTTTGGTAAGAATTGCTGGAAACTTTCATCGGCGTTGGCTCTAAGCTGTAATGTTCTAGGTGCCTGACTAACCCCCTTTTTAAGATCTATTAAACGACCTCTGTCGTAAGGGACAATTTCAGGCTTAGGTATTCTCCGTACTTTGAAAACTTGATTACCAACAGGACTTCCGTTACTTGAGACACGAAGTGTGACTTCTGCTGCAGAAGGAACCACGGTAACTTCACCCTTTTTAGACCCAGGTATGGTAGCTCCTCCCTCTGCTGAAAAGGCAGGATTATAATTAGTACCAAGAGCTGGAACCTGAACATTAAGCTCATTACCGCAGTTAAGATATAAGGCAGTAACCGAAGCTGATTGAATTTGCATTACTGGTCTTACCACATAATAATCTATGGTATCCACAAAAAGTGTATCCTTACCGCCGGGCATTGTGAAAGATATTGAACCAATAAATGATTTTTTTGCTTCACCCTGTGCGTCATAATTACCTGGTGTTGCCGGAAAATTGACTAAACCCATACCGCTGGGATCAACGGTAATGTCTTCACCATTAACTGTCATTGTTGGTTTGATGCCGGATGCAGAAGCTGTCAAGAATAGTTCTGCCTCGTACCTGGTTCCGGCTGCAACTTTGTTTGATTGAGGCTTAACCATCAGTTTAATTTGGTCGAAGCTAATATCACCGGCCCCGATTTTTTTTGCAAGAATATCCAGTGCCCTTGTTTCATACTGCATCACTCTCGATTCGAACTCACTTACAGTTGCCATACCGGCAGGAGTGGGAGCTCCTTCAAAATTCAAAGTCGCAAAATCTTTTCCTGCTTGATTTGGGTCATTTTGCCAGTATGGGTCATCATTAGCATCCAAAGCAATTGGCTCAAACTCTTCTTCTAATTGTTCTGTCATAAAGGCTGCAAAATGATTTAATCTTGCCTTCAACGGCACACCATAGTTGTTTCCTCCCTCTGCCATCATCTCATGTCCAACCCGCTCATAATCAGTTTTACCAACAAGTTCGCCATTTTCATCTTTACCACCTGTTACTTTCACAAAGTAAATTTTCAGGGTATCTAATTCATTAATTATTGCAGCAGCTTCATTCCTTATTTCCTGAGCTAATTCCATTACTTTAACGTCAGCTTCCCTATTCCCTGTTTCACTTACCAGTTTTTCAATACTTTGTATGGTTTGTGAGTTTCGTTTTCCGGCTTCACCAACGCCATGTTCCAAACTAGCGTTAAGAAAAACGAATTTATCAATGACTGTACTACTAACGTTTAGAGCGAGAAGCGCTGTTAGTACCAGATACATCATCCCGATCATTTTATCTCTTGCGGATTGTTTGCCTCCAGACATAATATTTTATTTAGATTTTTAAGAAGTTAAATTGACAAACTTCAAAGATTGAAGTTTACGCGTTTCCACCACCAGTACTGGGTCCACCTGAACCCCTCATAGCTGATAGCATATTACCATAAACCTTATTTAAGGTGGTTACATTACCAGTCAGTTTTGATAATTGAGACTGAAATTCTTCTGTGTCTTTTCCAGCTTCGGCCATTTTCTCCATAGCGCTGGTCAGATGAGAATAGAACTTATTCATCGCCTTCACGTGAGAATTACCATCCTGCAATTCCATTTCATACACAGCATTCAAAGCACTGAGGTTTTTAGTAACGCTTTGCACCTGGGAGTGATACTCCTTGGCATCTTTAGAAGCATTAGCCATTTCCGCCATAGCAGTTACCGTAGAAGCATACGACTTATTCATCTCCTGCAACGATTTAGAAGCACTTTGAACATTTGTTGCATACTCGTTAGTTGCAACCGCCGCATTGCTTAAATTGGCTATTTTGGAAGCTGATTCGGCCATATTTCTCATACCCTTACCTAAATTCTCAACCAGTTCAGGGCCTATTTTAGCACTTTCAAGCATATGATCAAGTTTCTTTGTTATTGATCCGTCCTGACCGCCTCCTGATACTTGTCTTCTAGCTGCAGGAGGACCGTCAAAGTCATCAGCTAATTCTGGATATACTTTTGACCAGTCTATTTCCCTGTGTTGCGGTTCGAAAGCACTAAGGAAGAAAATAATAGCTTCAGTAGTTAAACCAACACTAAGGAACACTCCGGCGCCCGGTAAGTGAAGAATTTTAAACATGGCTCCTACAATTACAACAGCTGCTCCAAGCCCATAAACTTTCGGCATTATACTTTTGTAAAGAAGCTCCGAGAATCCACCTTTATTATCGCTCATTTTGTTTAGGTTTTAGGTTATTAATATCTTAATTATAGTTGAATTTAGATTAATTTTTAGAATCCTGAATATCTAGCCCTTCCAATGTGTGTCATAGCACATCTGAATCCAATGGCCGCTCGTGTTGAATCCTTAAATTCATACGTACGTGTACCGGTTTCGAGAAAGTAAGCTATGTCCTTCCATGAACCGCCTCTTATGACTTTACGAGGCTCATTCTCATCGAAGTAAGTTGGGTTCAAGTCCCAGACCAGCGGGTATGAAGAAACATCAAATGCATCCTCACACCATTCTGCAACGTTACCGGACATGTCATATAGTCCATAGTCATTCGAGAAAAAGAATCCGGCAGGGGACGTATAGGCATGGCCATCATCATAGTAGTTACCCCTTCCAGGTTTAAAATTTGCCAAAAGGCACCCCTTAGTATTCCTTATATAAGGACCACCCCAGGGATACTTGTTCATATCACGTCCTCCCCGGGCGCCATATTCCCATTCGGCTTCTGATGGAAGACGAAAATTGGGCATTGGAAATAAACCTCGATCGGCTCTCCATGCATTGAGATGTTCGGTTCGCCAAACGGAAAAATACTTCGCAGCTTCCCAATCTACTCCAACTACAGGATAGTTGTCGAATGCCGGGTGCGACCAATAATAAACCATCAATGGATCTCCCATATGATGAGTGAAATCCCTTACCCAAACTGTAGTGTCAGGCATGAGGTCATCAATTGTATAACCAGAAGGAAGATCCGACTCGGAACCTTCTGTCAAATCATTAACAAATTGCCGGTATTCATTATTGGTTATTTCTGTATCATCCATGTAGAAACCACCAATTGTTACCTGCTTGTTAAAGTTAATTTGGGTAGCAGCTACATCTTCATCAGCCTGCCCCATGTGGAATGTGCCTGATGGAATTGAAACCATACCATAAGGCACGGTCATTTCCCAGCCTTCACGACCCGGCACACCTACCAGTTCGCCACCGTCATCAAAATCGCCACCACCGAATAGCCCACCAAAAAGACTGCATCCTTGCAGAGCGATCGTCAATCCCATAAAAAATAGGACGGAATTTTTCATAACACGAGAATAATTCATAACACCTTGTTTAAAAATACCTGTGTATAACTAACACACTAACTCTCTAAAATATTGTAATGTTTAACATTTAAAATAATGCTCATTAAATTAGATTGCCGAAATATGACAAAAAATCAACAATTGCGACCCTAATAAAGTGCATTGAGAATACAATTTGATTATTTTATTGCATTTAGGCAAAAAAAAATTAATTGAACTGTAATGAATCATAATGTCAATCGAACCGGAATCGAGGGGTTCTTATGACTTTAGGTGGTCCGGGAGCCACGAAGGCAAGCGTCTTCCTGAGGCTAATTTCATGCGAAGTTGGCTGTTTTGCTTCTTGGGCTTGAATGATCAAGTCGAAAGAATACACGAGTCTTAAGGACTTATCTTCCAGGAAACTATAGCCTAACATGAATATCAATGCTTCCTGCTGGCGATAAGACAAACCTCCCCACATCGTTTCTTTGTATGTTGCAAGAACACCCAGATCGAATGATAATGTGTTGAATTCAGAACGCACAAATACAGAAGGAGTAAGTCTAATATCTTTATTGTATTGGTAGTTATATCCACTGTACAATATCATACTTGGCTTAAGCGTGTTATTGAGGCCTTCAATCCCAAAGTCGAATCCAGGATTTAAAAGATGATTGACGCTTACACCTGCGAAGAACTTTGACCCATTAAAAAAAATACCAGCACCAACATCAGGCTTGAGTTGGGATTCTCGCCCGAATCCTTCTATCAATGGATCCTCAGGATCCACAGCTCTGAATTTATCGAAGTCAAGTGCATGTAAGAAAAGAGATGGTCTTAATCCAAAACTTATGCTGCCATTATTGAGTTCCTTTTTATAAGAGATTGAAACCTGGGCCTCGAAATTTGTTGCCAATCCTAATTTATCCCGAACCAATGAGATACCCACTCCACTAAATGTTTTAGGAAGGGGCATGACAAAATTAATCATCTGTGTTGAAGGCGCACCTTCTTTGCCATCAAATGAGGAAGAATATCCTGCCCACTGTGATCTATGAACTGCACTTATATAGGTAGATTTATCCAGGCCTACAACCGCCGGATTATAGAACACTTCATTAAACATATACTGGCTTAATAACGGATCTTGCTGGCCCCAAGAAAGTAATGGGAACATTGAGACTAATACAAGCGAGAATCTTTTAACGAAGTGCATTAAAATGTGTAGTTTACAATTTAAATATACAGTTAAAGAAGAAACTCCCCTAAACTGATAAAGGCTTAATTATACCTGACCGTTCAGGATAAATTGTTAGCTTTCTTAACATAGTATTCCAAAGCTCCAGTCATTGATGGAGCATTGGGAAGAGGGGCTTCAATATCGAGAATAAGACCGGCATCTCTTACTGCTTTTGCGGTGGTCGGCCCGAAGGCTGCTATACGGGTATTATTCTGAACGAAATCCGGGAAATTAACAAACAGAGAATTAATACCGGACGGACTAAAAAAGGCAATTACATCGTAATTCACTTCAGTGAGGTCACTCAAATCTGAAGCAACAGTTTTATAGATGACTACTTCAGAGTGATCGATATTGTTTTCTTTAAGAAAATCCGGGATGTCGTTCTTTCGAATATTGGAACAAGGGAAAATATATTTTTCGTCCTTATGTTTTTTAAGCACTTCCATCAGGTCATTAGCGGTTCGCTCACCTGTAAAAATTTTTCTCTTTCGGATGACGATATATTTCTGCAGATAATTTGACGTTTGATCTGAAATACAGAAATATTTCATATCAGTAGGAATTTCAATCTTACTATCGATCGCCAGCCTGAAGAAATGGTCGACGGCATTTCGGCTTGTAAATATTACTGCCGTGTGTTTCAGAATATCTACTTTTTGTTGCCTGAATTCCTTTATGTTAATTGCCTCAACGGTTATGAACGGACGGAAGTCAATTTTCAAATTGTATTTTTTGGCCAGCTTTGTGTAAGGGGAGTTTTCGTCGCTTGGCTCTGGTTGCGATACTAAAATTTTGCTAACCTTCTTTAGTCTTTCTCCATCAACAACTAAATTCTCAGCATTAGATTTCATCGTAACAGCACCCATATCTCGCAATTTTTAAAATCCACCTATCCTCAAAAGAAGACTACCTTAACGATGACCATAGCAGGTATCATTTCTGTGGCGCAAAAGTATGAAAATAAATGTAGTTTTCTAATATTGCCGATCGTTACAAGTTTAAGATAAATGATTAATGTTCTTATGAAATATAAAAGAATAAACAAGCCCCAAATTGAATTTATCAACATATTGAGTGCATTATCGGATATAGCCAAAGTTGTAAAAAACAAAAGAAATATAATAATCAGGGCATAGTAATTTAACCTAAGATTTTCAAAAAACTGAATAACATCGAAGTTCTTTCGATTGAAGAACATATTAGTTAAACCAATTATGAAAAAGTAACTGATCTGAAGTGACATTAAAAATAGGGCCATTGTAATCCAATTTCCGAGCAAGACTCCAAACGCTCCTCTTTCGTCTAACCAAAATAACCCAACGTTTTCAACTGATCGTCTTAATCCTGTAATTAGCAATGACAAGCCAAGGCTTTCTATAAAAAGCATGGTTAATACTTCTGTTGAAAGAAGTCTGGATTTATAAATTATACTTTGGCGTGTTCTAAAATTGAACCCTTTTGAGAGGCTTACGAACTCTTCATAAAATTTCTGAAACTTTTCTTTTAACAGAATAATTAAGAATATTATTATCATGAGGGCCACTATGATAAAATCCCGACCATTATTGAGCGGCCTTTCTATCGTAAGTCCGGTTGGTGGTGTGTATCCGAGCGCAGGATAGAGTAAACTAGTGGTAACATTAGATTCACTTTCAACATTATAAAAAGTCACCAGCACGGAGTCTTTTTTATAAATTTTAAACAAACTGTCTATCCCGTATTTATTGCATTGGCTTTCAAAAGCTGAATAAATAATACTTCCTTCAATAAACAATGACAGCGCACCACTGTTGCAGACCTCCATATCATTGCTCTTGTTTTTTCTGAGATTCAGATAGAAGTGCACAATATCATACTCTTTTATCTTGTCAAGAGCAGGAACGTACTGATCAGATTGATTATCATGAACAACCCAGCTAGATGACAAGTCTTTTTTAAAATAATGTTGACCATTGCCGAAAAAAGGCATGGTAAGGGTCAACATTGATAGTAATAGCCCTATTTTAAAAATCACCGCAGATTGAATCTTAGCAGCAAAAATACTTAACAGAATCAGAATCGGCTGATAAGGCCAAAATGAATTTTTGATTGATTAAAATCAATAGAAGTGTTACGGGAACTTCCCAAGGCATAGCTAAAGCTAAAGTTACCGGATCGAGTTCCCAGTTGAAGGCCCAGTCCAAAGCCGAGTGGATATTGTTGCACATCACTTCCATTTTTATCTATGGTCATCCATGCCTGATCTGCAAAAGCGAATAAGAATGATGATTGTTCAAAAAAGAGACGTATTTCCGAATTGGACATTAGGAATTCTGAAGCAAAGAAGAAATTCTCGTTGAATCCTCGTAGGGAGTTAAAACCACCAAGGCGAAATAAATCGTTGGAAAATAGATGTTTGTTAAAGAGGAAACCTGTTTTTATTCGTTGAAAAAACTGCCAATTCTTACTTAAAATCTTTTGATATCACACTCATCCGAACCTTTATGAATAAAGTTGCAATATCCCGTAATGCTTAATGTTTGCCACGTT
>JAQCLE010000137.1 GCA_027592755.1 Bacteroidota bacterium | reverse complement strand
TCAAAGGTTTGAACTTTTTCCGCTATTTTATCCGTTTTTTGAAATTAGACTTTCGGATAGTTGTGAAAACTTATGATAACAATTTTCCTATTGCTATCACTATAAGATTTACTTTCTAAGCGTTTATATTCTCCTGAATAACTGTTTATTTAGCGGTTTTTCAAGAAACACAATCAAGTGAATCACATCAATCGTAAAATTTCGTACCATCAAAAACAGGATAGATGCTAATTGGAGTACTGAAAGAAGATGACCCCAGGGTGGCATTAATTCCAGAAGTGATTACTAAACTGGAGGACGATAAGAATGAAGTTTGTGTAGAAAACAATGCCGGAGAATCGATTTTCATTCATGACATTCATTTTCAGCAGGCAAAAGCCCGGGTAGATAGCAGGGCAAATGTGTTACGTGATGCAGATATTCTAATCACGCTTCAGACTTTACCTGAAAAGGATCTCAAATTACTTAAAAAGGGGGCTATTCTAATTTCGATGTTTGCACCCTATACGGGAAATAAAATCGAGGAAACACTTACCAAGTATCCCATTACTACATTCAGCCTCGACATGATTCCCCGGATTACCCTTGCTCAGTCAATGGACGTCCTCTCGTCTATGGCATCAATTGCAGGCTATAAAGCTGTTATAACTGCTGCTGGTATTTTACCTCGATATTTCCCAATGTTGACTACTGCAGCTGGTACAATTCCGCCTGCCAGGGTTCTCGTGATAGGTGCTGGTGTAGCTGGTCTACAGGCCGTGGCTACAGCAAAACGGCTTGGCGCTATTGTGGAGGTATTTGATACCCGAACAGTGGTAAAGGAAGAAATTCAAAGTCTGGGGGCCAAATTTATTGAGGTTGAAGGGTCTGTTGACGATAAAGCAGCCGGGGGCTACGCAGTTGAACAATCGAAAGACTATCTGGAAAAACAAGCTCAGTTAATTAAAGATAGGGCTATACAGTCTGATGTGATCATTACGACTGCCCAGTTACGAGGGAAACCAGCTCCTATTCTGATTTCGAAAGAGGTTGTTAACGAAATGAGAGATGGTTCGGTAATTGTCGACCTTGCCTCTTCTACAGGTGGAAATTGCGAACTAACACAAGATAAAAAAACGATTACCGAATATGGTGTGACCATTGTGGGCGATTCAGAATTACATAACCTGGCTCCAATCCATGCCAGTCAATTATATGGTAAGAACATATATAATTTTTTGAAACTCATGTTAAAAGACGGGGCATTGACGCTCGATATGGATCATGAGATTTACAAATCATCATGCCTCACATACAATGGTGAGTTGAGGTATAAGTCAAACTAAAATGGAAGCGCTAATTCAATTATTAGGCGATAATCTCCAGATGATTTACATCCTGGTGTTCGCCATTTTGCTAGGGACTGAAGTTATCTCAAAAGTTCCAAGTGTTTTGCACACTCCATTGATGTCAGGTGCGAATGCCATAAGTGGCGTGGTAGTTATTGGAGCAATTATCCTGATACGACAGGCAGCTTCAGATGACTATCTGGTGTTAATTCTTGGTTTTTGTGGCATCGCCCTGGCCATGACAAACGTGGTTGGGGGATATGCGGTAACTCATCGGATGCTTGATATGTTCAAAAAGAAAAAGAAAGACTAACGTGGCAATTACAATTGTTGACACACTATACTTAATTGCGATAATCCTCTTTATTGTAGGTCTTAAAAGGTTAAGTTCTCCTGATACCGCCCGGGATGGAAACCTGATAGCTGCTTTCGGTATGGGGTTTGCCATTGTGGTAACCCTGGTTTATCCAATGGAGGGGAATAATAACAACTATATCTGGATTGCCGGAGGCTTACTGTTAGGTTCGCTTGTAGGGCTAATAGCGGCGAAGCGAGTTCCCATGACCGCAATGCCAGAAATGGTTTCGCTTTTCAATGGTTTAGGAGGGGCATCAACAATGCTCATTGCCATTGTTGAATTTTACAACTATCCTGCTGATCAATCACTTTTAAGTGGTCAGATGATCACCACTGATTTTGCCTTGTTTGTAGGTTGTATTTCATTTACTGGAAGTTTAATAGCGTATGGAAAACTCCAGGGTTTTCTCCGGGATTCATGGGTATTACCATTCCCTAAGTTGATCAATATGGTACTATTGATTGCTATTATAGGTCTCAGTATTTATTTGCTTAACCTGCCTTCTTTAGATTTTAATTATGTGCTCATTCTACTTGTATTATCATTGATTTATGGTATCACTTTTGTAACTCCGATAGGTGGCGGTGATATGCCCGTTGTCATTTCCTTGCTCAACTCATTTACGGGACTCGGCGCTGCCCTCGCTGGTTTGATTTACAGTAACCAGGTCATGCTGGTAGGCGGCATCCTTGTAGGCGCTTCCGGAACAATTCTAACTATTCTCATGTGTCAGGCAATGAATCGAAGCCTGTTTAATGTGCTAGTTGGAGGTTTTACAAGTACGGGCCCCGCTGCGGGAGGGTCAAGGGAAGAAGTAGTCAAAGAGGCAAGTCTTGCCGATCTTGCCATTCAACTTAAATACTCAAAGAAGGTTTATATCGTACCTGGTTATGGGCTTGCGGTTGCTCAGGCACAGCATTTGTGCAGTGAATTGGACAATTTATTGGAGGCCGAAGGAGTCTCGGTAAAATACGCAATTCACCCTGTAGCTGGACGTATGCCGGGACACATGAATGTATTGCTGGCAGAAGCTAATGTCCCGTATCCGAAGTTAATCGACCTTGAAGATGCTAACAAGGATTTTCCATCTACTGATGTTGTGCTTGTGATTGGCGCTAATGATGTAGTTAATCCGGCAGCAAAAGAAGATCCTTCCAGCCCGATTTACGGCATGCCCATTCTTGATGTTGAACTTGCTAAAAGCATAGTAATATTGAAAAGGAGTATGAGTCCAGGTTATGCAGGGATTCAAAATCAGTTATTCTTTGGAGAAAGATCGAGAATGCTTTTCGGTAATGCGAAGAGTAGCCTTCAAAAGCTGGTTGACGAGGTTGGAAATGCTTAATTGTGCTATCCCGAGCACCTTACACCCTCTTCCCAACCTTTGTCTATTGCAATGTTAAACTCCTGACAGGCTAAACGAGTTTTTCCCTGCATTTGAAATATTTGTCCCCGCAGAATATGGTTTTCGGGATAATCAGGCCACATGAGTGCATTCCATTTGATAGCGTTCAATGCCCGGTCATAATTACCTATTAAAAAGAATGTTTCAGCCATTCCATGAAATATTTCAAAATGATCAGGTGAGACAACTTTCGGACTTAATAATAGTAAATAAGCGTCACCATAGATGGATTTATAACCATTAATCGCCATTCTGCTCGCGAGTTCATAATAGGAAAGTGCACGGTTATAATCCTTTTTGCCGTGTCTGAATATCCATGCAAGTGTTAAGTAGTTATTAATGGTTTCATTCCCTTGTATAATGATCTTGTTAAATCTGGCAATTGCTTCGTCATAGTTCTGAGCAAGCATGTAGGCCTCTGCTAAAAGTATTTCAAAGCTCGGTCGCTTATTTGAAACGTATTCATCATAAATAACAAGGTCAGTAATTGCTTCTTTGTATTGCTTCAAATAAAATTTCCTTGTTCCGTTTTGGAGCAGATCTTCAAGTATTTCTTTCTTGAATGTTTCGATATCTTCTTCTTCTTCATAGAAAAATTGAAGGCTTGCCAGTGTGGATAATGAAAGTGATACGTTTCCTGCTGCATGATAATCCCTTGCATCATTAAAAATTTCTCGTCTGCCTTCCAACATTATATCCTGCCTATATTGGTTGTACATATCATAAAGTTGGAGGGATGTCATTACCAGGATTGCGATACCAAGGCTAAAACCAAAAGCCCACATCGTGGCGATTTCATTTGCTTTGCGGCTAACCCTGACAGTCGCTCCTCTCGGTTGATTGCCTGGGTATCGGTATGGTGGCGGTGGGGACGAGGGATAATCTATTGATCTTTCCCCAAATTTCAACTTCAAATCGTATCTGGCCTTCTCATACGAATTTGATAATATTTGATAGGCAGCATTGACCTGTTTGAAAAGTTCTTCACTTTCAGGGTCATCATCATTTTTATCAGGATGATATTGGACAGCTTTTTTCTTAAAAGCTGCCTTTATATCAGCATCAGACGCTGACTGTGAAACGACCAGTATCTTGTAATAGTTAATCACAACTCATACGAATTTAACAGATTAACAGAATATCGTTTGATATCCTGTTCATATTTTAACGAAGACACCCATATCATTTATTTCAAGCACATAAATTTTTGCATCCTTACACCTTCTCTCTGACTCCTCTCCACTAAGAAGATTAAATCTGTAGGAATGCCATGGACAAACGATTTCATTAAGATAATTGACAGTTCCTTTGTGAAGCCCCTCTCCTAGATGTGGACAAGAATCCTGGACGGCATATAGGTTGTCTTTAGAATTAACAATACAAATTCTATAGCCGCCTGCATCAATTTTTATGGCAGTATTGAGCCTTACCTTTTCAAGGGCTTCTTTCTTTGAATTGAATATTCTAATCAAACTGTGAGGAATAGTGAGGTTCCAATATAAACAGGAAACACAATTTGATCGATATACTAATATTTTAAGTACCATTATATCAATTAGCAAAATCATATAAAATCTTTACATAGTTCATTTACAATTTTATTAATAGTATTAATAAAAGATTAAACCAGAAAATACCAAGTCTCAACTAAGAGTTAGGGGTGTTCGTCGAATTTTATAAAACCCTCTCCACTTACCACGTACATTAGGTCATAAAACAGACCAAAATGAAATTTAACAAACAACAAAGAAAAAATTCGGGGGTTATCTAAATGCTTTTTTGAGGTCTGGTTTTTGCATTTGGGCGTTGGGCTTTGTCCATAGCGAGCCCCCGTTTTTTCCTGACGCTATGCCTCAGTTAAAGCCCCTTCCCCTGATTAGTCAGCAACGTACACGTACTCCATTTTAGACAGATTATCAAGAGGCTCATTGCGAGACGCAAGAGTTCAATTTGCATTTCCAGACATTTACATTAAGGGGTTACCCTGAAATTGTCTAAATCAGTTGGGTTTAAATGGTAAATCGGCTTATCTGCACCAGATATGATGACATATATTCTTCCACTTTTTTCATTGCTAAAAAAGTGGACAAAAAAGCTAGGCAAAAATACGTTGTCCTCCCACAGGCCAGGTCACGCCTACATTTTTGCCGGGCCAGGCTCATACCCCTTATTAATGTTTATTGAGGGCCTTGGAAATTTGACGTTTGATGAATCTTGATTGTAGCGTTTAAAAAACAAATTCTGTTTGACCCCGAGGGATCAAAATTGGATGATACCCCAACTGACTACAGTAGTATACGGCATTGATAGCGGACTGACTTCTGTTATAACCCTGCGAGATTCTCTCAGTGAAAATAGTTATTATCAAACTTTGAATGACATTGACAGTTATCAGGGTGGGGGAATGAGTGAATTTTTGCCAACGTTCTTTGGTATGCCAAATTCTATTGGGTTTTTTGTCAAAATTCCTACTGAACTGTTCGAATCTGGGCAAATCAACTCAATGGAAAAAGTTGAAACTGCCTTTGCGAAGATTGGAATCAATGGATGGGTTAAATCTACTGACTCTGCCAATAGTGGGTATATCATCACAACGACAAGCAAATATCTTGACGAATTAACCAATCTTGATACTTTGGGAATTGAGAGACGATGACGAATTCCGATTGAACCCATATTCTGAAACAGGTCATCGTAACTTTAACTCCATGAAATTGATTCGTGATCGAAATGGAAAACAACCTGAATATTAATACTCGCTTCGCCCCCACGCCAAGTGGCTATCTGCATTTAGGAAATGTTTTCTCCTTTATTCTTACCTGGCTTATTGTCAGAAAAAACTCTGGAACAATACGCTTAAGAATTGATGATTTGGATTTTGAACGTGCCAGGCATGAATACATCGCAGACATAATCCAAACCCTTGACACCCTTGGATTGGATTATGATTATGGACCTGTTTCTGTCGATGCATTTCGAAATGAGTTTTCTAAATTCAAGCGTCTTGATTTATACGAAGACTACATAGGTCAGCTTGAGAGAACCGGACTACTATTTAACTGTGCATGTAGCAAGAAGGAAATTCGCGAGGCTTCAGGTTCTAACAATTATCCAGGAACATGTTTGAACAAAGCCATAACTTTTCATCAATCTGAAACAACTTACAGGATCAATACGGAGAGTATTAAGGGGTTGATTATTAATGACGAGTTACAAGGACAAATTCATGTTGATATAGAAAATGAAATGCCCTTTTTCGTGATTAGAAAAAAGGATGGCATGCCCTCTTATCAGGTGGCTTCATTGGTAGATGATATCCATTATAATATTAATTATGTTATTCGAGGTATAGACCTTCTTCCATCAACAGGAGCTCAAATGTTTGTTGCTAATGTTCTTAAGCTGAGGCCTTTTCTTAAAAGCAAGTTTTTTCATCATCAACTGCTAAAAGACGGAGAAGAGAAACTCACCAAATCACAAAAATCACCGCCTGTATTCGAAATTTTATCAAAACCAGAAGGTAAGGCACAAATCTTTCAAGACTTCTCTGAGTGGATTGGATTGCCAGAACGAGTTACAACACTTGCAGAGTTACTTTCAGTGTTCGAAATGAGCCAAATGAAATTTCAGAACCAGCTCGGCATTTAAAAGCACCAATTACTTCCTGTTAAATATTTAAGCATTGTTAAATTGCTGCATGGCATTTCTCGACTGGGCTGTCGTTATTTTCTTTTTTGCGTTCACGATTTGGGATGGAATTCACCAATCAGGTAAAACCCGGAATGTTGAGGGCCTCCTTTTGGCCGATCGGAGCATGGCCTGGTGGGCCATTGGTATATCAGTGATTGCAACTCAAGCTTCAGCAATTTCATTCATAGCCACAACGGGGTATGCCTATGTACACGACATGGGATTTCTCCAAATGTATCTGGGACTACCTATCGCGATGATAATTCTATGCGTCACATTGGTGCCATTCTTTTATAAAGCCAAGATTTTCACCGCCTATGAAGTGCTAGAAAAAAGATTTGGGCTGAAAGTAAGACTTGTTACAAGTTCACTTTTTTTATTTTCCCGTGGCCTTGCAATGGGAACAACTATTGCTGCTCCCGCCTATGTCCTGGCTTTAATACTTAATATTTCGCTCACATCTACCATCCTTTTGACTGGTTTGGTGGCCACTGTTTATACGACCTTTGGAGGAATAAAGGGAGTCATTAGAACTGATGTTAAACAACTGTCCTTGATGATGGTTGGTCTTTTCTTCTGTTTTTTCTTCCTCATTTATAAACTTCCTGAAAATGTGAGTTTTTCCGACAGCCTTCACCTGTCGGGTTCATTGGGGAAACTTAACATTCTTGATTTCAGCGCTGATACTTCAGAAAAATACACGATCTGGAGCGGATTAATAGCCGGAGTATTTCTGTTTCTTTCCTATTTCGGAAGTGATCAAACACAAGTTCAACGATTTCTCACTGCGAAATCACTGAACCATGCAAGGGGAAGTTTGATTTTATCAGCTTTCGCAAAACTTCCGATGATGTTTTTCATGCTGCTGATTGGAGTAATGCTTTATGTTTTTTTCATTTTTAAACCAGCCCCAATTCTTTTCATTCCAGAGGACGGATCTAAAATTGAGATAGGGGACGACATTGCTCAATTTAATTCGGTCCTTGACGAAAGAAGAAAATCAGCCTACCAATTCATTGAGGATCGAACAAACAAAGAGAACCAGAAAAATTTTCAGAAAAGTGATGAAAAGTATATTGAATTGCGTCAGCAACATATGACATCACTTTCACAAGAAAGTGAGAAAGACAGAAACGATACCAATTATGTGCTTCCTTATTTTGTGCTTAATGAGCTCCCTCATGGAATTATAGGTCTTATTATAGCGGCAATCTTTGCTGCGGCTTTTTCAAGCATGGATTCCGGTTTGAATTCGTTGGCAGCCAGCACAACGATCGATTGGTATCAAAGACTAAGAAAGAAGGATGGTACCGATCGTCATTATCTGTCATTCACGCGGTGGTCGACTGTCTTTTGGGGTCTTTTTGCTACGGTAGGTGCATTACTTATTGGTGAGACCCGATCACTGATAGAACTTGTTAACCAGATAGGAAGCTATTTTTATGGGTCAATCCTGGGTGTTTTTGTGATCCTGTTTATCAAAAGAACAAACGGAACCGGGGCACTAATTGGTCTGATAGGTGGCATCATTTCGGTTTTACTCATTGACGCAGTCTATATCGTTTCATCGTCTAAAGAACTCCTTTTATTCATGCCCGAACTAGTTCGGACGGCTTTGGGCGTAGCAATCCCCATTGGCACAGAAAAGCTCGTCAGTTATTTGTGGCTTAATCCAATCGGGACGATTGCTGTCGTAACAATTGCGCTAATAACATCTTTTAAGGCGAAAAAGCAATAGCTGGTCCAGAGCAAAAAGTTTCCTTTTCGTTTGTGTTTCTGCATTAGGATATGAGTAGTTAATTTCGGGGGTGCATCCGAAACTCTTTGAGTTTGATCTGTTTGGGTTTAATATACCCATTTACTCCTATGGCGTTATGATAATGCTGGGCGCCATCACAGCCTACTTATATATTGCCTATCATGCCAAAAAGGAGCTGGGAATTGAAGCCGTCAAAGTTCAGGCGCTTGTAAGGCTGATAATATTCACTGCTTTCGTTGGCGGTAAACTTCTTTTTTATCTCGAAAATCCTTCCTTATTTTAGTTCCAGCGATCACTTATTTCGAAATTTCAGAACAGGATTTGTCTTTTATGGATCGCTCTTATTCGCCGTTCCTTCTGTAATCTGGTTTTTCAGGAGGAATAAATTTCCAGTCTTGCCTATGCTTGATATTATAGCTGTGGCTGCGGTGATGCTTCACTCTTTTGGCAGAATGGGATGCTTTTTTGCAGGGTGTTGTTATGGACTACCAACAGATGGGTCACTTTATTTAGAATTTACCAATAAATTATCCCAGGCACCATTAAACGAACATCTCCATCCAACGCAACTGTATAGTGTTACACTTCTATTGTCAATTATGGTTATCCTTCTGATGTTTAAAAGGCATAAAAGATTTAGCGGACAGCTTTTTCTTATTTACATTGTTTTATTGAAGTAGGCACTTAATAAATACAGATCACTTTGTAAGGACATGGCTTGTGGTCAACCAT
>JAQCLE010000022.1 GCA_027592755.1 Bacteroidota bacterium | reverse complement strand
GCTAAAATGGTTGACCACAAGCCATGTCCTTACAAAGTGATCTGTATTTATTAAGTGCCTAATTCAATTAGATAATTCATGGACCAAATGGTCAGAACCAGAAAATATGGGCGGCGGTTTGAATTCAACTTCCGATGATGTTTACTTTAACATACCATCAACTGGGAAACATGCCTACTTTACAAGGGGTGCCTTAAATGAAAACACTGATATCTTTCGTTTTGAAATAGAAGATTTATACGGTAAACCTGTGGTGGCCGTAACTATTAGAGGAAGGGTATTGAACGCAAAAACCAATGAACCAATGGGGGCCGTTTCCATTGTGATTGATGAAGAATCAAATACAGCTGACGTTGGAGATCTCACTTCCGGTGCATCTGGAGAATATGCCATCGATTTAAACCCGGGTCTTGAATATGGATTGCTTGCTTCCAGAAGCGGTTATACCGGGCAAAAAGAAGTGGTCAATATCCCTACAGATACTGAATCCACAGAAATAACAAAAGATCTGTACCTTGTTCCTGATTTACCAAAAAGTATTGTTACAGTTCTATTCGATTTTGATAAAGCCGATCTTGTTGAGACTTACCAGAAGGAACTGAAAGACGTGTTGTCTTACTTCGGAACAGGAGCTATTGATGTTTTACAGATAGATGGACACACAGATTCCAAGGGTTCTGAAGCATATAACCTTAAATTGTCTGAAAAAAGAGCAAATACTGTAAGAGATTTCTTCACAGAAAATGGAATTTCAACTGATAAACTTAAAGTGATTCCTCACGGAGAATTGGATCCAGCTGTACCTAATGATAGCGATGAAAACAGGTCAAAAAACCGGAGAGTTGAGTTTAGCATCATTGATATGAGTGCCAATTAAAATTCCGATGAATGCAAAATTTAAAGGGGCTTTCTGGCCCCTTTTTTATTAGAACTATTTCGAGTCGTATTCTTGATGTTCATATATTTACCGACGGGTTTCCAATTCCATGATTGCATATCGAAAAATATCTGAGCTTGTTGAAGAGAATTATTCCTATGCGTACGTATTGGATTGTTTCGGTATTGAATTTTATAAATTGGAAGATCAAACCCTGGGCGATGCGTGCTTTCAAAATAAAGTTTTGATAGATCATGTCAGACAGTCCATCAAAAACCTATCGAATCATTCTAGAATTGATCCGCAGTTACTTGAACGGGGTTCCATTGGTCTTGTGGTGGCGTATCTCAAGCACTCTCATCACGTATTTGTAAAAAGAAGTTTACCATACATGTCGAAATTAATAAAGGAGCTAAACAAAACAGATTATTTGTTTCCACAGATCATTTGTGATTTGCAGGTTGTTTTTCCTCTTTTTGTTGAAGATTTTATTCGTCATATCCATGAGGAAGAGGATCTCCTGTTTTCTTATATAAACAAACTCCTTAAAATTGATAAAGGGGAATTGGTTTATACAAAAGCATTCTTTGATCTTGAATCAATGAATTTAATGGATGTGGCTCTAGATCATAGTGACACTGACGATGAAATGGCTGGCATAAGAAAGTTGACCAGTAATTATAAAATTGGAGTTGAATCAGACCTACTCCTTGCCGTATTGTTTAAAGAATTAAGACAATTTGAAAATGATTTGGTATTTCATGCCAATATTGAAAATAAGATTTTATTCACCAAGGCTTTTGAACTTGAAGCTCGGGTAAAATCAAAGATCAGCAAATTCATTCCCCAGAATTGATCATGAGCCGTATTCTGGCTATCGATTATGGGAATAAGCGTACAGGATTAGCTATAACCGATCCATTACGCATTATTGCTACACCTCTTGAGACTGTTAGAACACATTTTCTTTTGGAATATTTAAAGGAATATTTCACCCGGGAGGAGGTAACTGATATAGTACTAGGTTATCCAACGCAACTGGATCAATCAGAAACAGACGTTACAAGGAATGTGAAATCACTTGAAACACAACTGAAAAGAATATTTTCTGATAAATCAATACATTTGCATGATGAAAGATTGACCTCAAAAATGGCCTTGGAAGCAATGATTACCGGGGGTATGAAAAAAAAAGACAGGAGAATTAAAGGGAATATTGATCGGGTTAGTGCGACAATAATCTTACAATCATATCTTGAATCCATCGATAAATGATATATCCAATATTACTTTATGGGGATCCTGTTTTGAAGGTCAAAGCAAAGGAGGTTGAAAAGGGAACAATCGATTTATTTAAATTATCCGAGGATTTGTTTGAAACAATGAAGAGTGCGAGCGGCATTGGCCTGGCAGCTCCGCAAATTGGTAAATCATTGAAAATATTCGTTGTTGACACGAGTCACCTTCAAGATGAAGCGGTTAATGAGTTCAAGCAGGTTTTTGTAAACCCGAAAATATTAGAGGAAACGGGCAGGCCATGGGGTTTCGAGGAAGGTTGTTTGAGCATCCCTGGGATACGCGAAATGATAAACCGAAATGAAGTTTTAAGGATAAAATATTATGATGAAAATTGGGAGCCGCATGAGGATACATTTGATGGCATGATAGCCCGCATTATTCAGCATGAATACGACCATATTATGGGAACTCTGTTTACTGACTACCTTACGCCATTAAAAAAGCGCTTGCTCAAAGGAAAGTTGGGTAATATAAGCAAGGGTAAAGTAGATGTTGATTATATAGTGAAAGCCCCTGTCAAAAAATAGATTATGTTTATACCATTTGAAAAAATGCCCAAAAATGGGCGAGTTTGGATTTATCAGGCCAACAGGGAATTAAGCTTGAAAGAGTCAGCTTTCGCAATTCAGGAATCTGAATCTTTTTGTGAGCAATGGGCAGCACATGGTCATCAGCTGAATTGTTCATGCCAATTAACCCATAACAGGTTTTTGGTATTGGCAGTTGATGAGTCAATTGAATTACCAAGTGGATGCTCGATTGACTCCTCAGTACATTTGGTGAGACATCTGGAAAAGAGTCTCGGCATTGATTTTTTTGATCGCACTAACATCCCGTTTCTTAAAGATGGTGATGTTTTTATTGAGCCCCTGCCTGACATAAGAACCAAAATTCAACAGGGAACAATCACCAGTGAAACACTCACATTTAATAATCTTGTTCCAACCATTAGTGCTTTTGAAAACTCCTGGATGGTTCCTGCAAAGGATACATGGCTTAAAAAATACTTCAGCTAAAATTTTAAAAATCAATCTATTAGGGGTTAGTTTTCGTAACTTGTTTAATAATATCTAAACGAATGTTTCTTCATTAGTTGGTCGATATGAAACTCAACCGAATCATTATTACAATATTATCCACTTTGGTAATAGCCTGTAGTGCTACCAAAAAATTGGATAAAAGCTTCGCCAAAGGTGATTTTGAGGACGTTATATTAAAGGCAAATAGTGTAGAAGATCCTCTGGCAAATTTTCGAATCGCAGAATCTTACAGGTTATCAAACAGGATCAGGGAAGCTGCACCGTTTTATCTCGCTTCAATTGAGGGGGGGATTGACGAAGAAGCGGCTCACTACTACTATGGGTATTCATTGAAAGAAAACGGCAGGTATGCCGAGGCCTCTGAAGTACTTGAAAACTATTTAATAACGGCCGAGGATAATCGTCTGAAAAAGCTCGCGGAGAGGGAAATCAAAAAGATTGAGAAAATTGACGAAATCAAAGCGAAGGAAAGTTATTATAGAGTTAAAAATCTTGAAGACATTAATACAAAGGAAGCAGAATATTCTCCAGTTTACAATAATGGGCTTTTGTATTTTGTCAGTAATCGCGACGGAGGGAAGGTTTTTAAAGGTACGGGGACACCTTTTACAGATATCTATACGGTGGCGACTATAGGGGCCAAAGTTGATCTGGGCACACTTAAACTTTTGGATCCAATGTTTAATGACCCCATAGTGAATGAAGGCTCGGTTACATTTTCACCCGACGGAAAGATGATGATTTTTGCAAAGGGAAATAATGGAAAAAATAGGGGAACCAATGATGTGAACCTTTATTGGGCCAGGTTTAGAAATAATAGGTGGACTGAACCCGAGGCATTGAATATTAATGATACCGATAGCTGGAACTCCACTCCAGCAATGAGTTCTGATGGAAGAACTTTATATTTCGCTTCTAACAGAGAGGGTGGTTATGGCGGTGTGGATTTGTATCAGGCCAAATTGAGTAGTCGTGGGCGTTGGGTAGATGTGAAAAATATGGGTGAAGCAATCAATACGCCAGGAAATGAGATGTTTCCATATGCAGCAGAGGACGGTAAGCTTTACTTTTCATCTGATGGGCATCCTGGTTTGGGTGGACTTGACCTTTTCGTAGCATCCAGGGAACAAGGAGGAATAGTTGTTGAAACTCTGGGAGCACCGGTAAACTCTAGAAATGATGATTTCGGATTGTTTCTTTTCGATCCTTCGAAGGGCTTCTTTACATCCAATAGGGAAGGAGGCGAAGGTGATGATGACATTTATACTTTTGTTAACAATGACCCTAATCTCAAAGTTGTAAATTACTATTTGACGGGTACAACAGTTACAAACGATGAAGATGAAAGCGAGGTAATCCTACCAAACACACTTGTCAAAATTTATGGCGCCGGTGGCGAAATTGTTGATGAAGCCGTGACTGCTGCGGATGGGAGATTTAAATTTCGGGTATATTCAGAGGAACAGTATAATTTATTAGCAGAAAAAGCGGACTACTTTGTTTCGAGGGATAAATTTTCAACAGTCGGAAAATCACTGGATAAGAGCTCTCTCACCGAGTTGATTACCAATGTAACATTCGAAACAAAACTTCATCTCGATAGGATTGTTGTTGAAAAGGCCATTGTTCTTGAGAATATCTATTATGATTTGAATGAATGGAATATTAGGTCTGATGCTGCAGTCGAGCTTGATAAATTGGTAACACTTTTGAACGATAATGTTGAGATTTCAATAGAGCTTGGTTCACATACGGATTCCCGGTCATCAGATGAATATAACCTGGACCTGTCTCAAAAAAGGGCTCAATCGGCTGTTGATTATATCGTTTCAAAAGGAATCGAGAGATCCAGGATGGAGGCCAAAGGTTACGGGGAAGGAACCCCGGTCATGCTTAAAAGAAATAGTCAGGAAATCACACTTACGGAAGACGTCATTCTGGCAGTGCAAGATGAAGAGCAACGCGAACGGTTGCATCAGATGAATCGGCGAACTGAATTCAAGGTACTTACTTACGAGCGAAGACGATTTATCGAAGAGGAAGAAGCAGCAGATGAATTGTTCGATGATACCCTCATTGACGGAGACAAAGACGAAGACGATAAGTATTTCAACAAACGAGATGTGGTGAACACGGGTAAGGATAAGGATTAAATTTCTAAGAAGAAACATAAATCAAAACCTCCGCATAGCAGAGGTTTTTTTTATTTTTACCTCAAAGTAATCACATGTCTGAAAGATATAATCTTAGGGGAGTTTCAGCAACTAAAGAAGATGTTCATGCCGCGATAAAATCCCTGGATAAAGGATTATTCCCAAATGCCTTTTGTAAGGTAGTGGAAGATTTCATGGGTGGTGATCCAGCGTATTGTAATATCATGCATGCAGATGGTGCCGGCACCAAATCATCTCTCGCTTATACTTATTGGAAAGAAACAGGTGATCTATCCGTTTGGAAGGGTATAGCTGTTGATGCTGTAGTGATGAATCTGGACGATTTATTGTGCGTAGGAGCAACAGACAACATCCTTTTATCTTCAACAATTGGCCGGAACAAGAATCTAATTCCTGGAGATGTTATAGCAACAATAATTTCTGGTACCCAGGAATTTATTGAAGAGATGAATGACTTGGGCATAAATCTTATAAGTACGGGAGGAGAGACCGCAGATGTTGGCGATTTGGTAAGAACCATAATTGTTGACAGTACCGTGACAGCAAGGATGAGAAGGGCTGATGTAATCCCAAATACTGGTATTAAACCGGGGGATGTCATTGTGGGACTGGCTTCATTTGGACAAGCCAGTTACGAAAAACAGTACAATGGTGGCATGGGCAGCAATGGTCTTACATCGGCCAGACACGACGTTTTCTCACCAGTTTATAAGGACAAATACCCTGAGAGTTATGACCCGGGAGTACCCGATGAATTAGTCTACTCGGGGAGTAAACTCCTAACTGATCCTGTTGAAGGAGCACCCTTGAATGCAGGAAAACTGGTATTGTCACCGACCAGAACCTACGCCCCAATTATTAATACCATATTGAAAGAACATAGGAAAAACATTCATGGAATGGTTCATTGTAGCGGTGGGGCACAAACTAAAGCGCTTCATTTCATCAGGAAGTCACATATAATAAAGGATAACCTGTTTCCCTTACCACCTCTATTCAGGCTCATCCAGAAACAAAGTGGCACGGAGTGGAAAGAAATGTATAAAGTATTTAACATGGGTCACCGCATGGAAATTTATATTCCTGAAAACCTTGCGGAGGAAATAATTAATATTTCCGAATCATTTAATGTTGAAGCTAGAGTAATAGGAAGAGTCGAGGAATCAAATTCACCCCAAGTCACCATTACATCAGATCATGGAAAATACGTCTATCCTTAGTCGTTTCGATTGAACTATCAGAGCCATTCTGAGAAAGAATTGCTATTGAAACCCATATTTAAGGGATTGGAGTAATATATTTGATTAAATCACAACTCAAAATAATATGAACAGCAGGAGAGTCTTTTTATGGTCACTAACTGTTGCCTTGGGTGGGTTTTTATTTGGATTTGATACAGCAGTAATCTCCGGTGCAGAGCAGGCCATTCAAAAAATATGGGGTTTGAATGATACAATGATTGGCCAAATGGTAGCAATGGCCTTGTATGGTACGGTGATTGGTGCACTTGTCGGTGGAATTCCCGCGGATCATTTCGGTCGAAAAACAACTTTGTTCTGGATAGCCCTGCTTTATTTTGTTTCGGCAGTCGGCTCGGCACTGGCACCGGAGATTTATTCTTTGATGATTTTTCGTTTCATCGGAGGGTTGGGAGTTGGGGCATCATCGGTTGTTGCTCCTATGTACATTGCGGAAATAGCTCCGCGAGAGAAACGAGGTCAACTTACCGCCCTATTTCAATTCAATTTGGTAATTGGTATTATGCTTGCATATCTCTCCAATTACCTGATTGGTGGTGGAGGTGAAGACAGTTGGAGATGGATGTTAGGAGCTGAAGCATTTCCAGCATTTGCCTTTGTTATTTTAATTCAATTTGTACCTAGAAGCCCAAGGTGGCTGATCGTCAAGAAGGGTCTGGTCGACGAGGCCCGCAAAGTATTGGAAATGATTAATCCAAATACTGTTGAGGAACATTTGCAAGCAATTCATTCTAATGCTGAGGCAAAAACGGCAGGCTTTAGGGAGTTTCTTTCAGGTAGATATAATTTTCCAATAGTATTGGCTTTCCTGCTGGCTTTTTTCAACCAGGTCTCAGGAATTAATGCCGTGATTTACTACGCTCCGAGGATTTTCACTGATACAGGAATGGGAGAGAGTTCCGCCCTTTTGTCTTCCGTAGGTATTGGTATTGTTAACATTGTATTTACAATGCTTGGTCTGGCGATCATTGATAAAGGAGGAAGAAGGCTCCTTATGTTTATAGGCTCTGCAGGATATATAGTCTCACTAAGCCTGGTTTCGTATGTTTTTTTTGCAGGCATCGAATCGGAAGGGTATTTTGTTCCTGTTTTACTTTTTGTCTTCATTGCATCTCACGCAATTGGCCAGGGGGCTGTGATTTGGGTTTTTATCACCGAAATATTTCCAAATAATGTCAGATCATTCGGAAATTCACTGGGATGTGGTACGCATTGGGTTTTTGCCGCTCTAATCGCCGGATTTTTCCCCTTGGTAGCAGGCAGGTTTGGAGGAGGGGCGACCTTCGCTTTTTTCGCAATTATGATGGTTTTTCAACTTCTTTTTGTTTGGAAATTGATGCCGGAAACAAAAGGAAAATCTTTAGAGGAACTTGAAGAAATTCTAATCAAGAAATAGATTAGAAGGCCTAAGCCCTCGGTTAATTAACTCGGTGAGATAAAGATTAAATTTGTCAATTCGCGACTGATCTATCGTTACCAACAGGTGAAATATTAAAGCTATGACTAACAAGAATCCAACAACGACCAGGGCCTGGAGCGCTCTTCAGCAGCATTTCAATCAAAGTAGGAATATGAAAATTCGGGATTTGCTGGCCGATACTGGCCGCCTCTCTAAGTATTCCTTGGAATGGAATGATCTATATGTCGACTTCTCAAAGAACATAATTGATGATCAGACAATGACTCATCTTCACCAGTTGGCTGATGAAGTCATGCTTGGAGAGGCCATTGAAGCCATGTTTACGGGTCAGCCTATCAATAAGACAGAAGGACGCTCTGTTTTACACACAGCCTTACGCGACCAATCCGACAGGCAGATTTTAGTTGATGGTCTGGATGTCAAGCCTGGAATCAAGTATGTCCAGGCACAAATGAAAAAGTTCTCCACTCAAATTAGATCAGGCGACTGGAAAGGCTTCAGTGGTAAGCCAATCACAGACATTGTAAATATTGGCATTGGCGGTTCTGATCTGGGTCCCTTAATGGTCAGCAATGCTTTGAAGAGTTATCAAAGCAAAGATCTAAGCATGCATTTTGTTTCGAACGTTGATGGCACTCATGTGGCCGAAACGCTCAAGAATCTTCCCGCTGCTTCAACGCTCTTCATAATCGCATCAAAGACATTTACAACCCAGGAAACCATGACTAATGCTAATTCAGCAAAGGATTGGTTTTTGAAGAATGGTGGCAAAACTCAAGATGTTGCTAAACACTTTGTGGCATTATCGACAAATAAAGAAAAGGTTGAAGATTTTGGAATTCTTGAAGAAAACATGTTTGAATTCTGGGACTGGGTTGGCGGCCGTTATTCCCTTTGGTCAGCCATTGGGTTATCTATCGCTTGTGCAATTGGATATGATAATTATCAACAATTACTCAAGGGTGCATTCGAAATGGATCAACATTTTAGAAATGAACCTTGGGAAAAAAACATACCAGTAACCCTGGCATTGATAGGGATTTGGTACAATAATTTTTTTGAAGCAGAGACCGAGGCCATTCTCCCTTACGACCAATACCTGGATCGCTTTTCGGCCTATTTCCAACAGGGCAATATGGAAAGTAATGGTAAACAGGTTGATCGAAATGGTAAAAAGGTCGATTATCAAACCGGTCCAATAATCTGGGGTGAACCCGGAACCAATGGTCAGCACGCTTTCTACCAGCTCATTCATCAGGGCACAAAAATTATTCCTTGTGATTTTCTGGCTCCCGCTATAAGTCATAATCCCAATGGAGACCATCATCAAAAACTATTATCTAACTTTTTTGCCCAAACTGAAGCTTTGATGAATGGTAAATCGGAACAGGAAGTAATCGATGAATTAAAAGCTTCGGGAAAATCAGCTGACGAGATAGCCAGGCTAACACCCTTCAAAGTTTTTGAAGGAAACAGACCAACAAATTCAATTCTTTTCAGAAAATTGACTCCACACGTTTTGGGAAGTCTTATCGCCATGTACGAACATAAAATTTTCGTCCAGGGTATGATTTGGAACATCTTCAGTTTCGATCAGTGGGGGGTTGAGCTGGGTAAACAATTGGCCAATAAAATCTTGCCTGAATTAAAGGACGATGAAGACGTGAAGTCTCATGATGCATCAACAAATGCATTGATTAATAAGTATAAACAAATGAGGAAAGGCTAATTTTCCGAGGTGTGATCAAGAATTGTTATTTTCAATATTTTTGCGATTGGTTTCAAATTATCCTCTAGTTCATTCTTGTTTTTTCTGGTAAAAAGATGGAGTTTCTTTTCATTAGAAAATTTCAACCATCCATTGAAGACTTTGTTTTTGAAAATGGTCGATCTGTTTGACAAAGAATAGTATTTGCTACGATCAACACTTTGATTGATAAAAATGTTATCAACTGCATTGAAGTTGATGGAATTACCATATTTCCATCCTAAAAGCCATGAGTAGCGACGATAAGTCTTCTTTTCAAAATCAATTTCTAAGGCACTAAAACCAGTGAGTATTGACACTGAAATCAAAAATAAGAGAGCTGAGATGATATAGTTAATACTCACAACAACCAATCCGGATAATAGTATTAGGATTGCCAGGAATTTCATTCGCCAGTCGAAAAGAGTATCCAACCTAAATCTGACTTTGCCAGACATTTCTTTGCAGTTTTATCCAGGTAATGACCAACCGTTAAGGTATTCTTTACCCAAAAGAGCATTAGCCTCATTGTCGTTGACAAATTTCTCCTTCTCCCCATTCCATTGTATACTCCGTCCAAGCTTATAAGATATCATGGCAAAGAGGCTAATATTTGTGGAATAATACCCTGCTTCAATGTCTGATATAGGGCGTTTATTTTGCTCAATGCTGCTTATAAAATCGGCGTAGCATTCTTTGATGTTCTGACCATCAGGTTGATTTAATTGGTGGGGGATATTAATTATTTTCTGATTCTTGCTGTGAGGATAGAATGTTGTGCCATCACGCCAACCAATATGGAGAGTACCTTCGGAACCGTAGAAATAGCAACCAACATTGTGATCCTCATTGTCATTCATGGCACCCATTTTATGTTCCCATTCAAGAATGAAACCCTCAAACTCATAAATTGCCAATTGAGTGTCGGGAACATCAGCCCCATCGGTTTTATAGTACCTGTCGCCTTTTGAGAAAATATTTTTTGGATATTTTTCATCTGTCCACCAAAGTACCTGGTTAAACCAGTGGACGCCCCAATCTGAAATAGTACCGTTGGCATAATCCATGTATCGTCTGAATCCTCTAGGATGTATGCCGGGGTTAAAATTTCTTTTGGGTGCAGGTCCTTGCCAGAAGTCCCAATCAAGACCATCTGGTGCTTTGGTATCAGGTTGTAGTGTTCCTGGGTCTTGTCGATAGTTTACAAATGTTTTCACCTGGTTCACCTGACCTACCTTACCGGAGCGGAGTAACTCCATTCCTGCAGTATTGTGTGCAGAATGCCTCCTGTGTGTTCCGACTTGCACGGTTCTTCCGTTGGCCCGGGCGGCATTCAAAATGGCCCTTCCTTCTTCAATTGTATGTGAGATTGGTTTTTCAATATAAATATGTGACCCATTTTTTATGGCTGTAATAGCCGGTATTGCATGCCAGTGGTCCGGGGTCGCAATAATTGTAATATCGGGTTTTTCTTTGCTTATCAACTCCCTGAAATCATTATATAACTTGGGTTTGTCTCCACTCAGTTTTTCTACTTCTGTTCTCGCCGTTTCCCTTGCCTGTTTGTCAACATCGCAGATCGCAACAACCTTACAGCTACCATAGGCTATCGCTTCCCGGAGTATATTAATTCCCCACCATCCCGAGCCAATTAATGCAATTCTGTAAGATTTGAGTTGAAAAGTTGCTGAGTAAAGAGGAAGAGCTGAGAAGGTTATTCCTGTTTTCTTGATGAAATTTCGACGATCCATTTTAAAAAGTTGTTATGATTTCAGAATATACGAAATATCAATCTTCTATAAATAGTTTTTTGATAAACGAACATCATATTAAGCTGATCGGCTCAATGTTGGATAGCTTAGGTTGAGGAGTGAGAGAAATGCCATCAAAGCATCTTTATCTAACATTACCGTGTGGTTGAACTTAATCTTTAAAGTTTTTGTCCTTGATTTTCACTCCACCTCAGTGCTATTTAGTTTTATCAGTTTCTCCTGCAGATCATAAGGTACCTGGGTATATTCTTCAAAAGCTGTTGTGAATGCTGCTTTGCCTTGTGTAATAGACTTTAGTGCAGTGTTGTAACCATTCATTTCGGCAAGAGGTATTTTGGCATTAATTTTTTGATTTTTCCCTTCTGTATCCATCCCCAAAATTGTCGCCCTGCGGGTTTGGAGATCCGTCATTACTTCGCCCATTAGATCTTCAGGGACTACTATCGAAAGGCTGTTAATAGGCTCAAGAAGTTTAGGGTCTGCCTTCATAAATGCAATTTTGAAAGCTTGAGCGCCGGCAATCTTAAAAGAGATGTCATTAGAATCAACGGGATGCATCTTCCCATCGTGTAATAAAACTGCTACATCGCGGACATACGATTTGGTTATTGGCCCTTCTTCCATTGACTCCAAAATTCCTTTTTGTACCGATGGAACGAACCTTGCATCTATAGCCCCGCCAACAATGCAATTATAGAAGACAAGTTTACCTCCCCAACTCAAGAGGATCTCCTCTTTCTTACGAATAGTAAAGCCCTCAGGATTAGCCATTCCATCAATGTAGGGCATAATAGTAATCGTGATCTCTCCAAACTGTCCAGAACCACCCGACTGTTTCTTATGCCTATAGCCGGCGGTAGCTCTCTTCTGAATTGTTTCTCTGTATGGGATTTTAGGATTTCCAAAATTAACCCCAACATCATATATATTTTTCAGTCGCCATTTTGTAACATCAAGATGAAGATCACCTTGTGCAGAAAGAATCAGCTGTTTAAGCTCCTTATTAAATTGAATGCTAAGGGTTGGATCTTCGGCACCGAGTTCTTTTGAAATCTCTGCAAGTTTTTTGAGATCATTTTCTTCCGCCTCAATGGAAACTCTAACACGGGGTTCCGGAAATTCAATTTTTTGGTAGGCCACAGGAAATTCAGCGGCATGAAGGGTATGATTTGTTTTGGTGTCTTTAAGTTTAACCGTCGCCCCAATGTCACCTGCTGCAAGGGATTCCACCGTATTGCGGTTTTTACCATCCATAATGAAAATTTGATTGATGCGCTCATGTCCACCCGTTTGTGCATTTATCAAATCCTGACCAGTCTTTAAGAATCCGGAATTCACTTTAAAGAATGTAAGTTTTCCAAGGTAGGGCTCTACCAGCGTCTTGAACACAAAAAGTGAAACCGGTTGATTAGGATCACATTGTACTTCCGCGCCCTCCTCCGTCAACTCTGGTGGCATTTCCATTGCTGCCGGAGCAACATTATCTATAAAACCCATCATTCTACCACTACCCATGTTGAGTTTTGCTGAGAAACAAAATACTGGAAATACCGAGTGCTCCATCATTCCAATTTTTAACCCTTTCCTCATCTCATCTTCACTCAAGGTTCCTTTTTCAAAGTAAAGCTCCATGAGTGTCTCATCATTTTCTGCCGCCTTTTCAACCAGTTCATTATGCAGCTGTTCTGCTTTCTCTTTTTGGTCATCTGGTATTGGCAATTTTTCAGGCTTACCACCGTCCGGGCCAAATTTGTACATTTTCATTTTGAGTAAATCAATGATGCAATTAAACTCATCTCCCTGATTAACAGGATATTGCATGATCGTAACAGGGGCTCCAAAACGTTCTTTTGCCGACTCTATTACGGCATCAAAATCAGATTTAGGGTGATCCACCTGATTCACTGCGAAAATTGTAGGTTTTTTAAACTTATCGACGTAGTTCCAGATTAATTCAGTTCCCACCTCTACGCCTTGATGAGCGTTGAGCAATAACACTGCAGTATCTGCTACCCGGATCGAAGAAGCAATCTCACCAATAAAGTCATCGAGTCCTGGAGTATCAATAATATTTATTTTATAATTTCTCCATTCGGTATGCAGGGAAGTGGCATAAACAGAATTTTCACGTTCGTGTTCTACATCATGAAAATCGGAAACAGTATTCTTATCTTCAACTGTCCCTCGTCTATTAATTATCCCGGCTTCAAACAACATGGTTTCAGCAAGTGTAGTCTTGCCGCTTTTCACAGCTCCAAGCAGGACGACATTCTTAATGTGTTTTTCATCGTAGACTTTCATATTCTGGATTTATTTGAGTCAATAAATTATTAAAGGCTCCTTCTATTAAGGAACCTTCAATATAAAAAAATTTATTATAGATAATGTAATTATGGAGTAGTAGTGACGTAGGTCAATTAAAATTCTCACAATCGACTTAATTAAGCGGCCTCTTTTAAAGTCACTGTTTTAAAATTATCGTCAGGATTTCGATCGATTAGCTTGTTTAGCGGATCGATCCCGGCCTTGGCAGGCTTCTCATTTACTTGAATTGCAAATGTCTTCAGAGATTCGTCCACTTATGTTTCTGGAGACAAAGGGGTTTATCTTTCTGAACCGGATCCATTATAGTTTTTTAACAAAAAAAACCGAGGACATCAAATGAGTCCCCGGCTTATCAACCAGCTATGGAACATCTACATAGTAGACATCTTTAATTCGCTTAATTATTTTTTGATTCTAATTAGTTCTCCCTGCCCTTATAATCTTACTAATTTAAATTTAGTTAATCTCTTTCACGAAAAAAATACTTTTTTAAGTAGATATTCTGTAAAAAACCTTTATTATTCTGCCATAATGAATTAGAAATATCATCGTACCGAAGATTGTTGATTCATTTCATGTGTATCAAGCAACTTTCCATATGATATCATCATTTGGAAGTTATCATAGATTTAATTGATCCCAAGAGGTTAAGAGGTTACACTTTGCTTTTTAAACGAATAAAGGAGTGAGTAATACCAATTGGCTTGAATTTTGCATTAGCTCATTCAAATATATTTTAGGTTGAAAAAACTTTTACCAATTTTAGTTTTGTTTTTTAGCTCAGTTATTCTGATAGCTCAGGATTTAGCTGTTTTGAGTGATATAAATGACGAATTCTACAATTCAGCTACAATTGAGGTACAAAATGTTTATCCCAATCCTGCAACAGATATTGCAGTAATCAATTATTCAATTAACGATCCATCTTCCGAGGCAAAGATTGTATTGCACGACCTTCTTGGGACCATGACTTTGGATTATCCTCTCCAACCCTTTGAAAAATCTCTTAAGATTGACCTTATAGACATGAAAGAAGGTGTTTATTTCTACACACTGTATACAAATGGTGAGAGTAAAGTCACAAAAAAACTAATAATTAAAAAATAGAGCCCTTCACCGGCTTTTTAGCATTATATTATATCATATGGTACTTGATTTGCCTGATTCTTGGCGGACATATTAATTACATCTAAATTTGCACCCCCATGTTTAAAATTCAGGTTCTAAAGCTGTTTTCAATCCTTTTGCTACTTGTGGTTTCAATATCATGTAGTGAGTTTCGCCGCATTCAAAAGAGCGATGACTGGGAAAAGAAGTATGAAGCTGCAATGCGGTACTATGACGAAAAGGATTATTACAGGGCTACTGTCCTTTTTGAAGAGGTATTGCCTATAATCAAAGGATCAGAAAGAGCAGAATTAGCAGAATACTACAATGCTTATGCCTACTACTATCAAAAGCAGTATATCTTAAGTGGTCATTTTTTCGAAGGGTTTGCAAGAATCTATTCAAGAAGTGAACATGCGCTTGAGGCATCATATATGCATGCTTATTCCTTGTATATGCAATCTCCGGAATTTAACCTAGATCAGACTCCGACTTATGAAGCAATAACTGCCATGCAAAATTTTCTTAACAAATTTCCTTATAGTGAGTATAAGGATAGGGCCAATGAAATTATCGATCAGCTTCAGACGAAATTGGAACTCAAGGCCTATGAAGGATGTAAATTGTATGTGAAGTTATCGGAACTAAGGGGATATGAGGCTGCAATTATAGCATTCGATAATTTTAGTAAGGACTATCCCGATTCAGACTACAATGAGGAGATCAAATACCTGAAGATTAGAACTCAATACGAATACGCTCGGAACAGTACTTTCAGAAGACAAGAGGAGAGGTATAAGGGTGTTATTGATCATTATTATGATTTCATTGATGATTTTCCGCGAAGTGAATACTTAAGGGATGCGGAGGATTTTTTCGGTAAATCCGTAGATAGATTAGAAAAAGTTAAAACAGAAAATATTAACGATTAATATAGCGATATGGCACAACCTTCAATAATCACAAGAGACGTTGAAAAACTGGCTGAACCCACAGGGAATGTATATGAAAGCGTAGCGATAATTTCGAAACGTGCCCGACAAATTTCGACCAATGTTAAGGAAGAGCTCAATGGTAAACTGGCTGATTTTGCTTCTTCAGTTGACAACCTGGAAGAGGTCTTTGAAAATAGAGAACAGATCGAAATCTCAAAATTTTACGAGAGAATGCCCAAGCCCTCCAACATCGCAGTCGAAGAATTCCTTGAGGATAAGATTATGTACAGGTATCCTGAAGAGGATGATAAAACATCTGAACAAGATCAATAGCCATTGACCTCATGCTAAGAGGTAAAAGAATCTTATTGGGTATAAGCGGTAGCATTGCAGCTTATAAATCAGCACAACTGATTCGTTTACTAGTGAAGTCCGGCGCAGACGTCAAGGTGCTTATGACGAAATCTGCACAGGACTTTATAACTCCTTTAACACTATCTACACTATCAAAGAATCCTGTTTTGACCGAATTTGTCAAAGATGATTCCGGTCAATGGAACAATCACGTGGAGCTGGGTTTATGGGCCGATCTATTTTTAATAGCGCCAGCAACGGCTAATTCAATAGCTAAATTGGCAAATGGTATCTGCGATAACTTGTTATGCGCTACCTATTTATCTGCAAGATGCCCTGTGGTATTTGCTCCGGCCATGGATTTGGATATGTTGAGACATCCTGCGACAAATGCTAATATGAACAAATTGATTTCCTTTGGAAATTCAATCATCAAGACAGAGCACGGTGATTTGGCCAGCGGATTAATTGGCAAGGGTAGAATGGCAGAACCAGAGCATATTTTCAAATTTGTAGACGAATTTTTTGAAGCAACGGGTCCTCTAAAGGGTAAAAGGGTATTGGTTACTGCCGGGCCGACATACGAAGCCATTGATCCTGTGCGCTTCATTGGTAATCATTCTTCAGGTAAAATGGGTTTTTCCATCGCTGAAGAAGCGGCCAATCTTGGCGCAAGTGTGATACTAATAAGTGGGCCAACAAATCAAAAAACAGACCATCCGCTAGTTAATCTTGTGAACGTTACTACAGCACAGGAAATGTTGGATTCTTGCACTCAGTACTATGGCGAATCCAATATCAGTATTTTGGCTGCCGCCGTGTCTGATTATAAGCCAGCTAGTGTATCAGATCAAAAAATTAAGAAAGGTCACGACGCCCTGGCAATTGATCTAAAAATAAACCCTGATATAGCTGCTGAATTGGGAAAGAATAAAAGACAAGATCAATTTAATGTGGGGTTCGCTTTGGAAACGGAAAATGAAAGGGCCAATGCATTTGAGAAACTGTCAAAAAAGAATTTTGACATGATAGTTCTTAACTCTTTGAACGACGAAGGTGCGGGCTTCACAAAAGACACCAACAAGATCACTATTATTGATAAAAATAATATTGTAATGAATTATGAGTTGAAGAATAAAAGAGAAGTTGCAAAAGACATTCTTCAAGCCATAATTTCAAGATATGAAAATTAGACTGCTCCTGTTCATTTTTACATTTGGTTACCTGTCATCATATAGTCAGGAGTTAAACTGTTCTGTATTTGTAAATGCACAACGAGTCGAAACAACTGAACGGGATGTCTTTCAAGAAATGGAGGTTGCATTTTCTCAGTTTCTCAATAACCGCAAGTGGACGGATGATTTTTATACCCAGGAGGAAAGAATCAACTGCAATTTGGTATTAAATATACAGGATATGCCTTCGGTGGGGATATTCGATGCTACGGTACAGATAGTTTCCGCCAGACCTGTGTTTGGAACGGATTATGAAAGCGTTGTTTTCAATTTTGCCGATCGGGATTGGGATTTTGAATATACTGAATCTCAGCCTTTGCAATTTGACAATAACGTATTCACCAACAACATCACTTCTTTGTTGGCTTATTATGCCTATACGATCATTGGAATCGATTACGATACTTTTGAAAAGCTCGGAGGCGACCCATATTTTCAAAAAGCATGGAATGTGGTCAATGTTGCACAACAATCCGGCAGAAATGGATGGGATCAGTTTAATAGCAATAGGAACAGGTATTGGTTAGCAGAGAATCTTATAAATATCCAAATGCGACCAATACGAGAGGGATTGTATGACTATCATCGCCTGGGGCTGGATATATTTGATGAAAAACCAGATGATGCCAGAGGGATTATTTCAACAGTAATCAAGCAGATTCAGGAGGTCAATCGATCCAGGCCTAATTCCATTTTGACAATATCATTTATGGACGCAAAATCGGATGAAATTACCCAAATGTTTTCGGATGGCAATCCAACATTGAGGAGAGACATTTATAATACACTCACCATATTGGACCCAGGTAATACTGATAAATATCAACCCCTGATAAATAATTAATTGACGGGTAGTCTGATGTTTTTTTTCAAATTACTGTCTTACTTACCACTCAGAGTTTTATACATCCTATCAGATTTGGTCTATCCGATTGTATGGAAATGGATCGGTTACAGAAAAGAAGTAATTCATCAGAATATCGAAAATGCTTTCCCTGAAAAATCAGAAAGTGAGCGATCTCAGATAATTGCAATGTTTCAGAGGAACCTTCTCGATTTTATTGTTGAGACAATTAAGTTGATGACCATCTCGAAAGAAGAGTTAAATAGCCGTCTTTCGGTATCTAATCCTGAGGTTATACTTGACTATTTTAACAATAATCAATCCATGCTTCTTACTGCAAGTCACCAGTTTAATTGGGAATGGATGGTAACATTTGGGAGGACAACGCTGGGTTATCCTTTCACATCCGTTTACCGACCTTTGAGGGATAACTTCTTTGATCGCCTTGCTATTGTAATAAGAACACGATTTGGTGGTAAACTCATCACAAGTGATGAGTTAATTGAAGATTTGAAGAATAATCCTGAATCAACGGCATATAGTATGGTGATGGACCATGTTACCAGTAAACATCATTACTGGACCACTTTTCTATCCCAGGAAACTCTTTTTGATACTTCAATTGATTATCTGGCAAAAACATTAGATATGCCAGTTGTTTATCCCAAACTTCAAAAAGTCAAGAGAGGTTTTTACAGTGTGGAGTTAATTCCTATTGGGGAACCTCCCTATGAACAGGGCTTGACGCTACTTCCCAGATTTATAGAGGAAATTGAGAAATCAATTAGGGAACAACCGGAAACATGGCTTTGGTCACACCGGAGGTGGAAGTATAAACGGATTTGATGTAATTCCAAGGTATTAAGGTTGTTGAAACGGAAAGGATAATTTAGACAAAACGTTATGTGAAAAACTTATAAAATAAAAATATTTTTCATATTTTAACCTTTACAACTTGTCCGGCCAAAGTCATGAAGGATATTATTAAGATCATATTGTTAATCCTCTGCACTGGAACGCTATTTGGTCAAAATGGAACCAGAAGCTATGGTGCGGAATCTATGGCCATTGGTAACGCAGCAATTACCACCGATAATGCCTGGTCAATTTTTAATAACCCGGCTGGGTTATATTCAACGGAGCAACCCGCAATATTATTTACTCATCAGCGCAAGTATGGTATTGGAGCTCTGAGTACTTCTGGGGCCGCTTTTCTATATCCCTTCAAAACGGGTGCCTTAGGTATTGGGGTTTCAAGATTTGGGGATGAGCTTTATAATGAGCAAAAACTTAATCTGGTCTTCGGTAACAAGGTGGGTATGGTCGCTCTGGGAGGGTCGCTAAATTATTATCAGTTAAATATTGAAGGATACGGGAATAGGGGAATCGCATATTTTGATTTTGGCGGTATTGTAAATTTCTCTGAACAGTTCGTTTTTGGAGCTTTCATCTCAAATATCAATCAGGGGAGAATCTCCAAAGTTGAAAATGGAAGGGTGCCAACAATTATGAGGTCCGGAATATCCTATAGACCGGTCGATGTTTTCAGGATAAATATTGAAATTGAAAAAGATCTTGATTTTCCTGAAGTATTCAAGGCAGGCATTGATTACAAATTTTATAAGCAATTCTCAATGAGGATGGGATTCAAATCCAATCCATTTATTGGATCATTGGGACTTGGAATGAATTCGAAAAAAATTGGATCAAGTTATGCATTTGCTCATGACCCGGTACTCGGCATGATTCATGAATTGTCCGTAGAGTATAAGCTTGCAAAGTCACGATGATTATCAGGGCTACTTTTCTGTTTGGGTTGTTTCTTCTAATTCCATCGATGTTGTACGGTCAATTTAATGACCAGGAAATTGACCTTGAATCTTTCGCAGAGAGTTTATTTCAAATTCAGGATGATGACATCAACTATGGAGATTTATATGAATCATTATTGATGTTATACACCAATCCCATTAACCTTAATAAAGCTTCAAGAGAGGATTTGGAATCGCTTTATCAACTCGATAATGGCCAAATAGAGACATTGATTAATTATATCGCTGATAATGGACCACTTATTTCGATTTACGAATTGCAAGCCGTGCCAGGTTTTGATTCCAATACTATAAAGGGTTTGGCTCCTTTTGTAACTATCGAAGAACGACCGTCTGATACCAGGCCATTAATACAAAGGATACTATCTGAAGAAAATAATTACCTGCTCATGAGGACAGAGCGCACCATTGAGAGTCGTGAAGGATTTGAAGGAAAGGATTCCTCGGATAAACAGATGTTCCTGGGTGGAAAGTCCAAAGACTATATGAGATTTAGAGTCAGCCGTCCTGATGATTTCAGTTTGGGATTTAGCATGGAAAAAGATGTGGGAGAACGATATTTATTTGATAATCAAAAGCACCAGTTCGGTCCTGATTTTTTATCCTTTCATTTTCTGCTCAAAAACAAATCAAGGTTCAAAACCATTGCACTCGGGGATTATCAATTGCAATTTGGACAGGGTTTAGTCATGGGCGCCGGATTTAATCCCGGGAAAGGATCTGAAGCCATCACAACGATTCGGAGAAGTAGCACCGGCGTACTACCCTATTCATCGGTTCTTGAGTCCGGTTTCTACCGAGGTGCTGCAGTCACTTATTCCCTTGGCTATATTGAGGTCACAGGTTTTTATTCCCGCCAATTTCAGGACGCGAGCTTCAAAAATGACACCACCTTCACCGATTACGAAGAGTTTGTTTCATCCATTCAAGAAACGGGTTTTCACAGAACGCAAAGGGAATTTGATAGTAAGAATCAATTGAATGAAACGATAGCGGGTGGTGTTCTTATGTATCGGTCCTCCAGCAATCGCCTGCAAGGGGGATTAACTTTTATGAAAACTGCCTACGGTACCCCAATATTCAAGAAACCCAACACTTACAATCGTTTTGAGTTTCAGGGAAGTAATAATTACAACGCAGGATTTTTCGCCAATTACCAATGGCAAAACTTGAGTTTTTTTGGTGAAGGAGCTGTTTCTGAATCCGGAGGGATCGGTGCTGTTGGCGGAATGGTGGCGAGTATTGCGAGAAACACATCATTTAGTGTTGTTCTTAGGAATTATGAAAAGAATTTCCACTCCTTTAAAGGGAATGCCTTTGGTGAAACTTCAAGAAATATAAATGAACGTGGCATATACTGGGGATTGAAGATAAAGCCTCTGCATGCGCTGACTATAACTTCCTATTTTGACAGGTTCGCATTTCCGTGGTTGAGATTAGGAGCAGCGGCTCCTTCCACAGGTGATGAGTATCTAATCAGAATGGCATATTCAATGTCCAGAAATTCATCCATTTATGCCCAGTTTCGGCAGGAAAGAAAAGAAAGGACCAGTAGTGTTGAAGTAAATTCCCTTTCAAAAGGGATAAAGAGAAACTACGCAATCAACCTTCATCATCAAGCTGGTAAGGTGACCATGAGGTCCCGTTTGCAGTGGAGTAGTTATTCATTTGAACAAAACGTAACCAAAGGTTTTGCCATTGTCCAGGATTTTAATTTTGATTTGAATCGGATTGTATTGGGAACACGTTTTGCGCTTTTTGACACAGATGATTTCGAAAACAGACAATATGCCTACGAGAAGGATGTGCTTTATGCCTTTTCAATTCCAGCTTATAGTGGCGTTGGAATAAGGAATTATATCCTTGTTCAATTCAAAGCTTCAAGAAAGCTCACTTTTTGGGGAAGACTTGCCCGTACCGTAAGGTCTGATGTGGATCAGATTGGGTCGGGATTGAATCAGATTAAGGCTAATCACCAAACCGATGTAAAACTTCAACTTAGGTACAATTTTTAAGCTATTTGTACTTTTGGTCTTTTAGAATTCAGGGCTATCTTTACGCTTATTTAGAATAAATCTAAATAAGTAATTTTTAGTAAATGTCCGAGCCTGTTTCAGTTTTCATTGCAGATTCTCAGGACCTAACCCGGTTCGGTCTCAGGCATTTAATTGAAGGTGAGAAGAATATGAACCTCTCCGGTGAAGCCGTGAATTCGGATGACCTTTTCAAATCCATCGGATCTAAATCACCGGATGTCTTGATCCTCGATTATAAAAAAACTGGAGATTTCAAGATTGGCGACATCAATAGAGTAAGAGAGGTTTCTCCAAAAACAAACATATTAGTGATATCTGCGGATGAGGAGAAAGCGATAATTCACGATGTTCTTGGAAAAGGAGTTAATAGTTTTTTGACTAAGGAGTGCGATCAGACAGAAATTAAAAATGCCATTTATGCCACGGCAAAGGGTGAGAAATTTTTCTGCGGAAAAATTCTTGAAATAATTTTCGAGAAACATTACAACAAGTTTGAAGTTGAAGACTGCCTACCTACAGAACTGACCACTCGAGAGCTTGAGATTGTCGAAATGATCACGCAAGGATATTCTACGAAGAAAATGGCAGAAACTTTATGCCTGAGCCATCACACCATTTACACTCACAAAAAGAATGTGATGAAGAAACTTGCGATTAAGTCAACATCTGAATTAATCTTATATGCTGTCAATATTGGGCTGGCTGCATCTAACGCTACCAAAAATTAGGTAGAGCCTACCCAATTTTACTATTGATAAATTCCTTAAAACAAGGTATTGCCCGTAATTTAAGCTGCCTCTACTTTTGAGCTTATTTATAATCAATCTAAATAAGATTTAAAGTTCATGAGAAAGGGGTTTTTGTTGATAGCGAGTTTCATTTTGTTTTCATTTTATGTGAATGGGCAAACGGGTTCGGTTGAAGGGATGATTAATTCCGAAAATAACTTACCCCTTTCTGGGGTGAGTGTATTTATTGATGGAACGCCATATGGAACAACAACCAATGGTCAGGGGATTTACAGGTTACGAAATATCCCTACGGGCGAGTATTCCCTGATTATTACGAATATTGGTTACCGTACGGTTAAAAAGGAAATCTCAATTGAAGAGAACCAGCCGTTGGTTCTTTCTGAAAAACTTACTGAGCTGGTTATTACCCTTCCTGGAGTAGTAGTTGAACGCGTTACAATGACGGGTGGGAATACTGGTATTGTGGACATTCCCGGTTCAGCACACTATATCTCACCCAAGGAAATTTCCAAGTTCAATTACAATGACATCAATAGGGTTCTTCGCAGTATTCCAGGAATTAATATCCAGGAAGAAGATGGATTTGGATTGAGGCCAAACATTGGGATGAGGGGAACAGGCGTTGAGCGAAGCTCGAAGATAACCGTAATGGAAGATGGAATTTTAATGGCTCCTGCACCCTACTCCGCACCTGCGGCTTATTACTTTCCCACAGTTGGCCGAATGAATGCCGTTGAAATCGCCAAAGGTTCTACCCAGATAAAATACGGACCATACACCACTGGAGGTGCCATAAATTTTATTTCAACCCAGATTCCAACCGAAATGACTGGAAAGTTGAACCTATTTGCAGGTTCATTTGGACAACGAACGCTGAATGCCAGTGTAGGTGATTCATTTGACAATTTTGGATTTCTTGTTGAAACCTACCAGACTTCAGCTGAAGGGTTTAAAAAACTGGATTCTGGTGGTGATACCGGATTTGACAAGAAGGATTATCTGGCCAAATTTCGTATTAACACCAATGCCACTGCTCCTGTTTATCAGTCGTTGACATTTAAAATTGGTCAGACAACTGAAAAGTCAAATGAAACTTATCTGGGCCTGACGGAAAATGATTTTGGGAATAATCCTCTAAGACGATATGCCGGATCACAAAGGGATCAAATGAATACAGAACAGCGTCAAATTTCGCTCGTCCATGTGATTCGTCCGTTTAATTTTATGGACATAACCACCACGGCCTACAGAACTGATTTTAGTCGAAACTGGTACAAACTTGATAAAGTAAATGGAGGTTCAGCTTCTGTTAGCATTTCCGACATTCTGGAGTCACCAACAACGCATAGTGATGAATTTGGCATTATAACCGGTACCACCAGTGTAAATGTTGATGCCTTGTCTGTCAAGGCAAATAATCGTGATTATTATTCCCAGGGAATTCAGACACTGATTGGATTTCAATTTCGATCAAATGAAATTTCCCATGATATAGAAGTTGGCTTAAGAGTTCATAAGGATCAGATAGATCGTTATCAATGGGTTGATCAATATATGATGGACAATGGTGTGATGGGGCTCACATCAAGTGGGGAGCCCGGAACCGAAAGCAACCAGGTGACGACTGCCAATGCAATAGCGGCCCATATTCAATACAAATTATCGATTGGAAAGCTAACGGCTGTACCAGGATTGAGGTATGAGAACATCGAACTGACTAAGTTAAATTACGGGAAATCTGACCCGCTGCGCCAGGGAAACAGTTTAGGGACATCAAATAATCGGGTTGATGTAATAATTCCGGGAATGGGTATAGACTACAAATTCAATGATCGATGGAATGTTTTTGTTGGGGTCCACAGAGGTTTTTCACCACCCGCGTCAAGTGAAGCATCCGTGCCGGAGAAAAGCATAAATTATGAGTTGGGATCAAGGTTCAATAAAGGTGGTTTATCTGGTATGGCCGTGGTGTTTGTTAATGATTACGATAATCTCCTGGGAAGTGATCTGGCTGCAACCGGTGGAGCTGGGAGTAATGACCAGTTCAATGGCGGCCAGGTGCTTGCCAAAGGACTGGAGTTTCAATTGAACTATGACTTTCTGTCCCGATTCGATACCAAATTCAGTTTACCGGTGTCATTAACATATACTTTCACAGATGCAGAATTCCTATTGAGTTTTGAAAGTGAGTTCGAAGGCTGGGGTACAGTTACCGAGGGTGACAAACTACCGTACCTGGCCAGGAATCAATTGTCGGTAAATGCCGGATTTGAAACCGGGAAGTTCAGGTTTAATATAAACAGCCGGTACATGGATGAAATGCGTACTGTTGCCGGACAAGGTGAAATTTTAGACCAATATAAGACCGACAAGTATTACGTGACAGATGTAAGCTCTGAATACTTCATTTCAAGGGAAATTAGTCTTTTTGGTAGTTTGAAAAACATTACGAATGAAACCTATGTTGTTGCCCGCCGACCAGCTGGCCTTCGTCCGGGATTGCCAAGGGCTTTTATTTTGGGCATAAAGGCAACTTTATAAACTTCTCACTTTTGCCTGCACACGCAGGTTCTTTCCAAAGACCATTGATAAGATTATCGTAAAAGAAGGAGAGAATATTAGTTAGATTCGATTTTTAAAATCATTAATAATAAGATGGGGCAACAACTCCATTTCAATTTACTAAAAACTGAAATTATGCAAAGAAAAATAGCAGTAATGTTTGCCCTTGTAATGATGGTATTTGCCAACACGCGGGCAACAATTTAAAGCCCTCGTATTCACAACCTATAAAGATCCGGCGTTCTTGGAGCACATCTTTGGAGGCATTTTCTGGGCTGCCACCGGAAAAGGTATTATGCCTGAATCGAGGGAGAATGTCAGGAAGTAATGAAAAATTTTAAAACCTTGATAAGAGTCAGGGTTTTTATACAAGCGCTCGATTTATAAATTTAGTATCGTTTGCGAGATCGAGATTTAAAACAGTCAAATCGATTACTTGCATAGTTATGACATCAAAAATAGAAACCTTATCCGAAAAAAAATTGGTTCGGAAACGGGTGTCGATGTCTTTGTCCAGCAATAAAACAAGTGAGCTCTGGCGAAGCTTCAGAGTAAGGCAAAGTGAGATTCAGAACAGCATTGGTACAACTCTTTATTCAGTACAAGTTTATGAGCCCTTGTATTTCAGAAATTTTAATCCCAACAAAGAATTTGAAAAGTGGGCCACCATAGAAGTGACAGATTTGATATTGTTCCCAATCAAATGAAGACTTTAATTTTGACTGGAGGACTCTATGCGTTTTTTTATACACAGGCAGTGCAAGTACTGCAAGCAGAATATTTCAGTACATTTTTGGATCATGGCTGCCAAACTCTGAATTCTCACTAGACGACAGGCCACACTTTGAATTATTGGGTGAGAAATATAAAAATAATGACCCAAGTCCTGAGGAAGAAATATGGATACCAATCAAACCAAAAGGATAATACGGATAGGAATTTTACCTTAATATTTCTTAGCCTTCCTCATCGCAATAGCCTAAATTAGTTCAAGCCTTTGTTGGAATATAACATGGACATACTTTCATTTTGCGAATTGCCCCTTAATGAGAAAATACAGGTATTGTACCGGGATGGGAGTTTCATAGTGTCCATTAGATACTATGGTTATAAAGTGAATTTATACTTGTTCCATGGTCATTATATGGAGGCATTTTACAACCACAAACTGGATAAAATTGAGAAAATTGAACCGCTGAACAGGTCACATTTCCAGGGTAAAATTTTATGCCGACCAAATCAGGCTTCCCGAGGAGATTTGGCAGTAATTTTCTAAAAGATCGTAAACACCCTCCTAACCGCCCTCAAGGGAGGAATTGATTATTTTGAGGCTAAACGGCAACTTTTCAAGATCAACATTTCCGCCGGAAATAATAATCCCCACTTTTTTCCCGCTAAAAAAATCCTTTTGATTGATCAATACCGCAAGAGGAACTGCACTGGAAGGCTCAATAATTATCTTCACTCTTTCCCAGACTAACCTCATCGCATCAACGATCTCCTGTTCTGACACAGTAAAAATGTCGGTTACCATTTTTGATATAATATCGAAATTTCGTTCTCCCAGCGAAGTTTTTAAGCCATCAGCTATGGTAGGTGTTGCACCCACCGGGATAATTTTTCCAGCTTTGAATGATTGAAAGGCATCGTCAACATTTTTTGGTTCGGCACCGAAAACTTTTATCCCTGGCTGTAAGTAATGAGCCGATAGTGCTGTTCCACTCAATAATCCTCCGCCACCTACAGGAGCAATAATTGTATCAAGGTTTGGAGTATTTTCAATAAGTTCCTTTGCAGCCGTCGCCTGACCGGTTATAACAGCATAATCATCATAAGGGTGAATGAAGCGGGCGCCTGTTTTCTTTACAACATTCTTAAGGGTTTCTTCTCTTGAGGCCAGCGTATTCTCACAAAGGATGATTTCGGCCCCATAATCTTGTACAGCTTCTTTTTTAACCTTGGATGAACCCTTCGGCATAACAATATAAGCCCTTATTCCAGTGAGTTTGGCAGCCAGGGCCACTGCCTGGGCATGGTTACCAGAAGAATGGGTTGCTACACCATTTGTTCTTTCATCCGGATGTAATGACAAAATAGCATTGGATGCTCCACGCATTTTAAAGGCACCAATCCTCTGGAAATTTTCGCATTTGAAATAGACGTCAGCGCCTGTGATTTCATTGATCGTCTTCGATGTCAATACCGGCGTCACATGGGTATATCGAGAAATCCGCTGATGGGCTTTTTCTATTTCGGAAAGCGTTGGTTTTTGGAAGGCTACCATCGTCGTGCTCTTAATGTGCTTCAAGCCAATTCTGTCCGACACCAACACCAATGCCCATTGGTACTTCGAGAGGGTGGGCGTTTTTCATGAATTCAACAATCGGGTCCTTAATTGTGTCCAATTCATCTTTATGAATATCGAAAACCAGTTCATCATGCACCTGCATGATCATCTTTGATTTAAAATCATTTTCCTTCATCCATCGATGAATATTGATCATCGCAATTTTAATGATATCAGCTGCGCTTCCTTGAATCGGGGCATTAATTGCATTTCTTTCGGCAAACCCTCGTCCGGTCATATTTCTGGAATTAATCTCCGGCAAATAGCGTCGCCTTCCAAGAATTGTTTCAACATATTCCTGCTCTCGTGCAATGTTTACCACCTCATCCATGTATTTTTTTACAGCGGGAAACTCCCTAAAATAGGACCTGATGAATTCCGAAGCTTCACTCCTGGGAATATTCAGGTTATTGGCCAGCCCGAAAGCAGAGATGCCATAAATAATCCCAAAATTGGCGGATTTAGCCATGCGACGCATGTTGTCATCCACTTCGTCAAGGGGAATATCAAATATTTTAGCAGCAGTAGTTGCATGGATATCCCTTCCTTCTCGAAAAGCTTCAATCATGCTTTCATCTTTAGAAAATGAAGCCATGATCCGGAGTTCGATTTGCGAATAATCAGCAGATAATATCAGGTAATCTTCGTTGCGAGGAATGAATGCTTTCCTGATCTCACGCCCTTTTTCTGTTCTTATGGGGATATTCTGAAGATTGGGATTGTTGGAACTTAATCTACCGGTTGCAGCAACGGTTTGTCGGTAATCAGTATGAATCCGACCATCGAAAGCACTGATCATTTTTGGAAGTGCGTCTACATAAGTCGATTTGAGCTTTTGATACTCCCGGAATTCCATGATCTTTTTTGCGATCTCATGTTCTCCTGCCAGTTTTACCAGCACTTCTTCATTAGTAGAATATTGCCCTGTTCGGGTTTTTTTAGGCTTTTCAATAAGCTTGAGTTTATCGAAAAGGATATCGCCTAATTGTTTTGGTGAGCCGATATTGAACTCTTCCCCGGCAATCTCAAATATCTCCTTTTGAAGCTGGCTGCTATCATTTTCAAGATCCTCAGACATTCCTGAAAGTGTTTCGGGATTAATGGTGACGCCCTCGAACTCAATATCCGCTAATACCCGGATAAGGGGAGTTTCTACATCACCGGACAAACTTTCCAGGTTATCTTTCTTCAGGGCAGTTCTTAAATGAGTTGCTAATCGAAGATTTAAATCAACAAACTCACCGCATATTTCTTTCAGGTCGACATCATCAGATTCATTCAATGATGCTTTTTTTCCAAGAAATTCTTCCCTTTTCAAGGGGGTATAGTCCAGGTAATTCTCAGAGATAATTTCAAGGTCATTCCGCATTTCCGGGTCGATGAGGTAATGTGCCAACATGGTGTCAAACAAAGAACCCTTTAGCTCAATGCCAAAACGTTTTAATATTTGGATGTCAAACTTGAGATTATGACCAACCTTCGAGATGCGCTCATTTTCCAGGATATCCTTGAATTCCAGCAGTGTCTCAGATTTATCAATGGGTATATAATAGGCCTCTTCAACTACATAGGAAAAGCTGATTCCGATAACTTTTGCTTCTACCGCTACAATACCTTCAGCAACCAGTTGAAGTGCAATTTCCTTTTGCAAGCCAAGATACTCAATCAGACTTTTTCTTAACTCAGGGGTATCAATAAGGCTATAATTATGTGTGGTAGAATAAAAACTGCTTTTTGATGACTTGGTCTCATTTTCGATAGTTAGGGTTGCGTTTCCGGCCTGATCGAAAAATGACAATTGACTACTTGGTTTCTTTTGTTCTTCTGGTGTTGCGACTTGCTTACCGAAAATCCTGATGATAAGTGTCCTGAATTCAAGTTCTTCGAAGACAGGCCTCAATTCTTTCTCATCAGGTCCATTGTAAAGAAGCTCTTCTTCAATAAAATCTATGGGAACATCTGTATGAATGGTGGCCAAATGCTTAGATAGTATTGCCTGTTCCGCATGTTCTTCAACGAGGTCTTTTTGTCTCCCATGGAGTTCATTGGTGTGCTTTATTAATTCTTCAATTGAACCGTATTTCTGAATCAGTTTTATTGCTGTCTTTGGACCTACCCCGGGGATTCCGGGAATGTTATCAACTGAGTCACCCTGTAACCCAAGAAAATCTCTCATCTGGTCAATTTTATCGAAACCGTATTTTTCCAGGATCTCTTTGACTCCGTATATTTCTTCAGGATTTTTGCGGTATGCAGGTTTATACAGGTAAACATGCTCATCAACAAGCTGAGCAAAGTCCTTGTCAGGGGTCATCATAAATACTTCAAATCCTTTACCTGCTGCTTTTTTTGCAAATGTTCCAATGACATCATCGGCTTCAAATCCGTCGAGTTCAAGAATGGGAATGTTGAAACCCTTAATTACTTTTTTTATCCAGGGAATATTGTCCTTGATGTCTTCGGGTTGCTTTTCCCTGTTGGCTTTATACTCAACAAATTCCTTATGCCTGAAGGTGGGCGCTGGTGTATCAAATGCCACGGCAATATGCGTTGGCTTCTCCTTGGTCAGAATTTCCACCAAAGCATTTGTAAAACCAAGTGATGCTCCTGTGTTGAGCCCTTTGGAGTTTAACCTTGGAATGTCTTTAAATGCGTAGTAAGCCCGGTAAATAAGGGCCATCGCATCAATTAGAAAGAGTTTTTTTTCGGGTTGGCTCATTCGTATTTCGTACTAGATCGGATCATTTTCCAATCGGATTAAATCCTGACCGATGTCATGCCTGTAATTCATGTCTTTCCATGAAATTGATGACGCCGCTTTATAGGTTTTTTCTAAAGCGCTATCCATTGAATTTCCGAGCCCGGTAACTGCCAGTACCCTTCCACCATTTGTAAGTGTTTTATCATCTACTTGTTTAGTTCCTGCTTGAAAGATTATGGTATCAGCTTGTTCAAGTTCAAGACCACTGATTTCATTTCCTTTTTCATATTTATCAGGATAACCTCCAGCAACCAGTACCACCGTGGTTGCGTACGAGGAATCTATTTCAAGTTTAAATTGATCCAACTGAGAATTCCAGGTTGCCATGAACAAATCAACCAAGTCGGATTTAACCCTCGGAAGAACAGCTTGTGTTTCGGGATCACCCATGCGGACATTGTATTCAATAACATAGGGTTCACCGCCTTTATTCATCAAACCTATAAATATAAAGCCTTTGTAAGGGATGCCATCTTTTTGCAATCCATCAATTGTGGGTATAACAACCTGCTCTTCGACTTTTTTCAAAAATTCGGGATGGGCAAAATGCACAGGAGATACAGCGCCCATGCCTCCTGTATTTGGTCCTTCATCATTTTCACCTATCCTTTTGTAATCTTTAGCCTCCGGAAGGATCTGATAATTTTTACCGTCAGTAATTACAAAAACAGACAATTCAATGCCATCAAGATATTCCTCAATAACTACTTTGTCTCCTGCTTCACCAAATTTGTTTTCAGTAAGCATTTGAGCGAGTTCGCTTTTGGCTTCATTCAGATTATTGCTTATGATTACCCCTTTTCCGGCTGCAAGACCATCGGCTTTCAAAACGTAGGGTGGTTCGAGACTTTCAAGATGTCGATAGGCATCCTCCAGGGTTTCTTTGGTAAAGGTTTGAGATGTTCCGGTTGGAATGCCATGTTTTACCATGAATGCTTTTGAGAAATCCTTGCTCCCTTCCAGGGTGGCACCCAATTGTCCCGGTCCGATAATCGGAATGCTCCTGAGGTCATCTGACAATGAAAAATGATCTACGATACCTCCTACCAGTGGCGCTTCAGGTCCTACGATTACTAATCCGATATTGTTGTCAATTACAAAGCGTCCTACTTGATCAAAATTTTCATTATCAAGAGAGATATTTTTGGCAATTAAGTCGGTGCCCGCATTTCCGGGAGCAACAAAAAGTTCTTCGCATTGTGCACTCTGCCTTATTTTCCAGGCAAAAGCATGTTCACGGCCGCCGGAGCCAATGATTAAAATATTCATTCCTAAATCTTCGAATTATAGCGTGTCAAGAGTAACAAAGCTAAGCCATCTGACATGAACGAAAAACCAAAATGGAACCATCGTTCTAATCTATATATCATACAGTTTTTTGGCTTTTATCACGTTTATTACACCTTCCGGTAGCAGGTATTTAAGAGATTTACCTGTCTTGATGTATCGTCGGATAAAAGTGGCTGAAATATCCAAAAGAGGTGCTTCGATTAATCGCACATTTGGATGATCTAAAAACCTGTCAGATTTCGCTTTCGGCCTCGGATAAACCAGTAATCCATAGTTTTCAAGTATTTGTTCATGATTCTTCCATTTATGAAATGTGTGCAGATTATCGGATCCCATGATTAATTGAAACTCAATATCAGGGTTCTTTTCCGCAAGTAAAACAAGTGTATCAATGGTGTAGCTTGGTCGTGGCATTCGGAATTCGACATCCGAAACCTTAAGAAAACAATCCTCTGAAGTGGCGGCCATGGCCATGTCATATCGATCGAATTCATGGGCCAATGAATTTAGGGGTTTAAAAGGATTTTGGGGAGAAACTACAAACCAGATCTCGGTGCAATCGGTGCTCTCATGCATCACATTTGCTATGATCAGATGTCCAACGTGGATGGGGTTAAATGAACCGAAAAAAAGCCCTACTTTCAAATTGAAGTACGTTAAACCACAAGATTAAGGGTTTTATATCAAATCCGGTTCAGTACTCTTTTCAAATCGCGAAGTTTTTTTCAGCCACTATTTCAAGCCTGTCAGTGTTAATCACATAGATTTTTCCAGACTGAATGTCAATTAGTTTTTCATCCTTAAAGTCTGAAAGAACCCGAATAACAGTTTCTGTAGCCGTTCCTACCATGTTAGCGAGGTCTTCCCTGGATATGAGCAGCGGAATGTTATTTCCCAGACTGCCATATTTGGAATATATATTTAATAATGCCGTGGCAGTTCTCTGTCTAACGGTGCTGTACGCCAAATCCAGCAATTGCTTCTCCTTTTCGCTGACTTTGTTACACAGGATTTCGATGAATTTTTTCGAAACCTCGCGGTTCCCATAAATAAGCGTGAGAAAATCATTTTTGGGGACGAGAGCAAGTTCTGTATCTTCAAGAGCGGTCGCAGATTCACCAAACTCACCTTCAAGGAGCGATTCGAAACCGAAAAAATCGCCTATTACATAAAGTCCGGTGATTAACTCTTTGCCGTCATCATTTGTTTTATATGTTTTTACTTTACCAAGATTAACATAGTATAGCGATTGTGGCATATCGCCTTCAAGGAAAATGTCTTTTTTCTTTTTGTACGAACGTACTCTTCTTTCTTTTGTAAGCTCCTTAAGGTTGTGGATCGCCTGAGCGTCATTCATGAAATTATCAAGGCCGTTCAGACTCTTCTCATACTCCTGTTTCAACATCTCGGATTTGTGGAGCCTGGCTTCCACAGCATCAAGGAGTTCGGTATCATCAAACGGTTTTGTAACATAATCGTCGGCACCGAGATTCATTCCTTTTCGAACATCAGATTTTTCTGCTTTGGCAGTCAGAAAAATGAAAGGAATATTCATTGTTGATTGTTTTTTGCTCAAAATGTGCAACACACCGTAGCCATCAAGCTCAGGCATCATAATATCGCAAATTATGAGGTCGGGAAATTCAGCACAGGCTAATTCAACACCTTCTTTGCCATTGGCCGCAGTCAACACCTCAAAATCCGCCAACTCTAGTATTTCGGCAGTATTTTCTCTGACATCGGGATTGTCTTCTATTAACACTATCTTTTTCATCTTTGATAAATTTTTAGAGGTAGCTCAATTGTGAACGTTGTTCCTTTATTTTGTTTGCTTTCAAAATAAATTGATCCTTTAAGTAGTTCCAGGTATTTCTTTACTATGTTCAATCCTAATCCGGTTCCTTGAATATTGATAACATTTCCGGCCCTGAAAAAGCGGGTAAATAAGTGTTTCCGATCACTTTCGGGAATGCCAACTCCGCGGTCGATAATTTTGATACCGACCTTCTCTTCTTCGTAAGTCAATGCAATTATTATTGGTTGATTTTCAGAATATTTAATCGCATTGGATGTAAGATTAGTAAGTACATTCTTTAAAAGTCTGCGATCTGTTTCCAAAAGAAAAGCATTCCCACTCGTTTCGAATTTGATTTCCTGGCCCTGTTTCAAGATCATGTTCATTTCATCAATTACTTCCAGTATACATTTGTCAACTTCAATACTTGAAGGAACTATATCAACCCTGCCTTCTTCCAGTTTGCCCAAGGATAGAAAATCATCGAGGATACTCGTTAGATTCCCAACTGATGACTTTATCCTGTTGACGTGTTTGGCTCTTTTGTCAGAAGTATCATCGGTGTTATAGCGGCCAATAAGCGATGCCGAAGAAAGAATTGTGCTCAAAGGAGTTCTAAATTCATGGGACGCCATCGAAACAAATCGAGATTTCAGCTGGTTAAGATCTCTTTCTTTCCCAAGAGCCCTTTGTGTTTCGGCCTCGGCCTTTTCTCTCTCTTTAATTTCTTCCTGGAGAATCTTGTTTGACAATCCAAGTTTATCCACTGTATTGTTCAATTTCTCCGTTCTTTCTTTTACTTTATTTTCCAATTCATTTGCGTAAAGCAGGAGTTGTTCCTCACTTTTTTTGAGTGCATCCTCGGCATTTTTCCGTTCAGAAATATCTATAACAAATGCAATGGAATAATGTTGATCATGAATAATTGTAGCGTTGAGGCTCACATCAAGGGGAAACTCTTCGCCACTCTTTTTGAGGCCCCACAAATCCCTGCCATGCCCCATCTTCCTTGGGGACGGTTTCTCGAAAAATTTAGCAACATGTCCAATATGCTCCATCCTAAACCTTCGGGGGATGATGTTGTCAATTCTTTTTCCTATCAATTCATCTTTGTCATAACCAAACATGGAACTTGTAGCATCATTGGCAATTTTTATCCTGCCAGTATGATCCAATACAATTATCCCCTCAACGGCGGATTGACATATAGCTTTAAAAGCTTCATTATCAGGAAACAAGACCGATTTTGGCATTCTTTATATCTACACAATTGTATCACATAAAGGTAGCGTGAAACATGACAAATATCATGTTTCAAAATGCAATCAGTCAGAAACTTTGGCCACTATTTCCAATTATTTTGACACATAGTTTCTTATGTCTATGCCCATATTTAAAAACATCCTATGCCCTATTGACGAATCGATTGATTCTAAAGACACCTTGGGGTTAGCATTTGAAATTGCCAAGCTTTCCAAAGCCAAATTAATTTTTCTGTATGCATTGAGGTTAGATGACATCGAAATGGATAGCAAAAACAAGGGAATTGGGCTTAGAGAACACATGAAAGAAAACGCCGCTCAAAAACTGCAAAAGTTAAAAGAGCGGTTTAATCTTGATGCTGAAATCGATTATGAATTCCATTCTGAGATAGGCTTCCTGGCAAGCCGGGTGTTGCTAAAATTTAAGGATCAACCGATCGATCTCATTATTCTTAGTAGTGAACTATTCGAAGAATTAAATGGCAGGAAAAAAGTTTTGGGCTGTCCTGTGCTCTTGGTATGACAAAAAATACCACCTCAAATTGAGATGGTATTTAATGTTTAATTTTTAAATAACCCAGTCTGGAGTATCGTTTACTTTACCGTTTGTTGATTTAATATGTAGTAGCTAATACCAGACACCTCTAAAACAAGGTCACTTTGGAAAATTGTTTTGTAGTTGCTCTCAGTTAATTGCGATGTTTTAGTCTCCAATACAAGGTTCCCTTCCAAATCGAATACAGATATTCTTTCCTCTTCTATACCAATTGATTCATAAAGAGCTTCCGGAGATGATTCATTTATTAACTCCGTAATCTCCTTGTCTTTTACTTTCTCGTTTTCGTCATTTGAGGCAAGTGTATTTCCACCTGCCAGTATTAAAACTGTTAATGCCGTCCCTAAAATTCTAATTCCTCTCGTTTTCATTTTTTGCCTTTCGCTTAATAATATAAAATTCTGTTTTATGTTTACTTATGATGTATACGCAAAACTATATTCTATGTTTGATCTTTTTATAACATTTTTTAGAAACGATCACGAAAATGAAATATAGTACAGAGTTTGGACGATATGTTGAAATTAATAAGGCTTTTGTATTTAATTCATTGAATGATATAACTAAGAACTATTAATCAACTACGCATATTGATATTATAGAAAACTATATCAAAACCAAATAATATTTTGTACCTGAAGTGATTGATAATTTTAATTATCAGGGTAAAAGCGTAATGTTAAATTTGTGTTAAGAATTGGATCAAACCACCTTTGGTATAAATGAAAAGGTTAGGCAATCTTAAATACAGTAAATATTGAATTTTCAGAATCTCCATGAATAAGCAAAGATTATACTGGATTTTTCAAATTGGTGGATGGTCGTTATATGGAGTAGCCAACCTCGTTACATTTTCCTTTAGTGGAAGGATCACAAATGATTTCATCTTTGGTGAAGTATTCCAGGTGCTATATTATTTGATTTCTACCCACATATTCAGGGCATTTATAAAAAAATTTGATTGGTATAATATGGCCTGGCATGCTTTAATTCCAAGGCTTATTTTATCGGCCTTTATCCTGGGTGTTATAAATAGCACGATTAACTATTTACTGTTGGCCAAGGGCATATCGGGAGCGGTTAGTCAGTATGCAGGCCTAATTATCGTATCCATGATTCTTTATCTGTTGTGGTCTATCATTTATTTCATGTTTCATTATTTTGAGAGCTATAGGCAAGCATTAAAACGGGAAGCAACTTTAAATGAAATTGAACTTAATAACCTTAAATCTCAATTGAACCCGCATTTTATTTTTAATGCTCTGAATAGTATCAGGGCATTGGTTGATGAGGATCCTGATAAATCAAAATCTGCGATCACTCAATTGTCAAATATTTTACGGAATTCTCTGACGCTGGATAAATCTCAATTGATAGATTTCGAGGATGAAATGAGCACCGTTAAGGACTATCTCGCTCTTGAAACCATCAGGTATGAAGAGCGCCTTCAGACGAGCGTGAAATTACATCCGGAATCAGCGCATTATAAAATTCCTCCAATGATGATACAGACATTGGTCGAAAACGGCATCAAGCATGGGGTAGCCAACTTGAAAAAGGGAGGTAAGGTAAGTGTTGAGACTGATATTGATGGAGGGATATTCGTAATAAAAATAAGGAATAGTGGAGAATTCCTGAATGGAGCCGATAAATCCTCGGGTTATGGGATTGTGAACACGAAGAAAAGACTTAAATTAATTTATGGAGATTCAGCTTCTTTTTCAATTATTAATGAAGCGAAGAATACAGTTTTAACCGAAATTAGAATACCAGAAAACATACGATAATGACAGCACTAATAATTGATGATGAAAGACTTGCCAGGAAGGAATTGGATAAATTACTTGGAAGTTATGATGAAATAGAAGTGATAGGTGAGGCCGTTGATGCAGATGATGCCCTTGAAAAGATAAACTTATTAAATCCGGATATTATATTTCTTGATATCCAAATGCCTGGTAAAACCGGATTTGATCTCCTTGAAAGTATAGAGCGGGTGCCCAAGGTAATTTTCACAACGGCCTATGATGAATTCGCCCTTAAGGCGTTTGATGTTAATGCTTTGGATTATCTTCTTAAGCCAATACAGCCGGAAAGATTATCTGAAAGTATCAATAAGTTGGTTGAAACTGAAGAAAGAAAACCTACAGAAGCAAATTCAGTCGACAGTAAATTGACTATTCATGATCAGGTTTTTGTGAAAGATGGAGATAGATGTTGGTTCGTAAAACTCTCGAACATAAGATTATTTGAATCCGATGGAAATTATATCAAAGTCTATTTTGACAATTTCAAGCCAATGATCCATAAATCTTTAAATGCATTGAATGAAAGGCTTGATGACCGCTCTTTTTTCCGAGCCTCCCGAAAACATATTATCAATTTAAGTTGGGTTGAGGGTATAGAACCATGGTTTAACGGTGGCTTAATGGTACAACTTAAAGGTGGGGAGAAAGTTGAAGTAAGCCGACGACAGGCCGCAAGATTCAAAGAAATGATGAGTCTATAGGACTTTAAAGTCACAAATGAATTTCTTATGCCCAACCTAAAGCTGGAGGATATTATTGTCCTGGAAACTGATGGGCTTTTGATTGTAAACAAACCCCCTCATATCTCCACACTAGAAGATCGCATTAACAAGCATAATCTTCTTAAATCGGCGAGGCAGTATTGTCCTCAGGCGCAGGTTTGCCATCGACTGGACAAAGAAACCTCGGGGATAGTGGTGTTAGCTAAAAATAACATCATGTATAAACATATGTCAAGTCTCTTTGAAAAGCGGAAGATTGAAAAGTTGTATCACGCCGTCTCAGTAGGTATTCATAATTTTCAGAACATTGAGGTAGACGCCCCAATTAAAACACTCACTCATGGTGTTGTGAAAATTGATAATGTGGGTGGAAAAAAATCTACTACCTATTTTAAGACCTTAAAGGCTTATCGAAATGCCAGTCTGATTGAATGCAGGCCTATCACCGGTAGAACCCACCAGATAAGGATTCATCTGGCGATTTTGGAAGCTCCAATTATTGAAGATTTACAATATGGCGGTACACATTTCTACCTGTCATCTATAAAACCGAAGTTCAATTTGAAAAAGGATTCTGAGGAGTTACCGCTTATCAAACGAGTTGCCCTGCATGCCAGATCGTTAAAATTTAAGGATCTGGATGGCAAGGAGATTTTTATTGAGGCACCATATCCAAAAGATTTTGGAGTATTAATTAAACAACTTGAAAAATACGTTTAGTGTTGGGTGACCTCATGATCCCTGTTTTTGAATTTGATCTCAAGCCAACTCTTCTTTTCAATTTCAAATGCTTCCAATTGAGATGCTGTCAGGTTTTCAATTTTGGATAAATCTGGCTGACCCGCATCAACCCATGAGGTAAACCATAAATCGGCTACCATTTTAATTGATGCTTTCAGTCTTTTTGCAACCATGCCATTCAGGCGTTTATGATATTGTCTTGAATAGTCCATAGCGTAGACCTGAACAAAAGTATTGCCGCGTTCCTCATAGCTGTACTTTTTATCCGCCGGAAATTTGGCCGATATTTTTTTTTCAATGCTCAGTACCGAGTCAACGGCACCTTGAGATTTGAAAACTTCCTCCCAAATTGCTTCCTGAACATTGGGAACATACTCGCACTGACCAACCAGCAGGTCATACTCATCGGCAAATAATTCAGGCAGGCGAGTTTCCCAAAAGCCATGAATTCCATATTGATCAGTTAGTTGTCCATTATAATTTTGAGTGGAGTGCAATGGCACATGGGCGTCTGCTATGTAGTGCCCAATGTCTGAGGCTATCCGTAATATACTTTCGGCGTCACCATCGGAAAATGCGGTTGTGAGCCGGTATTTCATCGTATTAACGTACCATGGAACGATTCCATGTTCATGGAGTTGCATCTCACCATATTTGGCAACTGCCATATTCCATGACCGAGGCAAAATTTGGAAGGCGCTATCCCCGTAATAATCAATGTCAATGAAATGCCGGGGGGCTTCGTTATCAACAGCGTACCTTCTTCGATCAGGATTTACGGCATTATCGGTGATATAGTCAATATGTCGTTTGAAAAAACCGACCATTTCCGGAGGAAGTGAAAACACGGCATGGCGATTTATCAACTTATGGGCATAAAACCCCCATGCATCTGACTCATTGGGAATAATCAGATAGAGGAATAGACAAACTAGCTGCACCTTAAACATGATCTAAATTTAAATAAAAAATAATACCGTTAAGGCCAATAGAAGAATTTCAAGGTGATTTTGATATATATTTTCAAACATCTACATTTGCACTCCAAATATTATCTTTAAAAAGAATGGCAAATCACAAGTCGGCGCTGAAAAGAATCAGAAGTAATGAGACCAAGAGATTAACAAACAGGTATCAACTTAAAACCACACGGACTTTTGTTAAGAAATTAAAGACGACAACTGATAAAGGAGAAGCTGCTGAGTTACTTCCCAAAGTAATAAGTATGATAGATAAGCTTGCTAAGAATAACATTGTGCATAAAAACAATGCAAGTAACCATAAGTCAAAATTGACTAAACACGTCGCCTCTTTATCTTAATCGATATCAACCAAAAAAATGACCCCATTTTGTATTGAAATGGGGTTTTTTGTTTTAGGAGATTGCCAATTCAATCGAATTGAATATCTTAGGAATTCATAGTGAGCTGATTGTAATGCTTAAAAATTCCTATAAAACTAACCTTACTATTAAATCTTGGGCAAAGGAAGATCGTCCCCGGGAGAAATTAGTACTCAAAGGAAAATCATCTCTTTCCGATGCTGAGCTTATCGGTATCTTAATCAGCTCCGGAACAAGGGATATGAGTGCTGTTGAACTGGCTAAGCAAATTTTAGCTCAAGTGGGTAATGATATCAATGAACTCGCCAAATTATCGGTTAAGGATCTGGAGAAATTTAGAGGCATCGGTGAAGCAAAAGCCATTAGTATTGTAAGTGCCCTGGAGCTTGGGCGTCGTCGAAAGGATTTACCCACATCACAGAAGCCCAAAATCAATTCTCCAGCAGATGTCTATGAAATTATTAAGCCGGAATTACTGGATAACAAAAAAGAGGAATTTTGGATTCTGTTGCTTAATCGGGCCAATGTGGTCATCCGGAAAATACAGATAAGCAGTGGTGGTGTTGCAGGAACTGCGGTTGATCCGAAGCTAATTTTTAAACATGCATTGGATCACCTTGCTAGTGGTGTAATTTTGATCCATAATCATCCTTCAGGAAACTTAAAACCCAGTGAGGCAGATATAAAACTCACAAAGAAGATTGATCAGGCAGGTAAATTTCTTGATATAGATATTCTTGATCACCTCATATTTATTGATACTGGTTATTATAGCTTCAAAGACGAGGGATTAATTTAAAATGACAAAAAGGAACATCAAAATTATTGGATTCTCAGCCGCGGTTGTATTACTGTTTTTCATCTATTTCTCTTCCCAAAACGAAGTCGATTTGGAAAACTACATTGAAATCGTTGAAGCCAAGAGAACTGAATCTGATGGGTTTATGAGAAATTCTGACCAATCACCATTTCAGGATAGTTTGAAGTTATCATATCATGGTTTAAACTATTTTCCACCAAATCCGGATTACAGAGTTCAGGCAATAATCAAACCTGTTGAGGCGGCGGAACAATTGATAATACCAACAAGTGATGGAAAAAAACGGCGTTATGAAAAGTTTGCGTACGCAGAATTCAAATTAGCGGGTGATAGGCATCGTCTGTTGTTATTGAAAGAAGTTGGTGGTGACGACACTATTTTCACTGCTTTCGCAGATGAAACAAGTGGTGAAAGTACTTATGGTGGTGGGCGGTATCTTGACCTCAAATTTAAAAATGCAAGGCAGATTACGATAGACTTCAATTTTGCCTATAATCCCTACTGCGCTTACAATTATACGTTCAGTTGTCCTTTACCTCCTCCGGAGAATATATTGACTATCCCCATAATGGCCGGAGAAAAGAACTACGATTGATTATTCTCTTCTGTGAGTTGGTTTAGAAAGTCTTCAATCGCACGGTGGACGAAGCTCAACTCTGAATTAGTAATAATATACGGTGGCATGATGTAGATAACGTTCCCTAACGGGCGAAGCAGAATATCCTGTTCAATAAAGAAGGGATATATTTTATTTCGCAAGTCACTAAAATAAGAAGTCTCAGAGGCTTTTAATTCGACCGCAACAATGGTACCCAGGGATCGACAATCTGAAACAAAAGGATGATTTTTTGTTTTTGTAACAAACTCGATCTGCTTGGATGTAATACGGACAATGTTGGCCTGACATTCTGCAGATGTAAGGAGTTTGAAGCTTGCATTCGCAGCTGCACATGCAATAGGATTTGCTGTATAAGAATGCCCATGGAAAAAGGTCCTGGAGATATCATCAGACAAAAATGCCTCTACAATTTCTTGCGAACAGGTGGTTACACCCAATGGCAGAAACCCGCCTGTAATTCCTTTTGATAGGCAAAAAATGTCCGGCTTATTTTGAAGGTAGTCGGATGCAAAGAGTTTTCCGGTGCGTCCAAAGCCTGTCATTACTTCATCAGCGATACAGATGATATTTTTTGATTTTGCATGGGAAATCAAAATATCAAGTGTTTTATTGGAGTACATTCTCATTCCACCTGCCCCCTGAACCAGGGGCTCAAATATGAATGCGGCGATATTTTCTCCTTTTATTAATTTTTCAAATTGCCGGATTACCTCCTCATCATTGTGACCTGAAGGAAAATCAATAAAGTCCACATCAAAAAGAAATGAGGAAAATGGCGCATTAAAAGCACTTGGTCCACTCACCGACATAGCACCAAATGTGTCTCCATGATAGGCACCATCAATGGCGATAATTTTATTTCTTTTTATGCCTTTGTTGTGCCAGAATTGAAGAGCCATTTTTAACCCTACTTCCACGGCTGTACTTCCATCATCTGAAAAAAAAACTTTGGATTGATTTTCAGGTAGAATTGATAGAATATTTTTTGATAATGTAATGGCAGGTTTATGAGTAAAACCGGCAAAGATCACATGCTCAAGCAATAGGGCTTGTTTATAAATGGCCTCGGCAATTACTTTATTGCCATGCCCATGGATATTTACCCACCAACTTGACACGGCATCAAGGATTTTCCGACCATCTTCCGTATGAAGATAAACTCCCTCAGCTTTGACAATATGAATTGGATCCTGAACACCTACTAATGAAGTAAAAGGATGCCAGATTTTATTTATGTCCTCATCGGAGTGGTTCATTCAACTTTACTTCTTATTTGATCAGACAGGTTATTTATTACACTTCGGTTGATTGAATCCAAATGGGGAATATTCATTAGTACTGGATAACCTGCTTTCTTTTGGATGATCAATTCACTTGATTTATTCTCAAGACCATTAAAGATTAAACCCTTCACTTTGATTTTTCTAGCCTTCAAAGCTTCACAACTCAATAATGTATGATTAATGCTACCAAGATAAAGATTGGAAACGAGGATAATCTCATAGCTCAATTTTTGGGCAAGATCAATTACAAAATCGTTATCGTTCAAAGGAACCAAAAGTCCGCCCGCTCCCTCGATTATTAAATGATTATCTGTTTTAGGAACTGCAATTTTACCAAGAGAAATTTCCACATTGTCAATTTTAGCTGCAGCGTGTGGAGAACTTGCGGTGTTCAGTAAATATGTTTCGGGGTGAATGCGGCTTTTTGAATTAGAAATGAGGTTCTGAACCGTTTCTGTATCGCGGGGAAATCCGGCCTGTATTGGTTTCCAGTAGTCGGCTTTCAATGCTTCAGTCAGGATCGCACTTACGAGCGTTTTGCCGCTGTCGGTGCCTATCGCAGTTACAAAATATTTTTTCATTGTTCTTTTGAAAGTTCCTGAAGAAGTCCGACAATTTCTTCATCAGAATTGTAGACATGAATAGTTATTCTTAAGCGTTCTAAACCTGGTGGTACTGAAGGCGCGAGAATTGGCCTAACGTCATAGCCCTCTTGCTGAAGGTTGGCACTAATTCGTTTTATTGCTTCATTACCACTTACAATCATGGGTTGAATGGCGGTTTTGCTCAATAGATCGACGTTAATTGATGAGTTACTTAGAGAATTACGTGCTTCGGAACGGAACAATTTTATTTTATCATCAAGTTGAGATCGAAGCTGGGGGTGATCTTTTACATAATGAAAGGCTTCATCAATTGTAATGATGCTGTGAAGCGGAAGTGCTGTTGTATAAATAAAGGTTCTTCCAAAATTGATCAGATAATCGATAAGATCTTTGGAACCACAAATGCAAGCACCATGAGCTCCAAGGGCCTTCCCGAAAGTATAAACTCTTGCAAAAATCCTATCTTGTAGTCCTTGTTCGCAGAGCCAGCCGTTACCGTTTGTCCCAAAGCAGGCAGTGCTATGGGCTTCATCCAGGATGATTTGAGCATCATATTTATCAGCCAATTTAATGATGCCTTCAATGGGCGAAAAATCTCCATCCATGGAAAACACCGATTCGGTAACAATAAATTTGTTTCCCCTCGCGTCAGCCAGTTTTTTCTCCAAATCGATAAGATCATTATGCAAATATTTGTGACTTTCTGCTTTGCTCAGCCATGCCCCTTCTTTTAAGCATACGTGTGATAGTTGATCATAGAGGATAGAATCCCCTTTTTGGGGTATTGAAGAAATCAGAGCGAGATTCGCATCATAACCAGAATTAAACAGCAGACAGCCTTCAGACTGGAAAAGTGCGGCTAACCTATGTTCTAATTGCTCTGTTAATTCATGATTTCCAGACAATAAACGAGAACCACCTGAGCCGTTCCTTTTTATGCCCAATTCGACTATTCTTTTCTGAATATTATCAAATAACTCTCCATTTCGGGCAAGGCCTAAGTAATCGTTAGATGTGAAATCAAAGGGTAGATTTTTAAAGGTCAATTTGCGAAAATTCCCCTTGGTGTATCGATCTAACAGCTTTTGACGAAGAAACGAATCGATGGAGTTCATTGATCGAATGCTATGCTTCCCTCGGTTTTTTGTAAATAGGCACCGTGCTACAGGGTTCCCCAAACATTAGGCTTGAAACAACGAGCAACAATTTCTTTGTAATTTCCACATACGCGAATTCAGTAATGGGTAAACTGCCACAGCCTTTAACCACGACCTTGGCATTTTTGAATTGATCAGTATTTATATTGTCAATCGCTGTTTTAATTAAATGGCAGTCCAGGGACTTGAGATCACCAAAGAAGACTTCTTCGGCAATTGGTGTCAGTTTTGAAGCCAATAACATATATGCCCAGGTGGGTATAACTGCATCGGTGGTGCAATGGATGGCAAGATATTTACCCTCGTATTGGTTCCAATCATGATTTTTGACGGACTCTCTAAAATTTTTTTCTTTCAAAATCAAACCCTGAAAGAGGTGATCTTTTAGGTCAAAAAGAATTCGCTCACCTTTTGTGTAATAATCCTCCAGGTTGATAGAAATCAGGGAACTTGAAGTGACCCTATTTACAATTTCATCGTTATCCATTTATCTTTTTACTCAAACGAGCGTTTTAGGTTTTCCAGGCTTAAATGCCTTTAGGTAGAAGGGCTCGAAATATGTGAGGTCAGCAAACTCACGTTTCTGGTACCTGAGCCAGGCGAGTCCTCCAATATCCTTTGCATTTGGATGGATGTTATTATAGAACTGTGCATTGGGGTTATGTCCCAAGATGTCTTTACATTTTGCAGCTCCATTACCAAAAAAGAAGACTTCATTTTTTTTCAGGATATCTTCAAAAGAATTCTCCTCTATTATTTCAGGTTTTATCTCCCTTATAATTTTCAAGCCAGAATCAGCAATTAAACAGTAAACTTCCATTCTACGTGCATCAAGCATCGGGCATAAATATGCTTTATTTGGATTCAAATTGCTGATACCATACGCCATTGATAAAAGGGTACTTATATTGATAAGAGGTATATCAAGACCAAAACAGAGGCCTTTTGCGGTGGAAGTACCTATTCTTAATCCGGTATAAGACCCAGGACCTTCCGAAACGGCCACAGCATTGATATCATTCAGCTTAATGCCAGAATGTTTTATCATTTCATCAATAAGGCTTGTAAGAATGGATGAGTGAGATTTTTCAAGTAAATACTGCGTAAAAGCTATGAGATTGCTGTCTTCATGCAAGGCCACAGAACAAACTTCAGTGGAGGTTTCTATGCTTAACAAAAATGCCATCGTCTAAATACTGGATGGCAAAAATAGATCATATTGGTAATATGATTGTTTCTATTCGCCTTTAAGAAGATTTTGATAGCGTTCTGAATCTTCCAAAACCTCGATTGCTGCAAGTATATCTGAATCATTATCAAATGAAGCCTCAACAATTCCTGACTCAAGGTAATAGCGGCTTACAATCTCTTCTTCAAGGACATAACTGATTTCCTCCTTAAACCGTTGGAGGTCGTCCTCTTTATTTTTTTCAGCTGCTTCACTAAATGAATCTAATTCAGCCTTGATATCATCATAATATCGCTCTTCTTTTGCCGCTTTTTCAAGTTGCCCGAGGGTTCTTTCAACCGAGGTTTCGTAAGTAAGATCTTTATCAGATAGCCAGTCGCCGAATTCAAGGTATTCTTCATCAGCTAGCTTGAAAGTATTTGGATTTGCAATTGTTTTATGTTCATAGTGGTATTTGGTGGCATAATCAAACAAGAGGTTTTTGGTTATCAATGCAATGGTAATTGAGGCAAATTTAATTTCATTCACAGCCACATCAGGGTCTACACCTCCACCGTCATAAACAGTCCGTCCGTTTCTCGTTTCAAAAGCAACTTTAAGAGAATCAGGCATCCTACCAACACTACCATCTTCATTGCGATTACTATAGTCAATCGCCTGGATGCATCGGCCACTGGGTATATAATATTTTGCCGTTGTGATTTTCAGTTGCGAGTTATACGATAATGGTCTGGTGGCCTGAACAAGACCTTTGCCGTAAGTTTTTCTCCCCACCAAGACACCTCTGTCATAGTCCTGAATTACACCGGCAACTATTTCTGCTGCTGACGCACTCCCGCTGCTCGTTAACACGGCTAAAGGAAGTTCAATGTCTACCGGTTCTGCTGGAGCAGTATAAGTTTTGTTCCAACTGGTAACCTTTCCTTTTGTACTTACAATTTCAGCTCCTTTTGCAACAAAAACGTTAGAGACATTTATCGCCTCGTCTAAAAGTCCTCCGGGGTTTCCCCTTAAATCAAGAATTAATTTAGAGGCTCCTTTACCTTTTAATTCTGCAAGCGCATCTCTTACTTCTTTGCCAGCATCAGTAGTAAAATCGGAGAGTTTGATAAAGCCAACATGATTATTAATCATCCCATAGTAGGGGACATTGTTGATCGTAATTTTCTCTCGTTTCAAAAGAATATCAAACGTCTCCTTAGCTCCATAACGCTGAATTGTGAGATTGATTTCAGTTTTCGATTGACCCTTTAGAAGCTTGCTAATTTCATCGGTTTTCTTGTTTTCAAGATTGATGTTGTTAATCTTAATTATTTGGTCTCCTATTTGTAGGCCGGCTTCATGAGCAGGATAACCTTCATACGGCATGATAATGGTGTTGTAATTGCCTCTTTTCCCAACAAGAGCACCAATGCCACCATATTGCCCCGTAGTCATCGTCCGGTAATTTTCGATATCATCCTCAGGTATATAATCGGTATAAGGATCAAGGGAATTGAGCATGGCATTGATGCCCGTTCTTACCAGCTCATTAGGATTAATTTCATCTACATAGAAAGCATTTACTTCTTTGAATAACGTAGCAAAAATGTCGAGATTTTTGGCTATCTCGAAGTACCTGTCTTCGATGCTGTTAAATGCGAACAGCCCAATCATTACGACACCTAATAGGCTGCCGACAATTATTTTTTTAATCCTACTCATTCTGAATCTTGTTTTACTGATATTCTGAATATAAACGTTCAAGCGTTTTCTTTAGTTTAGTTTCAATGACACCAAAGTCAAGAATTTCATCACCAACATAAAGATAACCAATCAAAAGGTGACAGTTGTTGTTTAACTTTTTAGTTAGATCATACTTGTTTAGACGGTAAGCTTCGCGAATTCGTCTTTTAATTTTATTCCTATCGGTGGCTTTTTTGAACTTCTTTGAAGAAACGGTAATTAACACCTGGTTGCCAGAATGTTCAACCGGAGCAAGTAAGTGCAAAACTTTGAATGGGTAAATAAAGAATGATTTCCCCTCCTTGAAAAGAGATTCAATCAGGTTTTTAAGACGTAATTTTTCGGATTTTGGAAATTTAAAATCGGGGACAGATGCCTCGTTTTTCATCAAGCCATTGATAATGGCCGAGTTTAGGCTTTATGCTTTCTCTCGTCAGAAACAGAAAGCTTTTTCCTTCCCTTGGCCCTTCTTCGCTTAATTACATCTCGGCCGCCAGGAGTTTCTATTCTTGACCGGAAGCCATGTTTGTTTGTTCTTTTCTTTTGCGAAGGCTGAAACGTCCTTTTCATTGCTCTCTATTCTTTTGCCAAATAATTAGGGCTGCAAATGTAGATAAGTTTTGGGTTTAAGCAAATGGGCTGTGACAATTGGTAAGAGTGTTAATACTTTTGAGTGTCAATAACATAAATGAAGCCACACTCATCCGAACCTTTATGAATAAAGTTGCAATATCCCGTAATGCTTAATGTTTGCCACGTTTTG
>JAQCLE010000021.1 GCA_027592755.1 Bacteroidota bacterium | reverse complement strand
AGTTAATAAAGCATTTTACACGGTTTATTTGTTCAAAATATTTATTTATTAAGTGCCTATTTCAATTTATTTTTAAAGCTCCGGCGCAACTTTCTTATACGAGTCCAATTGGAGAGATACGAAACATAACGCTTCCGGATGGATCAGAGGTAGTATTGAATGCAGAATCAACGCTAAAGTTTTTAGAATCCAATTGGGATGAAGGGCGGGTAGTTTACCTTGACGGGAAGGCTCATTTTGAAGTAGTAAAAGGGTCGACATTTAGTGTAACTACAGGTGAATACAAGACCTCCGTTCTCGGAACTTCTTTTGATGTTGATCATCGATACAACCATTTTGCTGTTTATTGTTACTCTGGTAGTGTCAGCATTACCAAAAAAGATGAGCAGATTGATTTAGTAGCAGGTGAAAAGGCCATAATGGAGTCTACACACCTAATAAAGGCAGTACTGGATGACATGAGCATTGAAAGATGGATTTCTGGAGAGTTTCATTTTAGCAGTGAACCGTTAAATAAGGTTGTTGACGAACTCCAGCGTCAGTTTGGAATAGATGTTGTGGGTTTACGTGATGATCACAGGATTTACCGTGGATATTTTTATAAAGATAATTTAACAGAAGCCCTGGATCTTGTATTTAAACCAATGGGTTATGACTATAAAATCAATGGGGATGTTGTGACTTTAAAATAATTTGAGAAAGACGGTTGCCATATTGTTTTTTTGCTTTTTGAGCGTTTCCCAGGTTTTACTGGCTCAGGAAAAGGTAAAACTCTTGGGTGTACTCGACCGCCTTGAGGAAATTCATAATATTAGGTTTGCCTATGATTTTGAATTAATTAGTCAAGCCTATGTAGATATTCCGAATTTCAATATTTCTCTTGACGAGATGCTAAGTGGAGTCCTTGGAATTAATAATTTATCATATGAAGTCGGCGACCGTGTAATAATTATAGCGCCAACACATTCAGAAGAATACTTTAAGAATTTTAAAAGCCATATTCAACTTTCCGGCTTTGTAAAAGATACCCAGACAGGTGAGGGGTTACCCAACGCCACCGTTTATATCATTTCAAATAAACAATATACTACTACCAATTTGAAAGGCTTTTTTGCCCTTGCCAACGTACCTTATGATACCAGTAGAATTGAGATAAAATTTTTGGGATATCACTCCCAGATCATTCGTCCCATACAATTCGAAGATGGCTTGATAGAGATAAAATTATCATTGAATACATCCCTTATGGATGAAATAACAGTAACCGATGAGGCGGAGATATTCGATATGGAATATGAAGCCGGAAGAATAAACATCAATCCTCATTCAGTGCAACTTTCATCAGGTCTTGATCAGCCTGATATTATCAGATCGATTCAGCTTTTACCCGGTGTGGTTGGTACTACTGAGAGTTCATCGGGGTTATCAATCAGGGGTGGTGGTCCTGACCAAAACCTAATAATGTTTGACGGTTTTACCGTTTATAGTCTTGATCATTTTTTTGGATCATTAAGTGCCTTCAATTCAAACGTAATACAAAATGTTAGTCTTTATAAAAGTGGTTTTGGTGCCAAACTTGGCAGCAGAGTTAGCAGTGTCATTGATATAAGAAGCAGGGATGGAAGTTCAACCAAAAGACCTAGGGGAAATGTCGGATTTGACATGATGAGTGCCAATATGATGATGGAGACATCTTTAAATGACAAGATTTCCATCCTGATTGCAGGACGAAGATCCTATACTGATTTCATCAGAAGCAATGTTTTTAATTCAATCATAGACAACATAAAAACACAGCAGCCTAACACCTTTTCTCAGGCAGGCGGTAGTCAGTTTATTAATGATATTAAACCTGATTTTAAATATTATGACCTTAATGCAAAAGCAACAGTACAATTTAAGAATAACGATCAATTGAGATTAAGTTTCTACAACAGCCATGATGGGCTAATTGTGTCTGAGAATAAGTCATACAACGCCCAAAACAACTTTTATTTCCGCAAAGAATATCTTGAAAAAACACAATGGGGTAATACAGGATTAAGTATGAATTATCATCATGAATGGAATCCGGATTTTTCTACGAATTTGAATGTTGCAGGCTCTTCATCTTTCCGATCTCATAGACTGCATTATTTGTTGGATTATGGTTATGTGAATGAGCCTAACAATCTGAAAGTACTTGGTCTTCGGGACAAGAATGAGATAAGTGAGGTGAACGTTAGAATCGATAATATATATCGAATCAGCGATAAAAATATTTTTGAATTTGGCTTATTCAATATTTATAACAAGGTAGACTATCACAATGTTTTTTCAAGAGATGATCTGGACTTCAATATATTGGGAACAGGTACTCAAACTGGACTTTATGCAGAGCATTCATATAGTCCTTTGTCAAATTTATCCGCAACTGTTGGAATCAGAGCGACCTATTTTTCAGGAACGGATTACACATATCTTGAGCCACGGTTCTCATTCAATTACACGCCCTATCCTGCTTTGAATTTTAAGGCTTCAGTTGGAAAGTATTATCAATTCGTAAATGAAATTTCTACGAACAATCCATTTCTTACCAAAGACAACTATTGGCTTATCGGTGATGGTTTAAATGTATCGGTTATAAGTTCGAATCACTACGCTGGTGGATTTACTTATGATTTTGGTCCGGTATCAATAGATGTGGAAGGTTATTATAAGACACTTAAAGGATTGACAACATATGGCCTTGATTCAGCACATAATGCGGTTACTGATGGAGGTGAGAGGGGTGTATTGTACAGTGGAAGTGGTGAAATAATTGGCATGGACGTCATGTTGCATCATGAAATAGGCAAGCTTACAAACTGGTTGTCGTATTCCCTCAGTTCAGTTAGACATCAGTTTATGCATTTGAATAATGGCGAACCATTTAGTGCTAACCAGGATCAACGACATGAAATGAAATATGTCAGCATGTTCAAAACAGGGAATTGGGAGATTTCAGGAGTCTTTATTTTTGGATCAGGAAGACCTTATTCAGGATTTCCGTTTCAGGCCGGGGAACTGGTGTCTGATGAACAAATTATTGATCAAATATTTTTGGGAGGGGCTTACAACAACAACCTAAGAATTCCAGCTTATCATCGGTTGGATTTGAGTGTTGCATACACTATGAACTTTGGAAAATATACTGATGGAAAGATTGGGATAAGCCTATTCAACCTTTATAACCACAAAAACATCAAAGACATCAGGTATGATCTCGATTTTGATACTACAAATGAAGTCTTAAGAGTAGGAGAAAACAGACTCGAGCTGTTAGGTTTCACTCCATCGCTTTTCGTCAACTTTTATTTCTAATTCTTAAGTTTTTTGCTTTTTCTTCTTGGCAGCGGGAAACAAGATATTATTGAGTATGAGTCGATATCCGGCACTATTGGGGTACAAATTAAGGTCAGTAGGATCTTCACCAACAAGGTGTTGATAATCTTCCGGGTCATGACCACCATAAAAGGTGAAAAATCCTTTCCCAATCACACCATGGATATACTTCGATTCATTAATGGATCTATTTTCTCCCATGATTACGACATCGCTTTTTATCAGGTCCTTCTTAAAGGATGTGGTCTGGCCCATGAAACCTTTAACAACCCTTGTGTGATTTTGTGTAAGCATTGTTGGAATAGGGTCCCATTTAGCGGAAAACTCAAAAAGATTGAAGTAATCGTTGCGTTCTGTTAACCCTCTTTCCTGTGGCTGTGTGTCGATGTTGGAGAATTCATAAATGATGGGATTACGCTCAATTATAAAATCTTCGAACGCAAATGTATTCTCAAATACCAGTTTCTGTTGAGCTCTCGGGTCAGGTGGGTCGCCATCATACATTCTGTCTACCATGTCGATACCATCGGCAGCCAATGCAATATCGAATGTGTCGGTTGCTGAACACATGGCAAATAGAAAACCTCCACTAATAATATAGGCCTTGATCTTCTTAACTACGGTCAGTTTAAGCTGAGAAACTTTATTAAATCCATGTTTGCGAGCCGATTCCTCATATTCCCTCTGTTGTTCAATGTACCATGGCATATTCTGGTACATCCTGTAGAATTTACCATATTGTCCAGTAAAATCTTCATGATGCAAGTGCAGCCAGTCATATTTAGGTAGTTCATCATAAATTACTTCATCATCAAAAACCACGTCATATGGAATCTCGGCATAAGTGAGAACCATTGTGACGGCATCGTCCCAGGGTTGCTTGCTCTTTGGAGAATAGATAGCAATTTTTGGATATTTTTCAAGCTTCATCATGTCCATATTTGATGAAGGCGAAGCAATTTCTTCGAGGATTGAATTCGCCTGGGCATCCGAAATAACCTCGTAACTTACCCCCCGGATGATGCACTCATTTTCAAATTGTTGGGCATATTTCACCATGAAACTTCCTCCACGGTAATTCAGGAGCCAATCAACTTCAGTGTCTTTGGTCAGTATCCAATAGGCAATGCCGTATGCTTTCAGGTGATTTGCCTGGTTCTCATCCATATTAATAAGGATGTGAGAAGCTTCAACTGATGAAATTATTGCCAGAAAATAGATAAGAAGCAACTTCCTCATAAACTGTTCGTAACTTTCAATAAGATTGAAAGTTAATCGTATTTGAGTTCATAGTAAATCATATTTACTTACAATCTTATACCCGATTGAGCATTATCATCTGTTGTTGTAATATGAACATAAGAGAAAACATTCGTGAAGGTCTGAAATCCATAAACGGAAATAGACTTAGAACGGTTTTGACAGCACTAATTATTGCAGTAGGAATTACGTCACTGGTAGGGATATTGACGGCGATCGATGGTATACAAGCTTCAGTAGACTCAAGTTTTAACGATTTGGGGGCAAACACATTTAATGTTAGAACACTCAGAACACAAGGCCGAAGAACTGAAGGTGTAATAGAAAGGAATTACCCTCCAATCAATTATAGAGAGGTGAGACTATTTATGGACAACTATAAGTTTCCATCAACACCCAGTGTAAGCGCCGGGGTTACGGGTAATGCGGAAATTAAATACAAGTCAAAAGTTACAAATCCCAATTCCTTTGTCAATGGTGTGGATATGAACTTTTTAATTGTTGAGGGATATACTCTTGCTCAGGGCAGAAACTTCAGTCAGGTGGAAGATCAAAATGCTGCACGTGTGGTTATCATAGGTTATGAGATCTACGAAACACTTTTTGAAGGCCGAAATCCAATAAATGAAGACATCTTATTTCTTGGCGGCAAGTTCCGGGTAATAGGCGTTTTGGAAAAGCAGGGAGGAGTTGGTGGCGCTAGTGGAGCTGATAGAATCGCGATGATCCCAGTTGAAACAGCCAGGATCTTTTCTTCAAATCGAGAACTGAGATATGAGCTCACGGTTGCTTTAGACGATCCTACGAATATTAAGAGGGCCATGGGTGAGGCAATCGGTGTAATGCGAAAAATTAGGCGAGATCCTCTAGGCCAGCCGGAATCCTTTGAAGCCGTTCAAAGCACGACATTGGCAGAGAGGCTGCAAAACATAACCGGATACTTAAGAATTGGGGGATTCACAATTGGATTCATTACCCTAATAGGAGCTTCCATTGGATTAATGAATATAATGTTGGTCTCGGTTACTGAAAGAACTCGCGAAATTGGTCTGCGCAAAGCACTTGGTGCGACACCTCAAAAGATAAGACAACAGTTTCTTATTGAGGCACTTGTCATTACTCAATTGGGAGGTATTGGTGGCGTAGTGATGGGTCTTGTGATTGGGAATCTCATAAGTCGACTTTTAAGTTCGAGTGGATTTGTTGTTCCATGGTTATGGATTTTACTGGGCCTTGTGGTAGGAATGACGGTTGGATTATTATCAGGATACATCCCTGCTTATAAGGCATCACGATTAGATCCAATTGAATCATTGAGGCACGAATAAAAGGGAGAATGCGATAATATTACTAATTTGGGTAACTGAAATGTCAATTAAGCGGTCACTGTTTCGCCATTCCCTTACAGGGCTTATTAGTAGATTGATCCCTCTGGTATTATTACTATTACCCACCTTCATATACGCGCAAGAGGGTGACTCTTTATACCATGAGATGCAAATCACCGGTGTTTATCAGGGAAATAGTCTCTACATTCAAAATCCCTATTACAATCAGAAAGAAAAGTTCTGTATAAGTCGCGTAGTGGTGAATAAGAAGGAACAAGATCTGAATTACAGAATTTCAGCCTTAAAATTAGATTTTAAAGGTATCGTCCTTAATTCTCCGGTATCAATTCACATCACCCATATGACCCAATGCACTCCCAAAATTGTTAATCCGCTAGCAATATATTACCACAGCAACTTTAAGTTCACTAAGCTTATTCTCAATGATACAACACTCTATTGGGAAACAAAGGGAGACAGGCCTGAAGGCCTTTTTACAATTGATCAATTGAATTATGATTACTGGTCTGTTGTTGATGAGATTCAGGCAAAGGGTATTTTTGATGGGGCGTCCTATGAGTATCCTCCATCGTATATGGCAGGTCCTAATAAGTTCAGAGTCAAGTATTCACTGCCCTCTGGCCAGCATCTTTATTCGGAGGAAATTGAGTTTGTATATTATCATGAGCCGATTACTTTTCACATTGCCGGAAGCAGGATGGTTTTCTCTGCAGTCACGGAATATGAAATTCAAGATCAGGATGGGAAGACGGTTATTCAAGGAGAAGGAAAAGAAATTCCGATACGCTACTTGCGACCGGGTGACTATGTTTTGTTATTCGATAAAGGAAGAGCAGAGGGATTTACAAAGAAATAGTATTATAAATATCCAACAATCCAATAAACAAGATATCCAACCCATTCTTTAATCAAACCTCCCCAGGTTATCATTGTTCCCGCTGAGGGTATAAACAGTCCAAACCCAAATTCAAAAGGGATGCTGTGGATGTCAGTGCTGAAGCGTTCAACATTCATTCCAGCTTTTTTAAAACATCCCGCAGCTCGTCTCATGTGTGTTCCGGACGTGATTAAAAGAACAGTAGAGTCAGGATTACGAGCATGTATCATTTCAATGCTGTTAACGGCATTTTGATAGGTGTTGTCAGATTCAGCATCAATAATGATGTCAGTCTCCGGAATCCCAATGGCAAGCAGGTAGTCCTTTATTCTTGTTGATTCTATAAGTTCAGGATGAAGTAAAGAACCGGAACCCCCAGATATTAATAGTTGTTTAACCTTTCCGGTTTTGTAAAGTTGGATGGCATCTGTAATCCTATCGGCGCTTTCGTTAAAATGCACCCTATCCGCTGGCTGTGCCAGCATATTACCAACACCTCCAAGCACAATGCCATAATCAGATCATTTTTTATTTCCGTGAATGGAGTTGCCGGTACTTCCCAGGCTGTTAGTGCCACCCAGCTCAGCAAAGGGTTAGTGTAAAGTAATAGCAGACTTATAAACGCGATTTTAGATCGTTTCTTCCAAACTTGATTTTTTAAAAATAGCCAGCAAACAAGAAGAATTAGTATTTGGCTAAAAGGGTTAATAAACCAGGAAAGTAATTTGGAGAGAAGAAAGAACATAATTCCTATCGAAGTTCCCAGAGTGAAAAATCAGCACCTTTACCAAATTTAATAAGATCACTTAGACTATAAGGCTCAAGTGTGTGAAGATCTTTCAGTTTGAAATCAATGCGTCCAAGGTTTGCTATTACTTCGAATTCTGAAACCTCTCCGAAGTTGGTCAGGATGTACTTTTTGCCAACTCTTATGCCGCTGAAGGCCAGGCTCATTTAACACTGGCGTTTTCGAGATCTTCAAATTCAGATCCTGTTTTTTCCCAGGTAGAGGTAAGCTGATCTATTTGATTGCAAATATTTTGAAACTTTTGATTCGTGTCAAAAAGTCGATTTGGATTACCAAAAATCTCCGGTTTTGCCAATTCAGATTCGATGAGAGTTTTATTTCTTTCCAGCTTCTCAATTCTTTCCTCCAGGTCATTAAGCTCTTTTTTAAGTTTGGATAATTCTTGATTGGAATTTTCTTTTACGTGCTGTTCTTTCTTTTTCCTGGATTCTGATTTTACCGGAGTTATAGTTGGGCTAACCTGATTTTTACTCCTCCACCACGCATATTCATGGTACGGTCCCGGATACTCTTTGATATTTTGATTCTCAATCCACCAGATTTTATTGGCTACCTGATCTATGAAATGGCGGTTGTGAGACACAATGATAAAAGATCCTTCATACTGTTGCAGTGCCTGGATCAGGATATTGACCGATTGAATATCGAGGTGGTTGGTGGGTTCATCGAGCAACAAAAAATTAGCTTCAGAAAGGAGAGTCTTGGCAAGTGCTACTCTTGACTTTTCTCCACCTGAAAGCACCTTTATTTTTTTGAACACATCATCGCCTGTAAATAAAAAGCAGCCAAGAATACTTCTTAGTTCGAGCTCAGTTTTTTTCGATCCCGATTGCTTCAATTCGTCGAGTATGGCGTTGTTGATTGTAAGTGCTTCCAATTGATGCTGTGCATAGAAGGCATCAATTACATTATATCCCTGGTCACATTTTCCTTGAAATTTCTCAGTGCCTGCAATCATCCGAAGAAGGGTTGATTTTCCCTTACCATTGGCACCAATCAAGGCTATCTTATCACCTCGTTCAATGCATCCGGAAGTGTTGTTCAAAATATTAAGATCACCATATGACTTGGTTAATCCTTCCATTGTGGACACATGACGTCCGGATTTTTGTGAGAAGCTAAATTTGAAGTTGACCTTGATGTTTTCGTCAATGACCTCATCGACTTTGTCCATCTTTTCGAGCCCCTTTATTTTTGATTTCACTTGCTTGGCCTTGGTGGCTTTTGCACGAAAACGTACAATGAATCGTTCAGTCTGTTTTATTCTTTGCTGCTGGTTTTTAAATGCGTTTTGTTGGATTTCATTCCTAAGCTCCTTTTCCTCAATGTATTGATCGTAATTACCTGGATAAACATTGAGTTTTTGACCAGAAACCTCAACTATTGTTTCGCTTGTATTGTTGATAAATTCCTGGTCATGACTCACGACAACAACAGCTCCTTCATAATTCCTCAGGTAATTCTCAATCCATTGTATTGAGGGTAGATCGAGGTGGTTGGTTGGCTCATCAAGCATGAGCAGGGATGGCTTTTCCAGCAATAGTTTGGCAAGCATTACCCGCATTCTCCATCCACCACTGAACTCACGAAGCGGTCTTTCTAAATCTGTCGTTTCGAAACCAATACCCTCAAGTATTTCTTCGGCTTTCGATTGTATAGAATAACCCTCCAGTATTTCAAATTTTTCCTGGAGAGTGTTTAATTTCTCAAGTAATTTATCACTGTAGTTTTGCTCCATTTCATGAAGCACCTGGCCTATCTTATGATGTATTTCTGTAACCTCTTTAAAGGCCTGCATCGCAACTTCTAATATTGAATCATCTGACTGAAAGGAGAGGAGGTCCTGATTCAGAAATCCAATTGTACAATCATTTCTTTTAGATATCTCACCACCATCCGTAGTCAGTTCACCGGTGATGATTTTTAGAAGCGTTGTTTTCCCGGTACCATTCAGGCCAATCAAACCAATTTTATCTTTCGGTTTGATATGTAATGAGGCTTCATCATAAATTGGCCTTCCTCCTATGTAATATGTCAGATTATTGATAGTCAACATGGCTGCAAATTTATACTTTAGCTGCTATAGAAAAACCCGAATGTCCCTAAAAATCAAAATGAATAACCCTGGAAAAACTTTGATTACATCATTATTGTTTTCTTTCCTGATTCTTGCTTGCAATGGAAGTGGGGGTGAATCAGACATTAATAATGGATCTGTTGATGGAGCGCTGGCGATACACCTTAAGGATATTGTTTTACCTCCTGGTTTTAAAATCTCAGTTTTTGCTGATGGACTAAAAAATGCCCGCTCTATGGCAATGGGTTCATCTGGAACGATTTATATCGGCACCCAAAATGAAGGTAAAGTGTATGCTATCAAAGATTCTGATGGTGACAACGTTGCAGATCAAAAGTATGAAATAGCAAAAGGTTTGAGGGCTCCAAATGGTGTCGCATTCAGAGATGGTGCATTATATGTTGCGGAAGTAGGCAGATTATTGAAGTATGAGGATATTGAAAATAACTTACAAAAACCAGGTGAACCCAAAGTAATCTATGACGATTATCCAAAGGATTTTCACCATGGCTGGAAATACATTGCTTTCGGTCCTGATGGCAAACTTTATGTTCCTGTAGGTGCACCGTGTAATTTATGTGAAAGCAGCAATGAGATTTATGCTTCCATAACACGAATGAACGCAGACGGAAGTGGCCGGGAGATTTATGCTAAAGGGGTAAGAAATTCAGTGGGCTTTACCTGGCACCCGGAAACAGGTGAAATGTGGTTTACTGATAATGGCCGCGACATGTTGGGCAATGATGTTCCTCCATGTGAGCTCAATAGAATCAGTGCACCGGGGCAGCATTTTGGATATCCTTACTTTCATGGGGGAACAATCAAAGACCCTGAGTTTGGAGACAAGTTTCCTTGCAGCGATTTTGTGGCTCCAGCACAACAGCTTGGACCTCACGTGGCTCCATTGGGAATAAAATTCTATACTGGCAATATGTTTCCAGAAGAGTATAAAGGTCATGCGTTTATCGCAGAACATGGTTCATGGAATCGAGACAAGAAGATTGGATACCGGATTTCACTGGTGAAGGTTGAAAATAACCTGGCGGTGAGTTATGAAACCTTTGCAAGTGGATGGCTGGATGATGAAACTCAAAATGTTTGGGGAAGGCCGGTAGATGTCTTGATTCTTGAAGATGGCTCAATGTTGGTATCTGATGACATGGTCGGGGCAATCTATAGAATATCCTATTCGGGATAGAGAGATATTAACCAGTCTCTGCTATGATAAGATCATGAGATAAAACACAATGAATGCCGTAAAGGCGCTAAATGTGCCGAAAATGAGCCATCCTGTGAGGTGGTTGCTTTCGGTTTTATACCAGAGATAGAACCCTGTTAGAGAAAAAACTATCATTGATAGGGCGGACAGATCATACATAAATGCCCAGAGGAAATAGTTCCATCCTCCTTTGTAACCATGTAGTCTGTGAAACCCCTGAAGGGTTGAAATACCATTCCCCTTTCGAAGGGTCATTTTCACAGAATCGGTGCCATTCGGTATAAGGGCTTCAACGTTTGTTCCCGGATGAAAAAAGGTTATTCTTTTCCGCCTGTCATTTTTTTGAACATCGAATTGTCCTGAAAACCCAAACCTTGTTTTTAAGAGTTGGATGGTTTGTTTATCATCAGCTTTACCTATTGATTCGACTACTTCCGATGTTTTGACCTCTTCAACGGTTTTACGTGGAAATGTTCCTTCCATAATCATCACCCAGCCACTTACGAAGTACATAACAATAAATACCAAAAGGATGCAGGTTGAAAAGAGGTGTATTTTTCGAATCAGGCTGTACATTATCCAATCAGGTAAAGTTGAAACATCCAGAGGGAAGTAATCAAAACACTTATGATTAAAGCGATGCCAGCGGTTTTACGATCAATTTTGCTTGAAAACCATAAATACAGCCCCGATCCAATTGAGAAAAGCACCAGGATTACAATCAAATGGGTATATAGTCCCCACAATTTCATTATTGAAGAATTTGGCACAATTCCTCCCATACCATGTAAGGAATTGAAGGTTCTCCAAAATCCCTTAGGGGTCTCTTTCACATCAGCCACTTTCTTATGGAATGAGTAGGTAATGAAATAACTTTTTACCGGGTTGCTCAAGGTTGAATTCAAAGCTTAATGAATCTCTTTTAAAAGTCCAGAAAAGAGGCCAACCAATAATTCCCAATGAATCCCTTAAAGTTTGAGCAAGTGGAGCATTCTCTAACCCATTATCAATAGCTATAATTTTTGACCAATCCTTGGGCTCCTTTTTTCCATCCATAAATTCAAAATGATGGTTATAATTGAGCGAACTGGTTCCAAGGATAATTAGGTACCAGAAGCCAGCAAGCCCTCCATATAAATGAATTTTTAAGAGAATTTTTCTCATTGAAGGTATGAATGACAAAATCCCCAATTTATGGGATTTAGTACTAATTATTGAAAACAGTTACCGAATTTCAGGTCTCAATTGACACTTTATTGATGTATAATAAGCAAAAATCATAATCTCTTTTAAGGAAATGCTAAATCCTTTATAAATTGAAGGCTTTGTAATATTTTTAAACAAACCAAAACGTAGCAATGTCAGACTATAAATTCGAAACCTTGCAACTTCATGCGGGTCAGGAAGTTGATCCAACCAGCAAATCGAGAGCGGTGCCAATCTATCAAACAACCTCCTATGTGTTTGACAATACCGACCATGCGGCGAACCTGTTTGGTTTAAAGGAATTCGGTAACATCTATACAAGGATCATGAATCCTACCACCGATGTATTTGAAAAGCGTATTGCTGCGCTTGAAGGTGGCGTAATGGGCCTGGCAACGGCTTCAGGACAATCGGCTCAGTTCCTGGCATTATCCAATATCATGGGTACTGGTGATAACTTTGTATCTACCTCATTTCTCTATGGGGGAACATACAATCAATTTAAGGTCAGCTTTAAAAAATTGGGAATAGAAGCCCGTTTTGCTAAGGGTGATTCACCAGAAGCATTTGAGAAACAAATTGATGGTAAAACCAAGGCCATTTACCTGGAAACGATAGGAAATCCGGAACTCAATATTCCCGATTTTGAGAAAATTGCAGCGGTTGCAAAAAAACATAATATCCCTTTAGTAGTTGATAATACATTTGGCGCAGGGGGGTATTTATGTCAGCCGCTGAAGCATGGCGCAAATATTATTGTCGAATCAGCAACAAAATGGATTGGAGGACATGGAACCTCTATTGGGGGCATCATTATTGATGGCGGTAACTTCAATTGGGCTAATGGGAAATTCCCGCAGTTCACAGAACCAAGCGAAGGATATCACGGACTTAAATTCTGGGATGTTTTTGGTGATAACAATCCATTAGGCTTGCCCAATGTTGCGTTTGCAATAAGAGCACGAGTAGAGGGCCTTCGTGATTATGGGCCGGCCGGCAGTCCATTCAACTCATTTTTATTTTTGCAAGGCATTGAGACCTTGTCATTGCGTATGGATAGAATTGTGAGCAACACCCAAAAAGTTGCCGAATATCTGGAAAAGAGTGAACATGTTGATAAAGTAAATTACCCGGGATTGAAGTCAAGCAAATATTACAATCTGACACAAAAATACCTACCCAGAGGAGCTGGAGGAGTTTTAAGCTTCGAAGCAAAGGGAGGATATGAAGCCGCTAAAAAGTTTATTAACTCCTTGCAGCTAGTCAGTCATCTGGCAAATGTGGGAGATTCCAAAACACTGGCCATTCATCCTTCTTCAACTACCCATGAACAACTGAGTCCGGAGGAACAACTTCAGAGTGGAGTTGCACCAAATGCTGTTCGTCTTTCAGTAGGCATTGAACACATTGACGATATTATCGCGGATATTGAGCAAGCCTTGGCTTAGTATTCTATAACCAACACAGTAGAATCATCTCACCAATTACCGGCATACTTGAGTGGCTCATGGGTGATTTCCTTCAAGTACTCATATTTTGTCCGGGTTATCTGTCGAATGTGCAGATAATCATGTGCGAGCCAGTTAGATAAAAACATGTTCGCTGTCATCGGTCCGAATTTGGGGTGTTTGAATGCATTGTTCCATTTGGGATTACTTAATGACTTGAGCCATTCCACGGATTTTTCGCGTTCCTCCAGGAAGTCTACAAGTTTGTCATCAAAATCCTGCTCCATGTATTGGCGACCGCTCACCCAGCCCACGGGATCTATGGATGGGAGGGGTAAATCGGGATTTTCAAGGACCTGTGCTGTTCTTGCCCTGAAATCATCCCGTTCTTCATCATAAATATGACAAATGATCTCAAGCAGACACCATTTATCAGCTTCGCTTTTCCATCGGTATTGATCCTTTGTGATTCCTGTTAAAAGCTCCTTAAAGACATTCCGGTTTCTTGAGAGTTCTTTAACAATAACGGGATAATTCATACCTGTTGTTTGCATCTGCATGGTTCATTCGGTAATAGTAACGGACAGTGACTGAATGCTTGTCGCATAAAAAAAACCCAATACAACCTCCTTAGGATTGTTGATGTTTCTAACATTTCCCTCCACCTGGGATGGTGATGTACTGGTAGATTCTCCCAGTTCTCCGGCCTGTATTTGTAACAATCTGAAAAAGTCAAAGGTCTCCTCTGTTAGAGAGAATTGCTCAATAGTGCATTTATCAGATGGGTCGAAAGGGAAGGTGGTGAATTCTACATTGAACGGATTGGAATTGAACAGCCTATCTGACCTAAGGACAAGGTCTGCGATAGTATCGATTTGCTTTCCATTTTTAAATGCTTTCCAACGATAATAGTCACCAGTGGAAGCAGGGTCGGTCAGGTGAGCTGTTACGAAATACTTCAATTCATCGGGGTTTCTTACCATTCTTGATTTGAATGTGATTGATTCGATAGGGGGGGAGGCTTTCAATAATTGATAATCTGATTCATAGCTGTCTCCCTCAAACGTTTCGATGTAAAGTTTATAGCTATTATCAACAACCCCGGCCAGCAATTCATCAGACCAATACTCTCCGGATATTACGGTTTCACTGAATGTGTATACCGTATTATCCCAATCCTCAATCCAAACAGAAGCGCCTGATAGCTTGGGAGTGCGTTGCCCACTATTGAAATTTGAAGTTGTCGAAAGTTTAATAATTTGATTTTTCAACTCATCCGTAATACTTCCCTCTACCGCAAGTTTGATTTCGTCCGGGTTTTCAATATTAAGCCGTTCTTCACAACCAGTATTGGCAATGGATATAATGGTCATTATGATGAATATCTTTTTCATCAAAATCTGAAATTGTAGGTAACAGAGGGAATTATGGTCCCTAAAATGGACGATTTGATGACTTCGGTTGCATAAGGATTTGAATCACTCTGCCTGAAAAGAAGTGAAAATGCATTGCGTTGGGCGTAAAGGTTATAGATGGAAAATGTCCATGAGTCATCTAGTTTCTTAGTTTTCCCATTTTTTCTCATTTCACCCTTATTCGTCTTTAGTGTAGCGCTAACATCCATCCGATGATAATTGGCTATTCTACCCTGGTTACGAAGGGTAAAATTTGAGATTATGGAATTTTCAAATTCGTATTTGCTTTCAGGGAGTGCAATTGGTCGGCCCGTTCTGAAAATAAAATTCGATGACAAACTCCATCTTTTACTCAGTTGATAAATTCCAACTACAGCCAGGTCATGGGTTCTGTCAAAATCCGCAGGGAAATATGTTCTGTCATTCAATTGCTCGTTTTGTAGCGCTGAGGTCATTTTTCTTTCAGAACGCGATACGGTATAACTAAGCCACCCATTGAATCGATCGCTCTTTTTTTTGATCAAAAATTCTATACCGTATGACCTTCCCTTTGCATTGATGAGTTCGGTTTCAATTGCGTCATTGAGCAATAGGTCGGCACCGTCTTTATATTCAGTAATGTTTTTGGTTTTTCGACCGTAAAATTCAACGGATGCATCTAGTCCGGTTTTTATTGTACGATAATAACCTATTGTTACCTGGTGTGCAGTTTGAGGCTTTATGTAGGTACTGCTGAGTTTCCAGATATCAGTTGGTGATGGGGAAATAGTATTTGAAATTAAGTGGAGATACTGAAGGGTACGATCATAAGACCACTTAATAGCGCTGTTTTCTCCGATAAGATAATTAAAAGTGACCCGAGGCTCAATGCCAGCGTAACGCTTCACTAGTTCATTCTTTTTATAGGGAATCGTATCTGAGATGGAACTTTTCTCTTTACTCTCTCCATCGTTATAGACAAAGACATCCCCAGGACCTATTTTATACATTGACGATAATCTCAGTCCGAGATTAATACTCAGCCGGTCGGATATTTTTCGATGATTGGAGAAATAGATGTATGGCTCAAAAGCATGTTCTGAATCCAGCGCTATCGGATTGAAAGTTTCATTACCAATATTGGGTTCCCGATCACCCGGATTGAGTCTGTGAAATATTAGACCGGTTCCAAAGTCATAACTGTTTTTTGGACTTTTAAAAAAGCTAAAATCCGATTTTATGGCATAATCGATAATTGCTGAAGTGCCAGTAAACTCACCAATTCCCTTGTTTGGCTGGCCGGTTGTATAGGAATAATTACTCGCGTAAATAGTGTTGTTCATAAACATCCTTGCAGTGATCTGCCTGTTCCATCTTACTGTGGCGGTCCTATTTCCCCATCTTCTTAATAAATTGTCTCCAATTCTATTCCGATCGTTGCCAAAATATCCAGAGAAGTAAATCGTATTTTTTCTATTGAGTTTAAAATGAAACTTCGCATTAACATCATGAAAACTTGCAGAATTATCCTGAAAAATCACTTTATCACTAAAGTTGAAGAAGTTGAAATTGGTAAATGAACTTCTTGCAGAGACAAGAAATGAACTCCTATCCATTATAATTGGACCTTCGGCCATGATACGGGTTGAAGCTAACCCTAAACCTCCTGTGACGTGATATTCTTTATTATTGCCTTCGCGTTTTCGTATGTTTATTATTGAAGATGCCCTGCCACCATATGCCACAGGTATTCCACTTTTGAATACTTCGGCATGACTTACAGCATCAGGATTAAATACTGAAATAAGACCAAAGAGATGTGATGAATTGTAAATGGGGGCATCATCTAACAAAATGAGATTTTGATCAGCATTTCCACCTCTAATATTCAACCCAATGGCATCTTCTCCAAGAGTTTTAATGCCCGGTAGTAACAATGTACTTTGTAAGATATCCACCTCACCCAGGAAATAGGGCAGCTTGCCCATTAACTGCAAATCTATCTTATTGTAACCCGCTGGGGTTTCAGACAACTCCACTTCCCTTTCGCGAGGAGAAATAATTACTTCCCTTAAGTATGGCGTTTTAATATCAATTTCGAAATTGATACGTGTATTTTTTATGATTTCAGTGGTAGGAGAAGTCGTCTCATAACCTAAATAGCTACTTATTAACTGATGTTTTCCTTGACGAATAGAAAGGGAATAAAAGCCGTATTCATTTGATGTTGTACCCAGTTTCAGAGAATCGATCCAGATATGTGCCCCAATCAAATTTTCGCCGGAATTGGCATCTTTCACGACCCCGCTTATAGTGATCTTTTTCTTTACTCGTTGATTTGATTTGTAGAGGAGAATCGTGGAGCCTCTTTCTTCAAAGGCAACTCGTTCACTATTAAACATGGTAAGGAAATGCTGATAGACCGACCGGGGAGTGACCTTGATCTCAACCAGTTTATGGATTGGAATAGCATTGTCACTGTAGGACAAGTTAATACCCTGTTGGGCCATTTCAGCGAGAATTGATTCAACAGTTTTACGACCAGGTTTAACATCGACCTCTTTTTCAAGAAGACCAGATTGTGCATGAGTACTACCAAGAGAAAAACAGAAAAGAGCTACTGCGAGGAGCAGTGAACGAAATGTTTTTGATTTAGATAATATATCTGCTGAATACAAACCGAATACAGTTTTCCTCTTCTTTGACAAATCTATCTAAAAGACAGATAGGAAGAGGTATTCAGCAGAAGTGATTTAACAACCCTGTCCTTTGAGCATAAAGCCGCTTTCTGTTGTAACTAATTCAGCAGACAGCAGTTTGCAGATTATACTCAAAACTTCCTCAAGAGATTGATTGTCGAATTTTGAAGTAATGAGGCAATTTCCAAGATTATCACCTTCCAGTTGAATAGGTGTGGTGTAATATTTCGAGAGTTCGGTAATAACAGCACTAAGAGGTGTTTTATTAAAAATCAGCAGCCCGGTCTGCCAGGTAAGCACATTCGGATTGCTGACTTTTCCAACAATCATATTTCCTGACTCAACTTCAAGGATAGCTTCTTCATTTGTGTTAAGAACTGTCGTTTTATCCTCATCGGACAAATCAGTGAAACTCACAACTCCGCTGCTTACACTTACTTGTGAATACTGATTGTCAACAGATTTCGCAAAAAAGGAAGTGCCTATGACCTGGATTTCCGCATTTCCAAGGCCTACTGTAAAGGGTTGTTCCGGGTTTTGTTCGACCTTAAAAAAAGCTTCACCATTAAGCACTAATTCCCGCTCATCTGAACTGAAATGATATTTGAGTCGGGCTCCATTTCTTAACCAAACAATTGAACCATCAGGTAGTGAGACTTCGGTTTGGCGTTCATTGGTTGAAGTAAGCGCTGTCCAATTATTATTGCGGTTCGTAGTTAACCAAACAACTGCAATTATTAAAAAAGAAGCTGCTATACCACTTACCCATTGATTAACTGAAAGACCAGCATAAACATTTTTGTGACTGACGCTGAGGATCGGATCAGGGTGAGTAGCTTTTCTGATGCAATCCCAGGCTTTGTCCACATCAGGATTAAAGCTTGGAACCTCAGCAGCATTCCAAATATCCTGAATTCGCTGGAATTCGATTTCATTGCTCTGTGAAGATGCTCTCCAATTTGTTATAAGATGCTTCTCCTCTTCGGAACTCTGCCCAGCAAGGTATTTGAATATCAGTTCGTTGACGCGTTCAGCCATAATATATACTTCTTCAATAGTATGTCACATAACAACCTATCAACCCCTAAATGGAGTTGAGAATTTTTGAAAAGTGAGATTAATTGAAAGCTCAAAGCTAAATTGCTTTAGAATGGAGTTAACACTGGGAAAAATTGCCAACCTGCTCGATGGCGTTGTTGAAGGAGATGAATCAATCACCATCAATTCGTTGTCAACTCTCAAAGATGGTTCGGGTAGCGACTTATCATTTTTAGCAAATTCAAAATACAGGAAGGATCTTGAAATATCCAGGTGTGGAGCTGTCCTGGTTAATAGCACGATTGGGCAGATAAACTCATCAGTTAATCTGATTAAGGTTGACGATGCCTATACTTCTTTTGCCATCATCCTCGAATTGTTTGAAAGAAATGGAGCTGTTTTGCGAAAGGGGATAGAAGAGCCGGTATTCATTAACCAGGAAAGTAATATTGCCGAGGATGTGTATGTCGGAGCATTCTCGTATATAGCAAGTGGGGCAAACATTGGGAAAGGCACACAAATCTATCCTCAGGTTTATATTGGAGAAAACGTCGAAATAGGAGAAAAGTGTGTTGTTTTCCCAGGAGTTAAAATCTTTGCCAATACGAAAATTGGCGATAACTGCACACTACATTCCGGAGCAATAATCGGGAGTGAGGGCTTTGGATTTGCACCCCAGAAGGGTGGAGGTTTCAAAAGGATACCACAGATTGGCAATGTCGTTTTGGGTGATCATGTGAGCATAGGAGCTAACACCACAATCGACAGAGGAACCGTGAGTTCTACTCGGATTGAATCAGGGGTCAAACTGGATAACCTGGTTCACATCGGTCACAATGTATCTATTGGACAGGATAGCGCCATTGCGGCACAAGCTGGAATTGCTGGCTCCACAGTCATTGGTAATCATTGCATGTTTGGAGGCCAGGTCGGAATTGTTGGTCATATAGAGGTTGCAAACCATACACAAATCGCTCCAAAGGGAGGGGTTATGTCTTCAATTAAAGAGGAGGGTAGAAAACTACTGGGAGCTCCGGTTATGGATTTTAGGCACACAAAAAAAGTATGGGTTGCTTGGCGTAAATTACCTGAGATGCAAAAAAAAATTGAAGCACTCGAAGCAACCTTGATAAAGAACCATTGATTAATATGCTCCATTTTACTTCACTTCTTTTTAACTTTGCGAGAAATTAACAGGAATTGATTCCAGGATGAAGAAGTTAGAAACGATAGTAGATCCTGAGTTTACGAAAAAAGAGTTAGGACCACTCGATAGGTTTTTTGTAAAGTTTATTCGAGACGAAAGGGATCTTCCTTTTGTTTATTTGAGTTTAAAAATCTTGTTCACCGTTGGGGTTTTGGGATTATTACTCTATTCAAATTTTCTCAGCGGTTGGTCATGGTTAGCAGTCGCTGTAATTGACCTGGTTTTGGTCTCCCTGTATTTCCTTGGGCCATTTACTTTAATGCTGCACAATACCAGTCACAGGAAGCTCTATAAGGAGGAATACGGCATTATGAACAAATTTATTCCCTGGATAATAGGACCTTTGATGGGGCAATCACCCGAGTCTTACTTTTGTCATCATATAGGTATGCATCATGCTGAAAACAATCTGAAGGATGATCTGAGTTGCACCATGTACTACCAAAGAGATAGCTTCAGTGATTTTATGAAGTACTATCTCGAGTTTATGTTCATTGGTTTCTTCGAGTTGTTCAGGTACCTGACCTCCAAAAGGAAATGGAAGCTTAGGAAGAACTTTGTCAAAGGAGAATTCACCTGGTATTCGTTTTGCATCATTCTTTGTTTTTTTAATTGGCAAGCCACATTGTTTGTGTTTATCCTTCCATTTATAATTATTCGATTTGGGATGATGGCTGGTAACTGGGCGCAACATGCTTTTGTTGATAAAGATGATCCTGCCAACAACTGGACCAACAGCATCACTTGCATCAATTCAGTTTATAACAAGCGCTGCTTCAATGACGGTTATCATATAGGTCACCATTTTCATCCTGCCATGCATTGGACAGATATGCCTGGTAATTTCATCAAGAACAAAGACAAGTATGCAGAGAATTCCTCGGTCGTTTTTCAAAAGCTGGATTACTTCATAATATGGCTTTATCTCATGCTGCATAAGTATGATTGGCTAGCGGCGAATTTTGTGAATATCAACGACCGCTACCAATCGGATGAAGAAGTGATTGCCTTAATGAAAAAACGCACCAGAAAGATCGAAGCAACCGCCTGAAATTCCAATCCAAAACAAATATTTAAATTACCTGTCAATATGGCATTTGATCTTTTACGGGCATAGTCTTTGGGACTTAAGCACCAACAATTCAAGCAAATGGTAAAATTCAGATCAACAACAGTTATAGCTATCAGGCACAATGGGCAAGTTGCAATTGGCGCCGATGGTCAGGCTACACTGGGCAATACGGTAGCGAAAAGCAATGTTAAAAAGATAAGAAAGCTCCAGGACGGAAAGATCGTTACCGGATTCGCCGGATCAACAGCCGACGCATTCACTTTACTTGAGCGTTTTGACGAAAAACTGAGCACCTACGGTGGTAATATGAAACGTGCTGCCATTGAATTGGCCAAAGACTGGCGTATGGATAGGTATTTGCGGCGGTTGGAGGCCATGTTGATTATTGCCAACAAAGACGAAGTACTTATTATTTCAGGAACAGGGGATGTGATTGAGCCGGATAATGAAATTGCCGCAATAGGATCGGGGAGCATGTATGCGCAAGCTGCTGCTCTTGCTTTGAAAAAGCACTCACCGAAATTGACTGCCAAAGAAATGGTTAAGGAAAGCCTGGATATCGCTGCGGATATTTGTATTTACACAAATCATAATTTGGTGGTAGAAGTAGTTGAATGAGATAAGTAATGGACTTTAGCATTTTCACACAAGCGGAATCATGGATTGCACTACTAACCCTTACTTTTCTTGAAATTGTACTTGGAGTTGATAACATCATATTTATATCCATTGTATCGAATAAACTGCCCGAATCCGAGAGAGCTAAAGCAAGAAATACTGGTCTTTTATTAGCGCTGGGATTCAGGATAGCGCTTCTATTTGGCATAACATGGATTATCGGTTTTACTGAGCCACTTTTTACATTGCTTACCTTTGAATTGAGCGGAAAGGATATTATTCTGTTAGCCGGTGGAATATTCCTGATTTTCAAAAGCACTTTGGAGATCCATCACAAAATGGAAGGAGCGGAACATGATGGGGTTATCAAAACAGGGGCTACGATAATGGCAGTTATTGGACAGATCGTAATCCTTGATATTATCTTTTCATTTGATTCAATTCTTACGGCAGTTGGATTAACCAGCCAGCTTTTGCTTATGGTGATCGCTGTTGTCATTGCCCTTATGGTTATGATGACCTTTAGTGGTATGATCAGCGCATTCATAGCCAGGCACCCAACATTGGAAGTGCTGGCACTTTCCTTTCTTATCCTAATTGGATTCATGTTGATGATTGAATCTTTTCATTATCATGTTCCGAAAGGGTATATCTACTTTGCAGTGTTCTTTTCTTTGATTGTTGAGGTGCTCAATATGAAAATTACCGGCCGAAAATCGGTGCCCCTTAAATTGAAGAAAAGGATTGAATGATGCCTGAAAATTACAGGCCCGGGATGATCCCTTGTCAAGTAGATCTTAACTCTCCATTTTGAGTAAAAGAACTCTTTAAGAGCAAAACATATCTATAAAGTGCTATAAGTTAGTATCGACACGAACCTATGCCCTATTCCCACCAAACCCTATTTTATTTCATTAAAAAGCAAAATGAATTTGACAGACTTTTGATTAATTGATTTTATCGAATTCCTTTATCTTTGCATTTCTAATTCAAAAAACACCTTGCTGAAACAAGGCTCAGTTATGGAGAAGAAATACCTTATTCTACTTTACTATCACTATACGTACATTGATAATCCCGAAGAATTCAGGGAGAAACATCACCTTTTTTGCCTTGAACTCGATCTAAGGGGTAGAATAATAGTAGCGAAGGAAGGTTTAAATGGCACTGTTTCCGGTACAAAGGAGCAATGCGAGAAATACATGGCCGCTTTGCGCAGTGATCCCATATTGAAAGGAATTGAATTTAAGGTTGATGGATCTGATATTCATGCGTTTCAAAAAATGCATGTTCGGGTGAAGGACGAAATAGTTAATTCAAGTCTGAAACACATCAAACCCATGGAGCGAACCGGGATTCATCTTGAGCCTGAAGAATTCAAAGCGATGAAGGATAAGGAAGATGTTATTGTTTTGGATGTTCGATCGAATTATGAACACAGTGTCGGCAGGTTTAAAAATGCTGTGACCCTTGATATGGATAATTTCCGGGATTTTTCCGAAAAGATAGAAGCGCTCAGGGAATCCATTGAGGGAAAGAAAATCCTAACCTATTGCACCGGTGGAATAAAGTGTGAAAAGGCAAGTGCCTATTTACTTGAGCAGGGCTTTGAAAACGTTTATCAGTTACATGGTGGTATTATTAATTACGGATTGGAAGCAGGAGGTAAAGATTTTGATGGTAAATGCTATGTTTTTGATAACAGAATAACTGTTGATGTTAACAAAGTCAATCCTGCGGTAATTTCGAGATGCCATGTATGCAATAAACTTTCTGACAGGATGGTGAATTGCGCCAATCCGACTTGCAATCTTCATGTACCTATTTGTGAAAAATGCGGTTGGGAACTGGATGGTACCTGTTCAGAAGCGTGTAAAAATCATCCTGAAAAGCGGGAATATATTGGTACAGGATATTATGCCAAAGAGATGAATGGCTATAACCCATATAAGGGACTCTACCGAAAAAACTCTGGCAGACAATTAGATAATTGATTCCACAAGTCTTGAATAAAGTTGTATCGTGATTAGCTTGGTAGCTCAAATTAAATCGAATGTTTCTTCTTGGTTATGATATCGGTAGTTCTTCCATCAAAGCAGCTTTGGTTCGTGTTGACAATGGAGAGGCAGTAGGTGTGGTTCAATACCCATCCAAAGAGATGGAAATTATCTCAAATCAAGTTGGGTGGGCCGAACAGCAACCGGAAATCTGGTGGGAAAATGTTGGGTTGGCCACCAGTGATTTGCTTATGCAATGCGGGGATGTTGATCCTTCAGATATTAAATCCATAGGTATTTCTTACCAGATGCACGGTTTGGTGTTGATAGATAAAGACCAGAAAGTTCTTCGTCCGTCCATCATCTGGTGCGACAGCAGGGCGGTGGAAATTGGTGATAGAGCCTTTGCAAATCTCGGCAACTCTAAATGCTTTGAGCATCTGCTTAATTCTCCCGGTAATTTCACCGCGTCCAAGTTGAAATGGGTTATTGATAATGAACCCGGTATTATTGATAAAGCTGATAAATTCATGCTACCCGGTGATTATATAGCCATGAAATTAACCGGTGAAGTTTCAACCACCATTCAGGGACTTTCTGAAGGGATGCTCTGGGATTTTAAAGAAAACAGGCCAGCACAGATTTTAATGGAACATTATGGCATACCAGATACCCTTGTTCCGGATTATTCACCCTGTTTGGAAACCTCAGGAGAGCTAACCCGACAGGCTGCAGCATATTTGGGTTTGAAGGCAGGCATTCCGGTAACTTATAGGGCAGGAGATCAGCCCAACAATGCCATGTCGCTGGGTGTGTTGGAGCCCGGGGAAATCGCTGCGACAGGTGGAACATCCGGCGTGGTTTATGGAGTTGTCGAGGGCAGAGTATTCGACGAGAAATCAAGGGTGAATGGGTTTGCCCATGTCAATCATACCAAGGAAATTTCCCGGATCGGGGTTCTCCTGTGCATCAATGGTGCAGGAATCCAGTTTAGCTGGGTGAAAAACCAATTGGTGGCGGAGGGTGTCAGTTATGAAGATATGGAGGAAATGATACGGCGCATCCCAATAGGTTCTGATGAACTTAGAATTATACCCTTCGGTAACGGGGCAGAGCGAATGTTTGGGAACAGGAATCCTGGTGCTCATGTTATTAATTTGCAGTTCAACAGACACCGAAAGGAGCACTATTATCGGGCCGCTCTTGAGGGTATTGCATTTTCATTTGTTTATGGGATGGAGCTGATGCAACAAATGGGAATTGACATAAAAATGATGAAAGTGGGCAATGATAATCTTTTCCAGTCGGCTGTGTTTTCAAACACCATCAGTGCATTGATGGGAACCGAAATACAGGTAATCGATACAACAGGGGCAGTAGGAGCGGCCAAAGCATCAGGATTATCTGCTGGCGTATATTCAAGCCTAAAGGAAGCTTACAATGATCAGGAAGTTCTTTTTAGATATGAAGAAACTTCTAATACCGCCAGGTATCTGGAAGCTTATGAAAATTGGAAAACTGATTTAGGAAAAATTCTACAATAAAATCAACCATGGCAAAAATCAATTTAACAACTGGAGATAGGGAATACTTTCAGGGTGTACCACGGATCAAGTATGAGGGAAGAGAATCAGACAATCCTTTTGCTTACAAATTTTATAATGAAGAACAGGTAGTCGCTGGTAAAACCATGAAAGATCACCTGCGTTTTGCGGTTGCCTACTGGCATTCATTTTGTGGAAATGGTGGCGATCCATTTGGATCTCCGACAAAGATATTTCCCTGGTTTGAACATACTGACGCAGATCAACAGGCAAAAGACAAAATGGATGCTGCTTTTGAATTTATAACAAAGCTCGGATTGCCATTTTATTGTTTCCACGATTTTGACCTTGTAAATGAAGGACCCTCGTTTACTGAATCAACAAGGAGATTAGAGAAAATATCTGACTACGCGATTGAGAAACAGAAAGCCTCGGGTGTGCAATTGTTATGGGGAACGGCCAACCTGTTTAGTAATCCGAGATACATGAATGGTGCTGCAACCAACCCTGATTTCAATGTGGTGGCCTATGCCGGTGCCCAACTTAAAAATGCTTTGGATGTAACAATCAAATTAGGTGGATTGAATTACGTCTTTTGGGGTGGAAGGGAAGGTTACATGTCCCTGCTCAATACCAATATGAAAAAGGAGGTAGAGCATTTGGCAAGGATGCTTCATATGGCGAAAGATTATGCCCGTTCACAGGGTTTCAAAGGGACATTTTTTATTGAGCCAAAGCCAATGGAGCCAACCAAGCATCAGTATGATTTTGATGCAGCAACAGTAATTGCTTTTCTTCGCGAATTTGACCTGATGAATGATTTCAAACTCAACATTGAAGTAAATCACGCTACCCTTGCTCAACACACTTTTTCACACGAGTTACAAGTAGCTGCGGATGCAGGTCTATTGGGAAGTATTGATGCCAATCGTGGCGATTACCAAAATGGCTGGGATACGGATCAGTTTCCGAATAATTTACTTGAGCTGGTTGAATCGGTTTTAGTAATTCTCGAAGCTGGTGGTATAAAAGACGGTGGTATCAACTTTGATGCAAAAACCAGGAGAAATTCAACTGATCTTGATGATCTGTTTCATGCCCACATTGGAGGAATAGACACCTTTGCCAGGGCGCTGTTAATTGCCCAGGACATCCTTAATAACTCTGACTATAGAAAGCTCAGAGCGCAGAGGTATGAATCTTTTAGTTCATCCGACGCACAGGCGTTTGAAAAGGGGGAATTGTCTTTGGATCAATTAGCCAAAATATCCCAATCCATTGGTGAGCCTGAGATGATTAGTGGTCGGCAAGAGTTTTATGAGAATTTAATCAACAGGTTCATTAAGTGATCCTTTTAAATTGGAATTACCGAAAAATCACGAAGAATAAGACGACACAAATAAATCCGAGGATTAGAAGAGCAAAGGTCTTTAGCATCTTTAGATAGATGTTGCTCTCTTTTCTAATGGATTTAGTTCCGAATACTTCAAGAATCCAAAGTAGAAAGCCTGATACCAGTTCCAAATCTGAATAGGTTTATTAACTAATCACGTTGGATTGGATTAACGATTCCTGCTTGTGATTGGTTACCACTACTTCCCATCCTGGAATTTCTTCAGTATCCGTTCCATGTGCTTTCCGGCAGCTTCGCGACCTCCCAGGCCGTAAGATAAAGCTACAGTGACTGCCAAAGCTCCAAGTATTAATCCAAAGGCCAGCTCAACAATGCTGTTGGCAATGCCCATCGTTCGTAATGAAATGGCAAGAAACAAACCAATAATTACCACCCTGGCAATTCCGGCTACATAAACGTTTTCATTTTTCTTACTTAATGAATCATAAACAACACCTGAGATGAAATTCCCAATCACTAAAATCACCAGTCCGAATAAGATGTTACCTGAAAGGTTGAGGATGTTATGAAGTGAAAGTGTAATACTTTCAAAACCTAGCATTTCTATTTCTACTCCTGAAACTATGCCAAAGAAAACCATGAAAAAGTAGATGATGTTACCAATGATTTTCGACAGTGATTGGCCTTCACCCATTACCGAACTTAACTGTAGTTTATCTGCCAGCTTATCGGTTCCGAGGTTCATCAATAAGTCCTTAAGGAAAGCAGTCAAAAACTTGCCACCTATTGCAAATAAAACGATGATGAGAATTGCACCAATGATATTTAGGAACAGCATCAAGAAGTCTATGCAGAAGATTGTTGGCTGGTTGTGATAGCCTCCAGGTTGAGTGCATTCAATGCCTGAATAAATAAAGGGATAAAAATGGCGATAAAAACTATCTGCTGAAAAAAGTTGATCAACCTGTCAGTCTCTTTAAAACCGACATTCTTAGCCAGTCTGTCAATGACGCTACCAGCCATTTTTACAAGTTAGAAACGAACTTGGCAATAATATATCCTATGAAAGCTATTGCCAGGGCAGCGAGAATGTTGGGGATAAGCCAAGGAATTCATCCAGCATGTTTTTGATTGGATCAAGAACATAACTCACACCCATCATTTCGAGCACAATAAGAAGAACTATCACCATGATGATGATACACCAGGTTTGCTAGAAATTTATTGGTATCTACAATCGTATTTCCAAGTAGTCTTTCATCCCAATCTGTTTTTAGCATGAGACGGTAGACTATTTTCTTAAATATTAAAGCTATGATCCAACCGACAATGAGAACAGTTATTGCTCCGAATACTCCGGGAAGCGTTTCGGCCAGGGTGCGGATGAGACTATCAAGATAACTGGGGAAGTTCATAACGTGATTTTAATGTTGAATCCAAAAATTGTTATTTTCATTAAGATATTCAGAATAACCGTATCATAAAAATGAAACAGATGATTTTTCCTATGACCTGGGAATAAGCCGTCGTATGCTTTGGTTTATTCCAATCAGACATTAGATCGTAGAATCAGGTTATTTTCTATATGAATAAATTAACTAACCTGTTAGTTCAAACTTAATTTTCAAATTCAATTATATCCGCAATAATGACAACAGTAAGTTTTGTATAGATGAAAAGGTTCAGGGATTCTGAATCATATCGAACGTTTGCTAAGGCTAGTTTACGGCCTTCTACGGATCCATTTGAAGCTTCAAATTCTGACCAAAGATTCTCCATGGCAGTTTTGTAAAGCATGCGGTTGCTGGTGACAGGTATTAAAGACATTTGATGCGCACCTATCCCAAAACCATAGCTTATTCCAATGATCCCTTCGGATGAAGCCTGTCCAGAAACTCCTCTGGAAATCAGACTAAAATTACCACTACCAAGTTCAACATTGGTAATATGAGAAGATAGGCTAATGCCACTTGTTGCACATCCTGAGATCACTAAAGCCAGTGCTAATAATGCGATTAATGAATGATTTGATTTCATTTTACATGACGATTAGTTTAATTTAAATTTAAAGCTATTCTGGGGAAGTTCGCAGCATCAATGAGTCGCATCAGATACTTTTTGGATTTTAATCACTAAAATTCCCACTTCACACCAGCATTGAAATTTCTTCCACGTGTAGTAAAGCCATATATTCCAACAAAATCAGTGTCCATCAGGTTATTAATCGACCCGTAAAAAGTAAGTCGTTTTTCGAAAAATTTATGACTCGCAAAGACATCAATCAATTGGTAGTCCTCCAAAATTATAGTACCACCTGAGTTGAAATCCTGGATTTCGCGGTCACTAGTATGATTGAACCTGAGTGATACCATGCTACTTTCGATTGGTTTGTAATTGAGCGATAGACCCAATTTATGTTTGGGCATCCGGTAGAGGCTGGCATCCACATCACTTTCAAGAAGGGCATAGGTTGCACTTAATCCAAATTTGGAGCCAATCTGCCAGCTGAATTCGCCTTCAAACCCCTCCACTTTGCGTTCATCGGAGATATTATCGTAACCACCCCCGATGAAATTTCCCAGATCATCAAACAGCGAAACAAAACCAATGGGATTTTTCTCATCCCTCCGGTAGTAAACTGCATTGAATGTCAAACCATTATTAACTGAAATTAAAAACCTTGTTTCATAATTAATCGCTTGTTCCGGTTGGAGTTCTCTTTTTCCGAAAAAAGAATACACCTGGTAAAGTGATGGTGACACGAACGACTTTGAAATGGAGGAAATAAGCTTTAACTGGACATCATCGGTCAACTCAATCCGGTAGGAGGGATTGATGTTGTAAACCATTTCGTTGCCATATTCACTATGACTATTTAACCGCAGTCCGCCATGAAGATTGAAGCCTGATTCGTAATCAAAAACGAGTGACGCAAAAGGTGCAACGATATTAAATCTGGTAGTATCCCCACTTTGGGATTCGAACCCATCCTGGACATCGTCATATTCCAGGTGCTGGACGTACACTCCGAATAGCGCTGTAATATTTTTCCCTATCTCATGCCTGTGGTTGTAATCATATTGCAGATTTCTGCCTGTACTTTCAGAGGCCCAATCACCACTGAATTCTTTGACATTGCGGTTAAAAAGTATGTTTAACGAAGCGTTACCTTTATCATAATGGTAAGCGGGCTTGAGTCCAACTCTGAACTGGCTATTGTTCTGCACATTGGCAGCATCAAAAAACTGACCTCCATCAAAATCGGCTTCAAATTGATCGTAGGCCGTAGTGAGATCAAGTTTCCAGCGATCACTTATTTGATATCCTATTTTAACCAATGCGTTTTGGCGACTTAAGCCGTCTTTGTCAAAATCATCCGTAGGATTTGTTTCTAGTGCTGCAGAAATGCCTTCTGACTTAAAATTGCTTCCAATGGCCACAAAGGATAATTTTCCGGAATTACCTCTCAGGTTCAGTTGTTGACCAAAGGAATTATAGGATCCACCATTGAGGTCTAAATCCCCACTAAAATTATCAGCCTCACTTTTTTTCAATTGAATGTTAATGACTGCTGCTGCGGCACCAGTACCGTAGAGCGTACTTAACCCCCCTCTTAAAACCTCAATTGATTCTACTTGTCCAACTGAGAGCTGCCTCAGATCATAATCTGTTGAAATGGCTGTGGGATCATTCAGGGGCATGCCATCAATAAGGATCAGGGTATGTCTGTTGGTACCGCCACGCACAAAGTAAGAATAAGCCTGTGCCGGTGTACTGTAGTTACCATCAATCTGGATGCCCGGAACATCGTTTAGGACATCACCTACTGACCTCCCGGAATACTTCTCCAGATCCTGACCTGAAATTTTGTAAATGGATTTACCGGATTTTTCAACCGGTATTTCAAATTTGGTTCCGGTGATCACCAACGCTGCAAGCTGAACGGTGTCAGCTTCCTGACCGAAGCAGGGTCTCGGACTTGATAATGCCACAACGGACATTAAAGCCACCACATTTGTTTTGATACTACTCATAGCATTTAATGTTTAAAATGAATACTATGAGCCCCAGGAATTGAAGATATAAGAGGATCGCCAAATAGCGATAGACTTATCCGTCACTTTTTACCCGAAAGCTCTGAACTTATAGAATATGGCAGGTCTCCTGGCTCTTCCTTTTTTGTCGCCTTCCCGCCCTCCCGAAACTTCGGGATATGGGCAGTGGCTGAGATAACAATTCCCCCGAATGTTCGGGAGTGGAATTACAGTTGCGGGAACAGCTCCGGCACTTCACCGGATTCCCTTTTAATCCCCCTAATTGAATTCAGGGGAACCAAATTCTAGTATAAAAGTAGGGTAATTATTTGTATTTCATGTCCTATCAGGTTCTCCTTTAAGGGACCCCATAACCCATTTTGGTGTTCTTCATTAAAATGCATTTTTAAATACTATTTAAGCCCAATTAGAGTCTCCTGAAAGGGACTCTGATTATTTTTTTTGGAGCAATGTTATGTGTTCATGGATGGAGAGGTGCTATTACTACACCATTCTATTGCTTGTCACTAAGCTGGAGCTTAGCGATTGCGCATTGATTATTACAACTCCTGAATCAGCACCCCGGTTGCTTCAAAGGCAAACTCTTCTTTGGGTTCTGTTATCGCATCAATCTCTTCTGCGGTCTTGCCAGCATCAAGCGCGAAATGTCTCAGCATTTCAACCGAGGTAGTAGTCTTCGTTAATACTCCTTCTACAATTGCTTTTTTGCCTTCCACGCCTTCTTTAGGGACGAAAAAGCCATAATCTTTGAAAGTAACACGCATGGCGTTGTTGTCACCGGTTTTCAAGGTCATCCAACAGCCTTTGGCTGTACAGGTTTTTTCGATCTCACCTGTTAGTTTAACATCAAGCGCATCGTTGCCAGCAAGCAATGCCTGAAGACTGGTAATATCAGAGGGGTCTTCCGGGGTGATTTCCGCTCCGTAGGAAGCGTATTGAATATTTGTGTCGTTCGATGCTTGTTCATTATTAGCGCTTTGGCAACTGAAGAGAACCGAAGAAATAATGAAAGTGAAGATGTGTTTTTTCATGCGTATGTAGCTGTTTAGTCAAATTTAGAAAAGCATTGTGAATTATGAAGGAATTATTCCTTGTCTATAACCCCGATAGTTTGCAAGATGACAGCCCCTACCAGTGTCACCAGGTAATAACTCAAGAATCGCCAGCCAGTAATTAAAAAACCTATAAGCCCACCAGGAACAAACGGGATAAAAAGATAGTAGAAGATGGCTTCGGCGCCACCTGTTGCACCCGGAGTGGGCGTAATCAACATGGCGAAAAAAATCACCCATTGTAGCAGGAATAACTGGATAAAATCAGCTTCTACACCCAGACCATAGGCCAGGGCTATGGGAATTGAAAACCTGCAGGTCCACTCAATGAACATGATAGAGGCGCTTGCGAGAAAACGAAGTTTACCTTTTTGAATGACAAACTTAGCAGTCACCAAAAATTCAAGCCAGGTCTTTCTTAATTTATATCCCCAACTTTTACCGTCTGTTCGCTCTTTTTTTGATTTTCGGATCAATCCGCCAGCAGCCAGAACAAGCAATATCAAAAGGGGTATTACCCAAAACAGGTGAGTGCTGTATTGTAAAAGGTCGTCTTTGATTTTGATTACCATCGGATTTCGGAAACCGCCGGTAAAGTATAGGGCAAGCGGTAATGATGTGAACAGGAAAACCAAATCTTCAAGAATCTGTAGTGTGATAATTATACTTGTTTGAGCATGACTGAATCCTTTTTGCAGCAACAATCCATATTTGATCGGAGTACCACCTACTGCTGTGGGGGTAATTGAATTCCCCACATCCTGAACGATGACAATGCGCAGGCAGTCTTTATTGGAAAGCTGGTTCCCAAGAAATCCACACCAGATTTTCAATCTGAAGATGTGACACAACCATGGAAAAAATGCCAAGGCCAATCCAAGCATCAGATAGCCGATTGAAAATTGAGACAGTAACTGGAAAAGCCCTATTTCGGATGTATAGATGGTAAAAAGAATATTTCCGGTTATCCCAATCAGAATTATTGGGATTAAGCGCCTTAATATTCGTTTGGGATCAAGGGTCATTGATGTAAAAGTAACTTCTGCCTTTTAAATCAGGAGATCACAGCACGAAGGGGGTCGGACTAAAAGCACCAATAAAGATAAGGAGTGCCATCCATCCCAGTACCTGTCTTTGAAGGCTCAACTCTTTATTTTCCTCTACAGGTGGATGTTTGACTCCCAAAAATCGCCCGATTAAAAAAGCAAACAACAGCCAACCGGTATATCCCTCAATGCCCGGAAATAAAAAGATAGTAAAATATTGTAATGCGAATATTATGACTGCCAACATCAACCTGGTCTTCTTATCATCAAACATGGTATAAAAGCAGATGTACAGGAAAAAAAGATAAAGCGGAAACGTAAGGAGAATATCCTCCATGGGAGCCGAGAGATCAATGATACCCAAACCGGCGTAAAAGACAAAAATCGAGAAAAGCACTGAAGAGATATATTTATGGTTCTTTCTTCCAACCAGCCCATAAAGAATATGTCCGCCGTCAAGCTGGCCGATGGGTAGCAAATTGAGCGCGGTAAAAAACAGCGCCAGGTACCCGGCAAATAGCCATGGATAGTGCATGATTTCGAAGTCATTAGGCACCAATTCAGGATCAGCGACATTTTGTTTGAAGTATTCGAAAATCAGGTTGCTACCCAGTTTGATAGATGGTAGATCAGAATAAAAATGGACAGCGGTATCCGGGTAATATTCGGCTAAATCCGGCCTGACTTTTGCGAAATCATTGTTCAAAATGAAAGTGTCGGTTGAATAGACATATTCGCCATAGTCCTTGCCAAAGACTTCATATTCAGGATGAACATTGTAAATATACTCCTGGGGTGGCAAATGGGTAAAACCGTAGTAAAGCACAACCAAGGCAACGACGAAACCTGCAAGGGGACCCGCAATACCAACATCAAAGTATTGTTGTCTGCTTTTTATTCTGTTCCGAATAGTTATGAAAGCTCCGAATGTGCCTATGGAAGGTGAAATTGGCAAAAACCCCATCCAGAATGGAATGTATAATGGTAGTGACACATCAATATTATAATACCTGGCTGTGAGGTAGTGCCCAAATTCATGGCAGGTCAGGATTAACAGGAAGGGTATAGAGTATTCAAAACCCTTTAAAAAATCGCTCCAGGTCATACCAAAGGGCTCCGGAAGAAAAATGTATTTCAGGGTTATCCATTCGGCTCCTGAAAGGGTGGTGGTTATGAGGGTAAGACCAAGAAAAAGGAAAAACTTGATTAACCTTTTCTTTTCCTGTTTTCTTTTTTGCTCCTCAATTTCCCGTTGTAGTTGCTCTGGTTTCTCTTCCTCTTGAATTAGATCCATGCTTTAAACGTCTCGAAAATCGTATTTGGATGATTGATGTGAACTGTTTTGATACCCAGTTTTCCTGCGGCCTCCAGGTTCTCTTTATTGTCATCCAAAAATAGGGTTTCCTCAGGTGCCAGACGATTTTCATTTAACACGAATTGGTAAATACCCGGTTCTGGTTTGCGCATTTTTAGAATATGAGAATAGTAAAGCCGATCAAACACATCATCAAGACTTTTATATCCTGTTGATGCTGCAATCAAATCATTGAATTTGACAGAATGAATTTGATTCGTATTACTTAAAACCATAACGCTGTACCGCTTTTTTAAGGCAATAACCACATCGATGCGATTTTTAGGAAATTGCAGCAGCATCGTGTTCCACGCCTTGTCAATTGAATCATCAGAAATTTTGTTTTTGGACAGTAGCCTGATTTCGCTTCTGAACTCCTGGTCGTTGATCTGGCCTCTTTCATATTGCTGGAAGAAGGTATTCCCAAAATGCAGGTTGTCCAGTTCAGTTGGTCTCCAATTGAGAAGTGACGTAAAGGCCTGAATGGTCGAGTTTAAATCCAGGTCAAGCATCACGCCACCGAGATCGAAAATTATGGTCTTTATTTTATTCTTCATTGCTTTTGGCGTGTGAAAATATACCTCAGACTTGTAGTTCTTAAATATGTTTGTGAATGTTGGAAAATTCGACACCAAAATAAATTAAGGTTCATGAAAATATCTGGTTTCACATTTTCTAAAAATGCCGAGAAACTGTATTTCCCGATTGCCGCATCCATTGAGTCAGTTTTACCGATGGTTGATGAATTTGTTGTCGCCCTGGGGGATTGTGATGCTGATGATAAAACACGTGAAGAGATATTGGCCATTGGCTCAGAAAAGATTCGAATCATTGATACCCTGTGGGATCTGGAGTCATATCCAAATAACACGGTTTATGCTCAACAAACGGATTTGGCCAAAGCCCATTGTTCGGGAGACTGGTTGATCTATATTCAAAATGATGAAGTTATTCATCAGGAAGATATAAAAAAAATAAAAGAAGCATGTCTTGCCAACCTCGGTAATCGGGACGTTGACGGGTTCATTTTCAAGTACCTGCATTTTTGGGGTGATTATGAACATTATCATAAAGCACATAACTGGTATCCCTATGAAATCAGGATCATTCGGAAGAGTGATAGCATCCATTCATGGAGAGATGCGCAATCATTCAGGAAATTTGATGAGTTTGACGGAAAATATGAGTGCTATACTAAAAAGCCTGGAACGTCCAAGCTCAAGGTTCTTGATATTGGAGCCAAAATTTATCACTATGGCTGGGTAAGGCCCCCCAAAGTGATGGCTTCAAAAGCGAAAATTGGTAATCCATGGTTGGCCATGGGCCATTTTGGAAAAAATAGATCCGGAGCATTGCCTTTAAGTTTTGATTATGGTCCTATGAACAGGTTGTATATTTTTTCTGGCAGTCACCCTCAGTACATGCAGAAAATAATCGGTAGTTTCAATTGGGGGAATCAGCTGAGCTTGACTGGCAGAAGGAAAATGAACCGACCTTTGTATAAACATGAGAAGTTGTGGTACAGGTTCTTGAGTTGGCTTGAAAATAATTTGTTGGGCGGCAAACGGTTGGGAGGGTTTAAGAATTATAAACTTGTTAAATCAAAGGATTTGGGTGATTTAGCTGACACTGTTTAACTTTGAATTAAATAATTAGGTATGAAACAGGTGATAATGGTTGTGGTTATTGGAATGTTATTCTTTTCTTGTATCGATAATGCTCCAAAAGGGCTTACGGTGGAAGAACAATTTGAAGCTGATCTGATGGTAATCGATAATTTCTTGACTCAGAATGATCTCACAGCTGAGATTGAGCCGATATATCAATTGCGTTATATTATCTCGGTGCCAGGAGAAGGAGAATTACCAACGCTTACTGACAGCATTACAATAAATTATGAAGGCAGATTGCTTTCCACAGGGGTAGTTTTCGACCAGAATGACAGCATAACTTTTTTCCTTGGTAGCCTGATTCCGGCATGGCAAATTGGTTTACCTCTGCTTAATGAAGGGGGGAGCATGACTTTATATGTGCCTTCATTTTATGGTTATGGAAATGCAAACATCCCTGGCATACCACCCGGGTCTATCCTTATTTTTGATATCGATTTAATTGAAGTAAAGTAGATTATTGAAGTAAAGTAGATTCAGTTCTTTTTAGACTTCACTTATGCGTTTACACAAAAGGCGTATCAGATATTTTATATTATAAATTGAATTTGTTATATTTGCCCTTCTTTTGAGAGAACATTAAACATTAAGCTATGGGATATTTAAATAAAATTGGATGTTTTTTATTGGTATTAATATTTGTCGGATGTGGCAACAACGACGACGGATTGGCAAGACTGCAAGTTGAGCTAATTGATGCTCCCGGTGATTATGAGAAGGTGAATATCGATATACTTGATGTTCAGGTCAATGCTGGCACAGATGAAAGTGGATTTACCAGTTTAGCAGATGTAAATAGTGGTGTCTTTAATTTACTGGATCTTGTCAATGACCTCAAGGCAGTGTTGGCTGATGTTGAAATTCCTGCGGGTCGAATCTCACAGATCCGCTTGATTCTGGGAGATAAAAATACATTGGTAATTGATGGAGAGCCTATAGATCTTACAATTCCCAGCGGTTCACAATCAGGTTTAAAGCTTAACCTGCAGATGGAGTTGCTTGACGGGATAACCTATAAAATACTCCTGGATTTTGATGCTGCCAAGTCAGTGGTTAAGGCCGGCAACTCCGGAAAGTATAATCTTAAACCAAGTTATCCGTTCAATTGCTGAAGCAACAAGTGGAGCTATTATGGGCTCAATTAATCCGAATGAAAATCTGCCGTTTACGCCATTCAGGGAATGGATACGGTTAGTACTACTTATACTGCGGATGATAATGGAGCGTTTCTACTAAGGGGTCTTCCAGAGGGAGAATATCGTGTTGCCATTGAACCTAATACAGTCAGTAATTTGGCAGTATACACAACGGAAGAAGATGTCGAGGTTAAAATAGGTGAGGTCAAGGATTTAGGAATCCTCGAACTTCAATAGTTTTACCTTTCTATTAGATCAGCCTATTCCCAGGGTTTCATCTCCTTATCCTTGTCATCTCCCAGCATCGGTCGGAAAAGACCTCTCCACAAAAGTCTTGCGATTGATGCTCCAATTGTGCTTATGAGGATATTAAGATTCCTGAACCTGCTGCGACGGCTATATATAAGGTTTCTATATGCACTATAGTTTTCCATAACAGTTTAAAAATACAATATTATTAGAAGTCTTGAAAATCGAAATCAGTTGATTATCAATCCGTTATGTGAGATATATAGTATTTGTCGGTTTCTATTTTAATACTATTTATTTAGCTAATCTGGATTAAAATTACCCAAATTTCATATTTTAGATCATTTTTCAAACGAACATTTGATAAGTTCTATCCATTCTTATTGAACAGTTGGTCGAATAAATATCTTAAAATAGTCTAATAAAATATAGTTTAAGTTATATATAATAAAAACAAAAACTATGAACTGGCTAAAAACTATAATCGGTAGCAAAAATTCAGATAACGAGTTGAAAGTTAAATTCAACAAACAAGACAATACATGGATGGTTGTCAGGAATAAGGAAATTATTTTCATGGGAGATGAGGAGCGATGCAAAAATTTTATAAAGAACTACGGAACATTTGCACATTAATATCCCTCTGTCTTGCTAATAATGGAAGCTGTAGATAGTTTGACCATGTGAATAATTATCACTTAGCTTCAACATCGATATCAGCCCTCTCCATACTATCAATTTTAATTGATTGGAGCGGGGCTTTTTTATTCACAACATTTTCAGGATATGCTATAGGAATAATCTTTCTTATTAATGCTAATAAATTTTATGACAACCTGCTATCATCCAAAAGAAAAAGAGGCTTTGTTCTTTTAACGATACTTGCTTCCTTTTTTGTCTTTTCGGGTGCTACTGTGCAATACTTTCAAAATGGCATTTATTACGGTTTGGGATTGATAGTGCAAGGCGTTTCAATGTTTGCATGGCTTTCATTTTTTCATTACAGAAGAGCAACACGATTGGAGGGCGACAGAAGGCAAGGAATTAACTACAGAATGTATTCAATCATTAGTATCTCTTATGTTCTTATTTTGGGTATAGTCAGTCTACTTTTCTTATTACCTGTTCGGATTGTCAACAAGATCGAAATCATTAGAGAAGTACCTTTGACGATTTTGTTCATGCAAGGGGGATTATTAGCAGCTATACTATGGTCCGACAACAAATCAGGCACAAGACCAATTTGGGCTCTCCTGTTGGGAGGATTATTGGTGAATTCATTTTACCTGCTTCTTTGAATGTAGAAATGCTATTTCTTACCGGTTACAAGCTGTACCAGCCATCCTACGATCACAACTATTAGTAACCCGATGGCATTGTACCACAAATAGCCAATTTGCAGATAACCGGAAATGGTGGCGAAGTGGCATCCCAGGACAGTGATCTGGGCAACAAGAGCTCCAATGAAAACAGCTGTTCCACTAATTCTTTTCATAAAAAAACCAACGAGGAACAATCCCAATATAGTCCCATAGAAAAGTGATCCGAGAATGTTGATTCCTTCAATAAGATTTTCCGCAGATGTTGCAAAAAGTGCGAAAGTTATAGCCAAAATACCCCAGCCCAGCGTTTGAACTTTAGAAGCAATGAGGTAGTGCTTTTCTGATGCATTGGGTTTGATAAGTCGTTTATAGTAATCTATTGTTGAAGTGGAGGCAAGTGCATTCAACTCTCCGGCGGTTGATGACATCGCTGCGGCAAAGATCACAGCTATCAATAACCCAATCAAACCAACAGGCATTTCATTCATAATAAAAGTGAGAAACACATAATCGGAATCTTTGGTTTTCCGATCCGGATCAGCTTTGGTGATTAGGCTTTTCATCTGCTTACGGGCTTCCTCAATTTGAATGGTAGCACCAAGCACCTGGGCTTTACCATCGTGGATTGAAATTGTATCCTCTCGACGGATCCCCAGATCAATTAGTTCATAGCCCTTCATACGGGCTTTGTGATATTTATCAGACCACTGTTCATAGGTGGCACCCTGTTCCGCATATTCTGTCGTTGCCAGGAAGTCTAAATTGGTTTTATTGAAATGAATGGGCGCCTGGTTAAACTGATAAAACATAAAAACCATTACTCCGGTAAAGAGTATAAAAAATTGCATGGGTACTTTCAGGATGGCGTTAAACATTAATCCCATGCGACTTTCAGTAGTATCCTTACCGGAAATGTATCGTTGAACCTGACTTTGATCCGTTCCGAAGTAGGAGAGCGATAGGAAAAAGCCCCCAAGAATCCCAGACCAGAAGGTGTACCTTTTTTCAAAATCAAATGAAAAATCGATAACGTCAAGTTTTCCGGCCAGTCCCGCCATAGTAACGGCATCACCGAATGATACCCTAGTGGGTAGTTTGTTAATGATTACAAAAAATGCAACAACCATTCCAAATAGAATGACAAGCATCTGGTATTTTTGAGTGATACTGACCGCTTTTGTGCCTCCTGACACGGTATAGATGATTACCAAAACGCCCACCATTAGTATGGTAAGTGATAAATCCCATCCAAGAATTGAGGACACTATGATGGATGGTGCCAGAATCGTAATTCCCGCTGCCAGACCACGCTGAACAAGGAAAAGAAAGGCACCAAAAAGCCTGGTTTTGAGGTCGAACCGATTCTCCAGGTATTCATAGGCTGTGTAGACATTTAACCGATAATAAATGGGAATAAAAAAAACGCAAACGACAACCAAAGCAATCGGCAGCCCGAGGTAATTTTGAACAAAAGCCATCCCGCTTTCATAGGCCTGACCCGGAGTACTAATAAAGGTTATTGCACTGGCTTGTGTTGCCATTACTGAAAGTCCAATTGTCCCCCATTTCAGACTTTTCCCTCCAAGGAAGTAAGATTCTAAATTGGCTTGTTTCCAGGATTGCCAAATGCCGACAATGGCGATAAGAATTAATGTCCCAAATAGGACGATCAGGTCAATGTTACTCATTAAACACCTTGGTGAAGATGTAAAATAGAACAATTAACAATGCAAGATTACCCAGTACAATCCCATAGATCGTGTTCCAGCTTTTGAATCCTGGGGGTGGATTATCCTTAAATTCTACTTCCTGGTTTTCATCCATTGTCATAATCTTCTTTCAGTTGTCTAAAATAGCCCGACTATGATACATTGACAAGTTGAGAACAATAAGCGGTAAAAGTATTAGTCATTGACACCCGATGTGGAAATATTTTCTTTCCCAATTGAGATCATGTTTGTAAAAATTCTATAGGCACCCGGTACCCCGGCAGGCAGCTGTCTGAACCATGAATATCCGGTGTAGATGTAATATCCTTTCCCATACTTTGCAACCAATAAACCACCATCCCTGGGGTCTTCACCTGGATCGTTGGAAGAGAGGATTGCCTCGAAATTACTATCCCACGAAGATGGAAAATATAATCCTCGCTCCTGGACCCAATTGTCGAAATCGCTTTGGGTGATTTTATTGGGAAAATTCAAAACCGGGTGATCGGGCTTCAGTATTCGGATTTCGGCTTCTTCAACACTGACGCGATCACGACCCAATTCCAAAGGATATGGCCCAAGTTGATCGGTTACAAGCCTGCCACTGGTATTGTACTGAACAATCATTGTTCCACCATTTTCTACATAGTTAAGAAGCTTTTCCTGGTGGAATTTCAAACGATCAACGGTATTGTAGGCCCTAACGCCCGTAATGACCGCATCATAATCGGCAAGATTGGCAGGATTAATTTGTTCATCGGTCAGTTGATCAACATCATATCCTATCTGTTCAAGGCTTTCTGGAATTTCATCACCGGTTCCGGCGATATAGGCAATGGACTGCCCTCGTCGTTCAATGTTGAGTTTTACCAGTTTCGAAGCTGACGTGGGAAATAGCGTCTGGATTGGAATATGATCATATTCAATCCGGATGAGACTATTATCATAAGTCTTACCATCAATAGTTGCCAAAGCCCTGATGTAGGCAAAACTTTCACTTTTTGGGGGATAAACTAAGAAAGTAATATTCTCTTCCGACCCTGATAAACTCATTGAGAAGTCTTTATGCTGTGGTTCCGATCTCCATTCAACGGGCAAATCAAGGCTTACGCTGCCAGTCTGGTTATTTCGATTGGATTTAATTTTCACCTCGATAGTTTTAGGTGCATCATCTCCAAACACATAGACTTTCTCATTGATATTAAGCGTTACAGGAGGGCCAATTTCGAGTGGTCTGTACGATTCGCCATCTACGGGGTCATTTGATTTGTAGATAATGGGTATTTCATAATCGAAGTATTGTCCGTCAATTTGTATTGTTACCTCTACAGTAAATACAGGAGGATTTTCTGGCAACCCCCGAAGCAACTGGTCTTTCACTTTATACATTCCCATCGTACTTTTATCAATTAACCAATAGGGCTGCGAGAAGGGTTGATTTGCAGGAACTACCCCGCTTTTGTCCATCAGAAATGGACTGTTGTTTGTCAGTTGTTGGTTAAGATCAATTCTCCCTCCGAGGTCCCTAAAATTAAGTGAACTTAAAGTGATACTTACAGGGGAACGATTGATGATTTCAGTACTCAAGCTGATTGAATCGCCGGGAGAGAAGGCAAAATCAGAGGCTTTTACTTCCATATATAGCCCAGTTATGGCTTTGATTATTTCCCGGACTTCTCTTCCCTTTATTTCCCGCCAATATTGGTCTTTGATTTCCGGCAGTGCTTTGTTGGCATTCACCAGGTCACTTATTATGATCCAGGGTCTTTCCGTATCAAAATTCATGGAGGCACTTTCGGCATATCCTGCAAAACTCTCACCGCCTTCTACCCGTGACCAGCCAGTGTCGATGTCTTCAAATAAGTCTTTTATGAAAGGTTCGCCGTCAAGTAATTTAAGGTATTCCTTTTGCTCTCCCCGGCTTCCGGTAGCGCCAAATCCCTGGCTCTTGTGATTGGTGCGGCTTTCCGCAGCCATTTCCCCATACGACTTTCCAAGCATGGGATTGAAATCTCCCGATTCCATTGAAATATATTCTGTTGAATCAAATGGCTGCCCCCTTCGGCTAAAGAAGAAAGGATGCGTGTTAAAAGCGATCCTTTTGGGTTGCCACGGTGTTACATATTTCAATTGTTCTGGGTACTTGGTTTTGTCTCCGGCCATATTAAATGCTTCGATGCCCAGCATGGCTGATGAAGTATGATGACCATGACCGGCTCTTTCATCAGGTGGAAACCTCGTGATAATTACATCCGGCTTGTGCTTCCGGATGGTCCAGACAATATCAGAAAGGACTTCATCTTTGTTCCAGATTTTTAAAGTTTCATCAGCGGTTTTTGAATATCCGAAATCATTCGCCCTCGTAAAGAATTGCTGGCCACCATCAGTTCGTCTGGCGGCCAGAAGTTCCTGTGTTCTTATGACTCCCAAAAGTTCCCTGATCTCCGGACCAATCAGATTTTGCCCTCCATCACCTCGGGTGCAGGAAAGATAGGCGGCATTGTAGCGTTTTTCGTTTTGATAAAAGGCAATCAATCGGGTATTCTCATCATCGGGGTGGGCCGCCAGGTAAAGCACTGAACCCACCACATTAAGTTTATTGAGTGCCTGTTTAATTTCGCCGGGATGGAGTTGTTTGGGCTTTTGTGCAAAGGCTGAAGCTGCTATTGATAGGAGAACTACGACAAGTTTGAAAGACCTTTTCATTTGATTGATTTAGTATGTCAAAGGTATGATATTTGATGACTTACGGTTATTAATGACATGGGTTCCATGACATTACCCGGGAGGTAATGTTGATTTCTAAAATCATTTCAAACTTTTGTAAACTGATTTTATTGAATACCGTTTCAGCTTATGATTTCAAACCAGTAACCCCCCACATGGAAATTAGAAAAGTACTGTTGCTTTTATTGCTTATGTTGCCCGCGTTGGTCTCCAGCGCACAGAATGAGTTTGCAAGCGTTCAGCTTCCTTCAAAAACAATTGATGGCTATTGGATTGTCCCAGACGACCAGGGGAATATTTGTATTCAGTATTTTAAGAAGCCTTATCTCTATTTTGAAATTTATGGCAGGAATGGAAGCCGTACCATTCAAATCAAAGAACCATTTAAATATACTCCTGAAATTATCGGTGGAACTTTTTCAGACGGCAAGTACGGTTTCTATCTCAAACCTAGATCAATAAAAAAGGAGGGCGATATTGGCGCTTTTATTGTAGACGCAAATTCAAATAAACTCGAGAACATTCAACATCATCGCATCAGGGCGATTAATACCGAGGAAATATCGGGATATCTTGACAATGGCAGCGATCTTTTTGTTTTTGTTCAAATCCGGGGAAACAATAAACTCAAAATTGTTCGATTGAATCCTTCACAGACAATGGAATCACGGCAATTTGAAGTTCCGGCCATTATTTCAAAATCATTTGCTTCTCTGGAACCAACATTGTTTGTTGATCCATTGGGTCCAAAGTCAATCTATAGTTGCCAGCTCACGAAGAAGGCCTACATAAACGGAAGGAATATTACGCTCACATTTGATCAGAAGGCTCAATTTAAAACCCACCTATGGACAATTTTTTGGGATACCGATAACAATGAACTGACCAGTTTACCTGAAGAAAAAATGGTTTTTGGTAAATCGTCGAACGCCTATCTTTTGAACAATTGGCTTTACCGGTGGACAATCGATGATGTTAAAATTGACCTTTCTGTTTATGATTTATTGAGTGGTGACTTAATTCAGTCGTACAAGCACAATGGTGAAGAGCCAATTCCGTTTCAATCGGGTCCGGCTTATTTGATTGATGAATATGGTGCCAGACACTCACTCACCACCATGAGGAATGAAAAATTGTTCAAGACTTTTTCCAATGGTTATCCATCGATCTATGTTGATCGGATAAACAGGGGTAATGTTAAAGTTACGATGGGTGCCTTCAACGATGTTGCGACAGGTTTGACTATTGGGGGAGGGTTCGGCTCTTTTGGTGGCGCTGGTGGAGTTGCCATAGGTGGTTCACGCCAGATTACCGGCACCCGACGGGGAAGTACTTATTTTCAGACTAACTTAACCTATCCCGGCCTGGAAGTGACCAAAACCGATAACTTCCTTACACCCAATGACCGCATTATTAGGTACATTGAGAATAAGGGATTAGATCCCAGGTATATTTCGGCTAAAGTTTACCAATATTCTGAAGATAAGTTACATCTTGCCTACATTGATAGGAAAGATTTTAACATTAAGATTCTGGAGTTTATTAGGTAAAAGTGAGACAGCAACGTATCAATGGGAAATAATGATACTTGTGGAACTTCTCCTCCCTGAATTTTCGATGACAATAAAATAGATGCCTTCTGAAAGGCCGGAAGTATCAAATTCTGTTTGAGAATTCTCATTGCCAGCTGGACTCAGGTTCATCACCTGACCAATGCTATTCATAAGATATATTTTGCTGGCTGAATCCATATCACTTTCAATGAAAACAACATCATCGACCGGATTAGGATAAACATTGACCGCATTATCGGATTCAATATAAACAAAGGCAATATTTGAGTATGAGAAATGACCGTCATAATCAGTCTGTTTTAGGCGGTAGTAAGATATGCCTGGGTAAGGATTATTATCAGTAATCTGGTATTGATTGGTTTGCGTGGTGGTTCCAGCACCCGGGGTTTGAACCACGACTTCCCAATGCTCGGCCAACACGGATTTCTCCACTGTGAAGAAGTCGTTGTTAAGCTCGGTGGCTGTTCTCCACTTAACAATCACCGATGAACTTTGAGTCGCTACATCAAAACTAATGAGTTCAATAGGCAGCGGAGAAGTTGTATTATCCGCGGTTCCCAGCGTGAAATAATCACCGTCTTGAAAAGATACATTACTAAATGTAATAAGCTGGTTATCTATGTTATAAGAGCCAGCTTGTGGAGTGACATCATTGTCAATAAATATTGCGTCATCCCTTGTGATTAAGAGCCTAAGATCTGATCCGACGATAAATGACTCTACAACACTCTGCACATCAAAAGTTAATCTAACCGTTCCGACATCAACCGCTGTGCCTGTATTGTCATTTTCACTTACACGCCATACACGTTCAAGACGGGCCTCTATGATGGTGCCATCCACATCAGAACTATTAATCACCGAGAGAGCAGTACCATCATGACCCCACATAAGGAATTCATCATTGTCCAGGTCGTTAGCCAGGTTCATCCTTACCAGACTCGTTCCTTGTCCGTCCTTATTGAAGGTTCCGTCTGCTGCCTGACCGATTCCTGCTACCTCAAAATCAAAGTCACCAGCGTCGTCCTGCTCGTATACATCATTTGCGGCTAATGCTATATTATATTTAGCAGACAGGTAATTATCGATAATGATTCGTTCTGCTGCATTTACATTTCTTCCAATGGTGATGACTTCAGCAATGTCTCCATCTAAAAATTGTGAAACCGGGCTTGGGTCAGTTGCACCAATTAGCAGATCATCACCGGAAGCTGTTATAGCTGCAGCATAAGCATCTTGTCCCTGTGATGTTTCATTCAGGAATAAGTCTACATTGACCTGATCATATATTCCAGCCATGACCGTGTAGGTACCATAGGTTATTGATCCGAATGAAGTATTCGCTGCAGCATCAATCACCAGCCCGGCTTCCTGATTTGTTGAATTTCGAGCGAGAAAGTACCCCTAGGATGAAGGCTCGTCATCTACTTTAGCAACAAATCCGCCGTAACTGTCCGAAGAACTCGTTGCGTTTCCAACAGCAAATAATGATATTGTTGAAGCATCAAGAGACGCATCGTCAGTAACCGCAAGATAATCTGAATTAGAAGCTGTAAATGCCACGGCAGGGAATCCATTGATTTGTGTTGTATTAAAAACAGGTTCACTTCCTCCCGGAGATAAAGCATTATTTCCATAACCGGATCGATCTGACCAGCTCGAAAGGTTGGTGCCCGTACCCTGGGAGATGGTATTGACATCCAGCCAAAGTACCAATTCTGAAGTGCCATCTGTACTGGCGATTCCGCCCGGCCCCGTCCAACCCAATGAGAAAATTCCGGGGCTCCCGGGAGGGCTAAACCCTCCACAATTCGTTGTACATGTTATGGTCAAACCCGAGCATACTTGGGCATCCGTGGCGCTATTCAAGTATTGAATAATGGGGTTAGGTCCCCCGGTTCCTATGTTTAGTGTTCCTGTTCCACACAATAGTGCATCTGTATGATCAATATAAAGGTCATCATCGCCGGTTACTGTATTATCCAAAACGGTGAAACTATTTCCCGATAGTATCAGGTCATCGAGATAATCAAGAGTCGCTGATGAGGTGATCTCCATGTTGCCAAGATTTATGAAATCCACAGTTGTGTTTAGTGTACCATTGACGTAAGTATAACCTTCAAACATGGATTGCACCGTAAGGCTCAAAGTCCCGGATGCATCAATTATTATATCGCCAGTATGATAAAAACTTGCGGTTCCTGAAGAGGTTGGCCATGTTCCGACATTGGTTCTATTCAACCCATCTGGAGATATCCCGCAGGCATTATTATCGTCTGTGGCATCGACGGTAATTGTGTGGCCACTTCTAATGACTACATTGTCGTTCCTGCTTGGCCAAATACCTACTCCAACTGCCCCGCTTGATCCGTCAGATGTTAAAGACCAGGACGTGTTAGCATCCCAGGCACCGGTTGTTAAAGAATAATAGGTTGTACCATTAAATTCACTACTTATGGATAAGAAAGTTGAGCTGGTTCTTTGATTGTTGTATTCAGTCTCAATCCAGTTAGCAGTAAATACTTCGTTGGAAAGCCGAGCATGGTCGAGATCTCCATCCCAGCCTTCATTCCTAGCTCCAGTGGCTCTGCCATCATTCCCTATATCTAGGTAAGTCTCGAGTGTTCCCAACCCAACGTAACCTTCGGTATGTTCTAAATTTCCATTGACATAGACAAAACAATCTGTTCCGTCCCAGGTAAGTGCTACATAGAACCATACATCGGTGGGTAAGGTAATTATGCCCTGCTCCAGGTTATGGTTACTGCCTAATCCCAGGTCTAATCCGCCAGCGCCATCATCTGTATAAAGTTGAATCCTGTCAGCAAATCCGGACGGATTTGATGTATGCCCATACATGTATTGTTCGGTGCCAGTATATCCTGGTGTCGATGGCATATAAGCCCATACTGAAACAGTACCCTGGCCAGCTGAAATTGAGGCGGAAGGAACCTCAACATAATCGTTGACCCCGAAAGCCTGGCCATCTCCAATCAGCCCGGGAGAAAGGTCAGCACTGCCGGAATTGGTCCCGGTGTTGGCATTGGCTGTGGAATCCCCGAAGTCATCATGAAGAAAATAAACTGCATCGAAATCCGAATTCCATGCATCGGTTGTCGATGTACCTGCCGTCACCGAACAGTTTCCATAATACATGTAAATGTCAGTATCAACTGAATTACTTAATGAGGGAATTCGCACCCAGGCTACATACTCACCTGTGGTTGCATCATAATGTTCGATCTGATGGTCCAAAACGGTAGTACCCGCCAGGTCTGAAGTAAATATGATATCATAGCCATTGGTATTTTCAACATGTCCTCCATTTGCTGAAGTTCATAGATCATCGTCTGCTCCGGCACCCATGAACCTTACCATCACCGGGAAGTTTGCCAGGGCACTACCACCGATTACTTCGGTAGCATCGACTGTAATCTGCTTACCGTACCCATAACCTGCAGGTTGAGCATGAGCAATTCCAGAGCATACAAGAATGACACTAACAAAAAAGAGTCTAGTGAATAATCGTGGTACCAAAGCCATTTAGTTTTTAGAATTATTCTGCCCTAAAAATAAGGCCATTCAATTTATAAATATAATCCTTCGTCGAAGGAATTGGATAATTCATACCGTTTGAATAGTTGTTAAAAGAAAAGTTCTTTTTTATGGCTCTTAGTGGTAGGAGATTTACGATAAATATTGGATGAATATAATCAAGTCAATATTTATGCTAAAATAGGATAATTCAGCATTGTTGAATTATTTAGATGCTGATATAAACCGGATCAAAACGGATGAAATTTAGAACATTAGGCAAAACAGGAATTGACGTTTCTGAGATAAGCCTTGGCACCTGGTAGGTTGGCGGGAAATGGGGTGAGCCTTTCAGTCACAGCAACGCAGATGAAATTCTGAACAAAGCCATTGACATGGGCAATAACTTCATTGATACCGCCGATGTTTATGGTGATGGAGAAAGTGAGAAAGCAGTTGGCAGGCTAGTCACCAATCGATCAGAGCAAATTTATATTGCTTCTAAATGTGGACGTCGATTAAAACCGCATACCAATGAGCAATATACAACACAAGCCTTACGGACATTTGTTGAAAACAGTTTGAAGAATTGAAGTAGGCACTTAATAAATACAGATCACATTGTAAGGACATGGCTTGTGGTCAACCATTTTAGCC